>NZ_FMUZ01000009.1:0-186404 GCF_900101575.1 Pseudomonas sp. NFACC37-1 | reverse complement strand
CAAGAGATAGGCCGGCTATTAGGCCGCCTTCGCGGGCAAGCTTTGCTCCCACAGTTGGATCGGGGGACGGCCAAAGAGCCAGGTCGGCTATAAGGCCGCCTCGGCGGGCTTTTGATCTGGGGGCCCCGTTGACCACGCTGGCCGAACGTAGGTATTGCGCAGTGGGCACCTCGGCATGGATGCCGAGGTAGCCGCGCTGGGCCATGGATGGCCCTTCGCGGCGGCCCACGGAGCAATGCCGGAGTGAGGGCACACCGAGCCTAGGCGAGGTGCCGAGTGGTGGGGCAAAGACCTTTTGGTTACTTTTGGGGCGTTTGCCAAAAGTGACCCGCTGTAAGAGCGGAACCGCCAGTAGCCGTTACCGCAGAAATGGATATGTACTTAGTCAAAAACATCCTGGCCGGCTGTCAGGCCGCCATCGCGAGCAAGCTCGCTCCCACAGTTTGATCGAAGTAAAACCGGAAGAGACAGGCCGGCTGTAAGGCCGCCTTCGCGGGCAAGCCCGCTCCCACAGGGGATTGGAGGTGTCGCAGATATCACCGGCAACACAAAACAACTGTGGGAGCGAGCTTGCTCGCGATGGCGGCGGGTCAATCGACATGGATGCCAACTGAACGGACGCTATCGCGAGCAAGCCCGCTCCCACAGGTTTTGGCTGCTGACCAATGATCAGCAGCCCTCACTCAATCAAACATTCGGGCAAGGCACCGGTGCCCAGTCACCCAGGTCCGGGTTCTTGCACATGCTGTTGACCTGAGTGGTACCGGCACTGGCCACCTGCTTGCTCTCATCCTGCTTGGCCTTGGCGGTCTGCAGGGTTTTCTCGGTGGTCACCGCTTCTTTCGGCACGGTCGGCAGGTCTTTCTTCTTCGCCGGCTGCACGTTCTTGTTCTTTTTCTTGTTGGTAGTGGTCTGAGCCACGACCGGCGTGGTATCAGCAGTGGCCACGGTCACCACGTCAGTACGCTGCACACCCACTTGCTGCAGGTCTTTCTCATAGGCCTGGGTGTAGTTGTTCAGGTCTTCCGAGGCTTTGCCGTTGACCGCGACGATCAGGTCGTTCGACTCTTTCAGGCCGGAAACGATTTCCGCCAGGCGCTTGCGGCCTTCGGTGTCGTTGACGGTCTTGGCCTTGCGGTCGGCAACCAGTTTGCTGAACGCGTTCTGGTAGCACTGCTGCGAGGTCTTGGCGTAAGCGGTGCTGCGGTCGATGTCGGAGACGCTTTTGTTGACGTCGGCAGCGTAGGAGGCGATGCGCTGGTTGTCATCGGCGATCTGCTTCTGGCGCTCGGTGTAGTAACCGGCTGCGCCACCGGCCAGGGCGCCGCCCGCGGCACCGATGGCGGCGTTGCGGCCACGGTCTTCCTTGTCGGCGGTCAGGGCGCCCAGCAGTGCACCACCGACAGCGCCGACAGCGGCACCGGTGACGACCGACTTGGTCATGTTGCCTTCGGTGGAGCGCAGGTGCTGCACCGGCTCGTAGCAGTTCGGGTAGTACTCGACCTTGGTGCTCGAGGCGACCTTGGAGGTCGGCGACGTGGCGCAACCGGTCAGTACGGTGCTGAAGCCGACAGCGACCATCAGCAAGTGACGCTTGGAAACCGAAGCAAATGGTTTACGGGAGAAAAGCATAGTTGTGTTCTCGTTTAAGTGTTGACCAAGCTCAGCGCGGCGCTATCGCCGCCTGAGTCCCTTCCAAGCTCGCTGACAACGGACACTCAAGACCGCTGAGCGTTCGATGCGAGCAATTCCTTCAATATCGCCGCCGGGTCGGCTCGTTTTTGCTGACGATAATCCCCGACATGACGAACGAATAACGTTGCACGCGCCACCAGGCTCTTGCCCAGTACCGGTTTGCGCTCCAATTCTTCCTTGATGCGCTGGAACTGCGCCTGGATCACGGCATCGGTGTAGCGCGTGCCGGTGGCCAGGTTGTCGATGTAGATCGCCACCGCGCCATCCAGTGCGCTGCGGCCGTTGTCGATGGCCGTGGCGAACAGCGTGGCGCTGGCCTCATCCTTGGCGTCCAGCGCGGCTTGCCGGCTGTTCTGCAGATTGGTCAGGCGAATGTTGTAGTTGTTGACGGTCTCGGCCACCAGGGCCGACGACTGGATCAGGTTGCCTGCCGCTTCCTCGCGCTGCTGGGCGATGAGCGAGACGTTGCGCTTGAGCTCTTCGTTGACCAGGCCCAGTTCGGCTTGCAGGCGCGGATCGACGCTGGCGGCGATGATGCTGTCCAGGCGTTTGGTCGGGTCGTCAGCGTCATCAATGGCGTCGGTCAGGGACGCGAGCCGACCCTCTTTCTGCCATTGGGCGAACAATTCCTTGTAGCGCGAACGCGGCGCCGACAATGCCCCGACGGCCACGCGAAAACCGGTGGTTTCGTTGCTCTGCTCGGTACCGTCGGCGGCGAACAGCGGGTATTCGCGGCGCATGCCGGTGAACAGCGTGCCCTCGCCTTCCAGGTAGTTGCCGCCCTTGACCACGAAGCCGCCATAAGCGCCCTGGCGGCGACCAGCGTGCACCAACTGGAAGGATTCCTGGACCATCTCGGCCGCGTTGCCCACCACATCGAACAGGCCGATAGGGTTCGGCAACTTGGTGCCGATGGGCATCAGCCGCGCCGCCTGACCGGTGCCACCGGCAACCTGGTTGAACACCGCCCAATCGGCCAGCGGCCCGTCGCTTTCACTGCCCTCCAGGCGCCGGGGAAACAGGCGCCCTTCCAGGTCCTGGCGGCTGACGGCCTGCCCGCCGCGGGCGGCGAATTCCCATTCGACTTCCGTCGGCAAGCGCACGAAACCCAACCCGCCGTCTTCGGCGGAGGTGCCGCGACCGCTCACCGGCAGCAGGTCCTTGTGGTATTTCATCAACCAGGCGCTGTACACCGCCGAGAAGCGTTCGGCCTCGAACTTCGACAGTTTCACCTTGGGCAAACGCCCCGCCACGCCTTGGGGCAAATCGGCTTGCAGGGTTTCGCAGGCCGGCGCCGCTTCGCCACTGGCCAGCGATTGCGCCTGGGCCATGACCTGGGCGTATTGGCGGGCCGTGACCTCGTACTTGCCGATGAAGTACAGCATCGGCTTGAGCGGCGTCTTGGCGTCGGTCTTGGGCATCAACGGCGTGATGGTCTTGTTCCAGTCCGTGGGCAGGTCCTTGAGGGTGAACTGGCCGTTGATGAAGTCGCGCCGGTAGCCGGAAATGAACGACTGTTGATAACCCGCCTCGCCTTCGCTGAACGGGTAACCGAGGCTGATCTCGCGGTCGTCCAGGGTGCCCTGGGCGAGGATGTAGACGTAGCGGAACACCATCTGGCCTTCGCACGGCAGCGGCAGGCTGACGTCGTCGGGCAACGGCTTGGGGTTGTCCAGCTTGTCCGTGCCTTCATCTGCCCAGACCATGCTGGCCAGGCTCAGCGCCACGGCGGCGCCCAATAACTTATACATCGCGAATTCCTTCACACGCCTGGATGCGCGCCACCCGCCAGCCACCGCAAGCCGCCGCGACGGCGCTGACGCCGAGCACGGCCAGCAGGGCCAAAGTGTAGTGACGCACCAACAGATGGCTGGCGTATTCGCCGGGCATCTGTGCAAATAAATAATTGAGGCCCGACTGCGCCAGGCCATACAAGCCGGCACTCAGCAGGGCCGCGAACGTGGCGCTGTAGAGCGCCTGCAACACCACGAACAGCAACAGCGCCGCGGTGGAAACCCCCAGCAGGCGCAACACCGACAACTCCCGACGCTTACGCTCGACCGCCGCCAGGGCGCCGGCAAAGATCGCCGCGAAGGCACCGGCCAAGGCCAACCCGGCGATGATCCAGAACACGATCGACAGATTGCGGCTCAGCGATTGCACTTGTGCGATGGTCTGGGCCTGGGTCGAGACCAGCAGGTTCTGCCCGGCGAAATACTGACGCAGCAGCTCGACGTCGCCGAGGCTGCGGGCATACAAACGAAACGCCGGGTAGACCCGTTGCCCGGCCACACTCACCGCATCGCCCGGCCAGCCGAACGCGGGCACGGCGCGGCCGTCGCGGTAATCCTCGGCGGCCTCCAGCAAGGCCAGCGGTGCAAACAGGCCGTCCCGGGCGAAGGCTTCCAAGGGCAGCACGTGCAAGACCTGAACGCGGGTGCGCTGCGCCTCGCTGCGACCGGCCACCTGCCGGCCGAAACTGGCCTGCACCCAATCGCCGGCCTTGGCGCCGAGCTTTTCAGCGGCGGTCTGGCTGAGCACCACTTGATCCAAGCCTTGAGGCACCGGCAAATGCTCGAACAAGGGATCGTTGACCGCGGTGGGAATCATCTCGACCGTAACGACCGAAGCATCGCTGCTCAGATCCGCCGTGGCGGCGATCTGGCGGGTGCGCGGCAAGGCAAAGGCCACGTCGCCGCGCTGGCTTAACTGTTCGATGAATTCGGCACTGAAGCGACCGCCGCCCAAGGGGATGATTTCCCGAGTGGCCGGGTCGTTCTGCAAGCGCTCGGTCAGGCTGCTGACCAGGCCGAACTTCAGGCCGAACAACACCAGCAACGGCGCCACCACAGCCACCAGAGCAAGCACCGAGCAGGCCGACAGCCAGGCATCGTTGCGGTAATCCTGCCAGGCCAGGGAAGCCACCAGCGCGCCGCGCATCAGCAAGCCTCCCCAAGGGTGGCGGTGACACCGCCGTCGGCATCGCGACGGCAACTGATGCGTCGCACCTGCAAACCGCTGGCGCGGGCCAGCGCCTCGTCGTGGGTGGCGACCACACAGCACACGCCGTGTTCGCGAGCCTGGGCCACTAACAACTGCATGACGCGCTCGGCGTTCAGCGGGTCGAGGGCGGCGGTCGGCTCATCGGCCAGCAGCAGGCGCGGCCCATGGGCCAACGCCCGGGCACAACTGACCCGCTGGCGCTGGCCGACGGATAAGTCCGCCGGTTTCTTGTCCAGTTGATCGGCGATGTCCAACTGCCCAGCCAGGCGCGTCACGCTTGCGTCATCCTTCAAGCCCAGCAATTTGCGCGACAACGCGATGTTGCCGCGCACATCCAGGAAGCCCAACAGGCCGCCGGTTTGCAGAACATAACCCAGGTAACGACTGCGCAGCTCGGCCAAGGTGCCCTGTTGCGACGCACGCCACAATTTGGCGATGTCCAGCGGCGTGTCGGCGGGCGTGAAGTCGAACCGCCCGGCCTGATCCGGCGCCAACACCAGCGCCAGCAGGTCCAGCAACGTACTCTTGCCACAACCGCTGGGGCCGACCACCGCCAGTTGTTCACCGCCGCGCAATTGCAGCCGTGGAATCACCAGGCTGTAGCGCTGGCTGCCGGCGCCCCGGCTTTTGTGCACGGCGTTGAGGGTCAGCATCACGGCAGCGTCGACAACGGAACGCGGTACAAGGCATCGCCCGGCTCGGCGTCGCCGAAGCGCACCCAGTTGGCGAGGTCGTTGTGGAAGGTTTCGTAGAGGCGGATTTTCGAATCCAGCTCATCGATGAAATCTTCCTGCTCGGCCACGCTCAAGGACAGCCACAAGTCCTGGGTCATGTTCAGCGACTTGCTGCGGTACGGCAGCCCTTCCAGGTATTCGCCGAGAATGCCGCCGTCGGCCAGGTTGCCGCCCTTGCGCAGGGCCGACGGGTCGCGGCTCATGTAGGCACTGGCGCTGGCGATTTCCTGGAAGAAATCCTTGGGCGAGCTCTGGGTCTTGCGGGCCGCGTCGACGATCAGCTTCAGCGACTGCTGCAGGTCGTTGAGTTGCAGCTTGGTCAGCATCACGCAGACCTGGAACGCCGGCAGCGCCGGGTTGGTCAGGTCGCGGTCGGCGGTCCAGGCGCTGACCAGTTGCGGCGCCTGGCTGGCGGATTTGCGCCCCAGGAAATCCATGTGCATCGCGTAGCCGACCGCGGCCGACTTGTCGGCCAGGCTCGGCGCGGAGCTGAGCAGTGGCACGCTTTGCGCCTTGTTGCTGCGCACCTGATGAACCAGGTCGGCGAACACCGAACCGATCTCGTCGACCCGCTCGCCGAACTTGCGCACGTCGGCGCCCGGCACCGGAATGTACAGGTCGCCGATCTGCGGGTTGGCGTCGGCGGTCAGGGTGCGGTACTGGCTCTGGGCGCCGGCATGGGTTTTCTTGCCCGCGTCGCTGAGCAGGTGCAAGGCGTAGATCTTGATCTGCTTGCCCAGCGCCGCCTGGCGCACTTCGGCCTCGTTCATTTGCGTGGCGGCAAATGGGTCGTTCTTGCGCAGGGCACCGGCGTCGGTGACCAACAGGATCAAGCGCCCACCGTAACCGGACCAGTCCATGCCTTCGACGGCTTCCATGACCCCGGCGAACGCGTCTTCGTTAAACGAATGGCTCGACACCGTCGATGCCTTGACCTGCCGCGCCAGCTCCATGAAGCGCTGCGGGTCGCGGCCCTGCTCGAGGGTGATCAGGGTCTTGGCGACGTATTCCAGGCCCGGGGTTTTCTTGATGCTGCTGCGGAAACCCACCATGCCGAAGCTGACGCTGTCCAACTCGCCGCGCTCGGCGATGCGGGTTTGCAGTTCGTGGACCACGTCGCGCACCTGGTCGATGTAGGGCTGCATCGACACGGTGGTGTCCACCACCAGCACCACGGCGGTGCGGAACGCGTCGGCGTTGGCGGTGGTGATCGGCGTGTTGCCCGCCGCCTTGGGGGTGTTGCCAGGGTCGATGGACGCCACGTTCAGCAACTGCACCGGCTGGCCGTTTTCATCGAGGCTTTCGCGGGAATCGAAGATCGGCAACAGATAGAACTGGCTCTGCGGCACCGCGCTGGCGGCCGGTTCAAGGGCCAGCACTTGCTGGTCGTCCTGCGGGCTCTGCTGGGCCTTGAGCAACACGTTCTTGGCGGCCGATGGGTTAGCCAGGAGCTTTTCCACTTCCCCAGGCTGACGCAGGAACATCACTGGCGCACGGCCGGAACGTTCGGTGAATTTGAGCACCAGGCTTTGCTTCCAGTCGCTGACCTGGGCGGCAGGCAACCAGCCGTCGCTGCGCCCGTCGGTGGCCGCGCCGACCCGTACCCAGGCGCTGCCATCGAGGTCTTTGCGCTGATACACGTACAACACCGAAAACGCCGGCAGTGCCTTGCCCGGTGCGGCACCCGGCGCCTCGGCGAGTTTCGCCCCCGGCTTGCTGAGCACGCGCTGGAACAGGGTTTTCTTGCCGGCCATCAAGAGCGGACGCTGACCACCGTCGGCCTCGGTCGCCACAGGAGGCTGGGCCGGCGGGGCGGCGGGTGGCTTGACCGCCGGCACGTCCGGGGCCTGCGGCGGCGTCACTTCCGGTGGCTTGACCGAGGTGGCCGTGGCCACTGGCGTCTTCACTTCTTTGCCATCGTCACCGGCCAACCACCAATAACCCGCGCCACCCAACGCCAGCGCCACGGCGACCGCAACGGCGGCCAGGGCGAACACCGGCCCTTTGCGTTGCTCCGACACCGAGGATTGAACCGTCGGTTTTATCGGCGGAGGAACGGGCTTGGACTGTGGCGGCGGTGGTGAATAAGCCGGGCCGCTGGGAATGTCGATGGACATGGGCGTCAGGCCCGCCAAGTCATCCACCGCAGGCGACGTGGTCGGCAGTTGCAACGACAACGGCCGGATCAGCGTCGCTTCCGACTCCTCAGGCAGGTTATCCAGCGCCCGCAGCAACGCCGCCGCGTCCGGGAAACGCTCCGCCGGGTCCTTCGCCAACAGTTTGCGCAACACGTCCTGGTAACGGCCGTGGTGCACCGGCAACTCCGGCAACGGTTCGGTCAGGTGCGCCAGGGCCGTGGACAGGGCGTCGTTGCCGGTATACGGCAGTTTGCCGACGAGGATTTCGTAAAGCACCACGCCCAGGGCGTACAGGTCGGCGCGACCGTCGATGTCTTGCCCACGGGCCTGTTCCGGGCTCATGTAGCTGGGGGTGCCGACGGCAAAGCCGGCCTGGGTGAACTGGGTGCGGTCGTCCAGGGACTTGGCGATGCCGAAGTCCGAGAGCACCGCCGTGCCGTCGGCGCGGAACAGGATGTTGGCCGGCTTGACGTCGCGGTGGACCAGGCCCAAGCCGTGGGCATACCCCAGGGCCGAGGCGATCTGGCGGATGTAGGTCAGGCCCTGCTCCGGCGTCAGGCCCGCGGCGATGCGTTCCTTGAGCGTGCCGTTGGGCAGGTACTCCATCGCCATGTAATACAGCTCACCGACGTTGCCGATGTCATGGATGGTGACGGTGTGCGGGTGCGACAGGCGCGCCAGGGTCTTGCCTTCGCGCAAAAAACGCTCGCAGAACGTCGGGTCGGCGGCCAGGGCTGCCGCCATCACTTTCAACGCCACCTTGCGCTCCAGCGAACGCTGGGTCGCCAGGTACACGCTGGCCATCGCGCCTTCGCCGATCGGCCCTTCGATGTCGTAGCCGGGGATGACAATGTTCAGGGTCAAGCTCATGACGCCACCTTCACGACCACCACGGTGATGTTGTCCGGCGCGCCACGCATCAGGCCCAGGGACACCAGGCTGCTGGCGATTTCGCCCGGCTCGTCGTGGCTCAGTACTTCGCGGATCTCCTCATCCTCGACGGTCTTGGTCAGCCCGTCGCTGCACAACAGGTAGCTGTCGCCAGGCACCAGCAGCAGTTCGGTCAGCGCCAGGTTCAGTTGCGCCTCGACGCCAATGGCCCGGGTGACGATGTTGGCCCGCGGGTGCACCCGCGCCTCGGCTTCGCTGAGCAGGCCACTGTCCTGCAGATCCTGGACGTAGCTGTGGTCCCGGGAGATGCCTTCGAGCACGCCGTCGCGCAGGCGATACAGGCGGCTGTCACCGGCCCACAGGCACATGCCCCGCAGGTCGCGGACGGCCAGGACCACCACGGTGCTGCCCATCATGGTCACGCCACGGTTGGCGGTTTCTTCCCGCACGGCGGCGTTGACCCGTAGCAGGTCGCTTTGCAGCGCCGCGACGTACTCATCCAGCGAACGCCCCACGGCGATGCCGCGCAGGCTGTCGACGATCAGGCTGCTGACGTAGTCGCCCGCCGCATGCCCGCCCATGCCGTCGGCCACCACCCAGAGGCCGTTTTCCGGCAGGTCCAGGCAGGCGTCTTCGTTGACCTGGCGGACCATCCCGACATGACTCTTGCTTGCAGACTTGATTGCTTTTCCGGCACTTGGACGCATCTACACAACACCTTCTTGGCCGAGCAAAAATTGCGCAAAATCAGCGGCTGCCGGCATTCCCTGGCAGCGCATCAAACCCGGGGCAATGCGCTCCGATCCCTGGCCCCACCACAGGCTCACGCCTTCACAGGCCGACTCGGCCAGGGCGCTCATGCGCCGCTGCGGGTCGGTGGCATCGAAACGATGCAGGCTGGCGAAACGGCTGCTCGGCGTGCGCGGCAGGTGCATCGGGCTACCGAGGGTTTCCAGCTGTTCGTTGAACGCCTCGAAACTGGCCTCCACGCTCAACGTGCTCAGCAACAGGTTTTCGACCCGCTCAAACCACTCGTCGGCACCGCCCACCACGGACGCCGGGTCCGCATCGGGCTCCAGCAGCACCGCGACGGTCAGCGGGAAATAACGGCCGACCCGGTCGATGCTCGGCATCACCACCCCAACGGCGGCGTCCGGGCCACACACACCCGGCGCGAGCATGAAGCGCCACAGCGGGCTGACCAGGTAAGCATCCAGCCAGCGCTCGCCGAGGCTGCTCTGGCTGGCGAGCAAACCCGCCGCCAACCACGAATCCCACGGCCCGATAAACCCCTGGGGCAAGCCACGGCTGACGAAATCGCCGCGGCTGGCCAACTTTCCATAGAAACCCGGCGTACTCATAGCCGCTCCGGCAGGCTGAAGCCGCTGAGCACTCGGCTCTTGAACGGGTTGAAGGCGCTGTTGGCCCGCAACTCGTAAGAGGCGCTGGCACCATCGACCCGCAACCGCAGGTTGAAGCGATCCGGCGAGTTGCCGGCGGTCAGGTCCGATTGCTCCAGCAAGCGGAACCAGGCCCACGGCCCGTCCAGGGTGATGCCGGAACGACCGCTGGACGACGGCGGCATGATGGAGATCCGCACCACGCCGATGCTGCCCGGGTTCGGCCACTGCATGGCGGTCGGGCGGCTCGGGCCGTGGTCGTAGCTCAACTGCTGGCCGTCGAGGTCGAGCAGGAACTGGGTGATGGTCGAGTCCATCGCCACCGGCTTGAGTTCGAAGCGCACCATCGGCTGGGTGCCGCCGGAGCGGAAGAACGCATCGCGGATGGTGGCCGCGCGCTGGAAGGTCTGCAGCACACCGGGGGCGATGCCGAGCTTCTGCGCCGCGCCCGGCTGCCAGCGCCAGGTCGGCGTCGAGGTGTCGACGTAGGGTTGCAGGTACTTGCGGAAGTAGTTGTCCATCACCCCGCCGACGCCGAAGAACTGGCCGAAATCGTCCAGGGTCGCGTCCCGCGCACTGCCCGGCGACATCGGATAGCGCCCGGCCAGGGACTGGCGATAGATGTTCACCACTTCGCTGGTCCAGGCGGCGTTCAGTTGGTTGCGCACCCCGCCCATCATGCTGTTGGTGGTGGAGTTGACCACCGACTTGACCAGGCCCTGCACCAGCGGCGGCTGGCGTTCGGCGTTGAGGCTGACGCGGGTGGCGGCGGCCGTGGCCTGGTTCTTGGCTTCGCCGAGCAAGGCGTCGCCGCTGGCCCCGACCATGGCGCTGACCTGCACGTACAGAGCGTTCATGTCGGCCAACAGACCGTCGATGGCCGCCGGCTCGCCTTCGCTTTTGCTGACGATGCTGTTGAGCTCGGCGAAGTGCGCGGTGATCGGGTCATCGCTCGCCGCCGGCGCGTTTGGCGTCGCCTGCTCCTGGCCGAGCAAGCTGCCCAAACGCTCCTTGAGCTTGTCCACGCCGCCTTCCACCGGCGCACCTTGGGCGGCCAGCAGGCGTTCATCCTGTTGCAGGTCGGTTTCCTTCGCCACCGCCACCAGCAGTTTTTTCAGCGGCGAGGTCGGGCCGGAAATCACCCGCAGCACATCGGCCGCCTGGGCCACGCTGGTGATCGGCACGAAGTCGATGTCGGCGAGCAAGGCGTCCCATTGGCGCAGGTAGTCCTGGAAGTACAAGCGACGCACATCGGCGGCCAGGCTGGCGACGTTCTGCTGATCGGCTTGTTCAAAGCCCAGCACCCACTGCTCTTCGGCCAGGGTGCCGGTCTGGCTCAGGCTGGTGAGCAAGAAGCCCTGGCGGTAGCCCTTGACGGTGAAGAACCCGCTCAGCGGCTCGCCCAACGGCTTGCCGCTCTTGCGGCTGAACACCAGCGCCGCGTCACGCCCGGCGGCTTCGTTGATGCGGAAGTCCGGGATGCCTTCGGGCAGTTTCTGGCGCTTGATCCGGTCATAGACCCGCTGGGCCACCGGCAATTGCTGCAACTGGCGCCGCAGGTCTTCGACCAGGCGCTGGTCCAGGCGCGCGAGGGGCGGACGCCGCTCGAACAACGCCTGCAAATGCGCGGTCAGGGCCTGGCGCTGCTCGGCCGGCAAGTCCCGCGGCAGGCTGCGGTCCCAATCCAGGGCGATCCAGGCCTTGATGAAGTCGGCATCGTAATGCTCGGTGTCAGCGAGCATCAGGTAGGCCTTCAAGCCCTCGTAGAGGAAATCCGAATTGCCGCCGCTGTGCAGTTGCTCTTCGATGCGCGTCAGCAGGCGTGGCGCGAACACCGCGATCAGCAGCTTGCGGTAGACGCTGCCGGACTCGGCTTCGAGCATGTCGCCCTGGTACAGGCCCAGGCCTTCGGCCCAGCTCGGGGCGTCGTCGGCCAGGTGTTTCACGGCGTTGAGCAATGGCAACACCGCGAGCACATCCCGTTGCGCCGGGCTGAGGTTCTGCACGGTCTGGCCCAAGGGCGCGACCTTCTGATCAACCTGGGCGATGTAGGCCTGGTTGGCACGGTAGCTGACCCACCACAACGTGCTGACCACCAGCACCAGCACCACCGTGGAGGCCAGAACGCCGCGGGCGATCCACTTGCGCCGACGCTCGACTTTCGGGTCGACGCCCACCAGCCCGCGCTCGGCGAAGGCCACGGCGGTGAAGAGTTTTTCGATGAAGTAGCTGCGCCCGGTGCCGGTCTGGCGCGCCAGGTGCTGACGGTCCAGGTTCATGCTCTGGGCCATGGAGCCGATCAGGCGGTCGATCGGGCTGCCTTCCTGGGTGCCGCTGGTGAAATACACACCGCGCAGCAACACGCGCTCTTCGAAGGCGTTGGGTTTGAACACGCCTTCGAGGAAGCTTTGCAGGCAATCCTTCAGGGCGCCGAACTGCTGCGGGAAGCCGTAGATCAGGTCGCGCCGCGCCGGGTCGCGCTCTTGTTGCAGGCGCTCCACCAGACGGTCGTTGAGGCGTTGCTCAAGGCCGGTGAATTCGCTTTGCAGGTGCGCCAGCGGGCTGTCGTTGCTCTTGCCATCGTCCAGGGCGAAGGTCATGCCCCAGACCTGGGCGCGCTCTTCCTTGCTCAGGGTATCGAAATACTCCATGAACCCGGGCACCAGGTCGAGCTTGGTCAGCATCAGGTAGATCGGGAAGCGCACGCCCAGCTGGGTGTACAGCTCCTGGATCCGCAAGCGAATCGCCGCGGCATGGGCGGCGCGCTCGGCGTCGCTGCCCAGCAGCAGGTCGGACAGGCTGATGGCGATGAATGCACCGTCGATCGGGCGTCGGGCCCGTTGCTTTTTCAACAGCCCCAGGAAGCCCAGCCAGGCGGCCTTGTCGATGGTCGCGTCGCTGTCCTGGGTGGTGTAGCGGCCGGCGGTGTCGAGCAGGACGGCCTGGTCGGTGAACCACCAATCGCAATTGCGCGTACCGCCGACACCGCGCACGGCACCGGCGCCCAGTTGCGCGGCCAGTGGGAAATGCAGCCCGGAGTTGACCAGCGCGGTGGTCTTGCCTGAACCCGGCGGGCCGATGATCACGTACCACGGCAGCTCGTAGAGGTTGCGACGCTCGTCACCGCCCAGCTTGGCTTTCTTGAGCAGGGCCAAGGCTTCGTCCATGCGCTGGCGCAGGGTTTCGAGCTCCTCGGCGGTGGCGATGCTGGTGGGGTCGGGCGGGGTTTGCGCGGCCAGGCTGCGCATCACTTCGGCGGCCTGACGGCGCGCCTGGATGATGCGGAACACCCGGTAGGCGATCCACACCGCGAACACCAGGATGATCAAGGCCCAGCGGCGGCCTTCAGGCACCAGCCAATCGAGCAGCGGGCCGACGAACCAGATGATCAGGCTCAGGGCGATGAGCCCCAGCAATGGAATGACCCAGCGGGTCATAAAACTGAAAAACGCCTTCACTCGACCCCCTCCGCCAATACTGTGATTTCAACCCGACGATTGCGCGCACGCCCCTCTGGGGTGGCGTTGGACGCCAACGGCTCGGTATCGCTGCGGCCTTCGGCGCTGAAGCGCTCGGGCTGGCCGGTCTTGGCCGAAAGGATTTGCAGCACCGATTGGGCCCGCGCTTCGGACAACGCCCAGTTGGACGGGAACCGCAGGGTGGCGATCGGTCGATTGTCGCTGTGGCCGGTGACCAGGACCTGGCCCTTGACCTTGCGCACCGCATCGGCGATGCGCAGCATCAGCGGCTGGAAATCGTCCTTGATGCTGGCGCTGCCCGAGGCGAACAGTTCATCGCCGCGGATGGTCACCACCGAGCGGTCGACGGCGTCTTCCACGGCAATCCGGTTGGCCCGGATTTCATCGGCCAGAAAGCCTGCCAGGCGTGGGCGCTCGACCACTTTGGGCTGCACCACGGGGCGGTCGATGGTCTGCACCGGGATTTCGCCCAGGAAGTGGATGTTCTTGAACACCGGCTCGGCATCGGAGGCCAGTTTCATCCGCAGGCCGAACAGCAGCGCCAGCAGCAAGGCCGCGCCGATGGCCACGGCGATCCACGGCGGCATGAATTGCGCCAGTCGGTCACGGGCCACGGTGACGCCGCGCCAGTGCGGCGACAGCTCGCGCTCGTAGTCGCCCCGGGCGCTGCGGATCACCGCACTGGTGCGCTCGCGCAACGCTTCCAGTTGGCTGCGACCGTCGTTCATCACCCGGTAGCGCCCCTCGAAACCCAGGCACATGCACAGGTACAACAGTTCCAGCAGGTACAGGCGCTCGCGGGGGCTTTGCAGGCAATGCTCCAGCAACTGGAACACCTTCTCGCCGCCCCAGGCTTCGTTGTGCACGGTGATCAACAGGCTTTGCTTGCCCCAGTCGCTGGTGCCGCCCCACGGCGTGCTCAACACCGCTTCGTCCAGCGCGGTGCACAAGGCGTAGCGGGCCAGCAACACATCGTTGCGCACCACACCGGCGGCCTCGGCGCGCTCTTCGAACTGGCGCAGGTAGGCCAGCAGTTGTGCGCGCAAACTGGCTGGCGCCGGGTGGGCGATGGTGTTGCGCAGGCGCGTCAGCAGGGCCAACAGTGGGCCGGCGGCGCTTTCCAACGGGTTGAGGCCCTCGGCCTTGCCGGTCAGGACCGGCGCGGCCGGCATCGCCAACGGCGCCGGCTGTGGACGACCCGGGTCCGGACGGCCAGGGTCCGGGCGGAATGGATCGGCGCCACGGCCACCGGGCGTCGGCATGAATTGGGTACGATCGTCGTTGCTCATCGCGGTTTATCCTCGGATCGCCCAGAAAGCCAGGTTCAGCCCCGGGAACTGGCCGGCGATGTGGAACGCAAAACCGCCGGAGTTGCTCAACTGCTGCCAGTGGTCGCTGCCCCGGTCGAGTTCGTAGTAGGTGGAACCGGCGTGGTACGGCAGTTGCCGTGGCGCCACCGGCAACGGCAGCAGGCCGATGCCCGGCAGTTGCAGGTTGACCAGGTCGCGGATGTGCTCCACCGAGCCGACCTTGCTTTGCTGGCCGAAGCGGCTGCGCAGGGTTTCGGCCGGCACATCGGCACGCACCACCAGGATGAAGCTGGCGCTGTCGAGCAGGGTCTTGTCGGCCAGCATCGCCACGTGGATGCCGTAGGCTTTCTCGACAATCGGAATCGGCGTCGCCTTGCTGTCGATCAGCATCGACAGGGCTTCGCGCAAGGCCTGCATCACCGGCGCGTAGCTGAGGGCCAGGTCATCGTGCTGGTACGGCGGGTATTGCTGCGGTCGTCGTCCGGACGCGGTGAACGTGGAGAACTCCCCGGCCAGGCTCACCAGTTCGCTGTAGAAGCGCTCGGGGTGCAGCGGGCTCAACTGGCTCAGGTGCTGGATCAGCGGCTGGGCGCGGTTGACCAGTTGCAGCAGCATGAAGTCGGCAATCTCCGAGGCGCCACCGGCACCGGACGCCACCACCCGCCCGGCCAAGGCTTCGCCGCGTTGATGCAGCAGGCCCAGCAGTTCGCTGCGAAACGCCGCCAGCGGTTTGGAGGCGATGACATCCAGCAGTGGCGGGATGTAGGTGTCGTCGAGTACCAAGGCACGGTCGGCACGTTTTTCCTTGATGCGCACCACACCGATGGCGGCGTAGTCGCCGATGCCATCCTGTTCGGTCAACAACCGCAGGGCCCGGGAGCCAAGGGCCACCGGCGCGCGGTTTTCGAACGGCGCGTTGTCGTCGCGCACTTCGCACACCTGGCTCACATAACGCGCGGCGCCGAGGTCTTCGCCTTCGTCCACGGTGTCACGGGCGCCGGCGCGCTTGAGCGGCAAAGCCAGGTACACCAGGCCATCGCGCAGGTTGTCATCGACGTTCAGCGGTGTGGGCGCCAGGTCATCCTGGGGAATGTCGAAGGGCGTGCCGTCCGGCAACAGGCCCCGCGCCGAGATGATCGCCAGCTTGCCCTGGGCCAGCAGGCCCTGGTCGATCAGCAATTCGGAAAAACCCCAGGCGCCGGCCGACAATGGACGGCTGCGTGCGTCGATGAGGTTTTCCAGGTAACGGTCATGCTGTTGGAAGTGCTGCGTTCCAATGAACATGCCTTCCGACCAGACCACGCGATTGTTCCAGGACATGGGGGCTCCGATTGCTTATTGGGCAGGGCTGGATGGGGGAACGACGACGGCGCTGCGCACGGCGCGCACATCGAGGCTGATCTGGTATTCGGTGTATTCGCGCGCCGGGACATTCATCACCGTGCGCCACAACGACTGGTCCAGTTCGCGATAGCCCACCAGTATTCCGATGTGCCGCGTGGCCGGGTCGAGGTCGCGCTGCAGGCTCAGTTGCTGGCCGGGCTGGATCAGCACCTCGTCCTGGTCGATCAGGTCGGCGCCCAGCGTGGCCTGGGCCCGTTCGGCCAGGGCGAAATAATCGGAACGGCCAAAGGTCGCGGCATTTTTCAGTTCGAAAATGCGCACCCGGACCGGGGCCGGCTGGCCGGTGGCGCCGGGGTTGAGGCCGGCAATGGCATGGAAATGCAATTCGATGGCGGCGGTGTCGGCCTCAGCTTCTTCGGACTGGGGGTTGGCCGCATCCTTGGCGCACGCCGTCAGCAGAAGCGCGGTGGCGACTGCGAGTAAAAACCTGGGAATCATCCTGCGTCCTCAATGACGTTTGAGCTATCCGTTGTTGGCCGATCAATATTGTTATAGGACAGCGCCGCTCAACGGCGTCGCTGTCGTGTGCTGTGTTCTTCGTAGGCGCGACTGAACTCGCGACCGAACAGGTCCTGGAAATCCTCCTGGGCTTCCCGGGAAATGTTGCTGTAGAGCTCGGTGAACTGCTGCCAGTACTGGGCCTGCCGCGAGCCGCTGAAAATCCCCGAAAGCCCGCCGGGCTTGGCCATGCGTTCTTCCAGTTGCGCCGGCTCGAAACGCCCCAGCAAATGCTTGATGGCCGCTTCCACACCGGCCATTACCGCCAGTTGGTGGGCCCGCAAGTCGTCGAAACTGTCACGCACCGCCGCGTCCGGGGCCATGAACGCCTGGTTACCGTGGCGCAACAGCAACAGCAAGGCTTCATCGACATTGGGGGCGAACTTCAGCGGGTTGTTTTCCACAGGCTGGATCATCGTCTGCTGAATGCGGAACTCACCCTTGAGGCTGCTGCGGGCGCGCAAGACATCGATCAGGCCTTCGACCATCAACCGATAACTGCGCCCGATGCTTTCCATCTGTGCTTCGGCATTGGCCTTGTCCAAGCGCAACTGATCCAGCCCGGCACCGCGCAGGAAGGCTTGCAGCAAGTCGGATTGGGCAGCCTCGGCCGGGGCAACTGGAGCAACTGGAGGTGCGACCGGGGTCTCGACGCGGGTCACCGGCGCTTCACGCACGGGCGGCGGCGGTGCACTGATTTCAGCAAAGATGTCGACGAGCGGAGGCTGCGGAACAGGGGTCGCGATCGGCTCAACCACTGGCGGCACCGGCTGCGGGGCCACGGGCAGCGGGGCAACCGCCACCGGTGCCGGCTTGTCGCTGAACGGGTCCCAGTCGTCCGGAATCACCGAGGCAGCCGGCGGTACAACCGGCTCGACCACGGGTGGCGGGCTCGGCCGGGCAATTGGTGTCGGCGGGCGGAAATTGTGCTGCTCGGCCGGGACATGGTCAGGCTGGGTGGCCGGCGGGACACTGCTCGGGGCCAAGAAGTCGAACAGGTCCGGCAGGGTGTCCATGGCCGACACGCCCTGGAAATGCGCAGGCGAGGCCACCTGGACCGGCGACGGCGTATGCGCCGCGGCGCTCTGCTGCCCCATCAAGGCCTCGAAACTGCTGGGCGATTCGGCGAACGGATTACTGTCGGTGACCGGCAGGTTGAAATCGACGCGGGCCTGGATTTCATAGTCACCAATGCGGATCACCTCGCCGTCTTGCAGGGGCTCGCTATTGCCCTTGCGCAAGCGAACACCGGCCTTGACCAATTCCACACCATTAGTGCTGTTATCGGTCAAATAATAACGCCCATCTTTGTATTGGATAACGCAATGTTTACCGGAAACCAGGCGCTCCGGGTCCGGTAATACCCAGTCATTATCGGAATTACGGCCAATTGCCATCACCCCCTGGTCCATGGACTTTTCAGAACACTGGCCTGGGGTAATTTTGTGATAACTAGTGATAGTCAAACACAGCGGCATCTTGCCTCCTTGCTGAATACTTCGCGCGCGGGCGGGAGTGAGGGTTCAGACCCTGACGACCCGCCGGCAACCTGCCAACAACCGTAAAAAACGGCTTTTTGCCAGCATGATTGCTGATCATAACCGGCTTGCGTGACAAAAACCCCACGTCAGTTGCCGCTTCGACCGGCAGGTCGGGCAGGCTGTTAAGCGCATCACAACTGTTACATAGGGCATACACAGGCGAAATAGCTTACCTTGACAAGCGATAAGTACTACACCAAAAATGCACAACTTCTTGAATATACATGATGGCACTTTAAGATCATCACGCATCTAAAGGGCCATTACCGTCAAGGAACATGTGAAGTTTCATCCGAAACTTGCGTGTGAACTGCCCGACTTCTATCAAGCGGGTGATAGGGAGATCGATCCAAGTGGATGTGCCTTTGCTGCTCGCCGCCGTTTCCGCGACTTCGCCGTGTGGTGAAGATTTGGAATATGACGCGGATTTCCTGCGCCTGGAACGTGACTCCCGGGGCCAACCCGAGCGCAGCATGGGTGATTCGATCCTGCCTGCCGAACCCCCTGAATGGCGCAGCATCCAGCAGCAGAGCCTGGACTTGCTGCAGCGCAGCAAAGACCTGCGCATCACCCATTTCCTGATGCAAAGCTCCCTGGCCCTCGAAGGTCTGCCGGGCATGGCCCGTGTGCTGACGCTGATCAGCGAACTGCTCAAGCAATACTGGGCCGAACTGCATCCGCGCCTGGACGCCGATGACGATAACGACCCCACCGTGCGCATCAATGCCCTCGCCGGCCTGACGTCCGATGTCACCATTCGCCTGCTGCGCGAAAGCATCCTGACCCGTTCGCGGACCTTCGGTGCCGTCAGCCTGCGCGCCGCCGCCAACGCCAGTGGCCTGCAAAGTTTCCCGGATGAAAACCTCGGTGCCGAACAGCTCGCCGGGGCCCTGCTCGACAGCGACCCCGAGCAGCTGGAAATCACCCGCGCCGCCCTGCTTGAAGCCCGCAGCGCCGCCGAAGCCATCGAGCAGCAGGTCAGCGACCAGGTCGGTTCCGCCCAAGGCGTGGACCTCGGCCCGTTGAAGCAACCTTTGAAGATGGCCCTGCAGATTCTCGGCCAGTTCGCCCCGCAGAGTGGCGACGACGCCCAGGCCGATGCCGTCGGCGACCACAGCGCAGCGCCCGCTGAGCATGTAAATGTCACAAGCTCACCGCGCAACACCAATAACAGCACCAACACCGTCAGCGGCGACATCAACAACCGCGACGACGTGCTGCGCAGCCTGGACCGGATTCTCGCTTACTACACCCGTCATGAGCCCTCCAGCCCGCTGCCGGTGCTGTTGAACCGGGCCAAGAATCTGGTGCACGCCGATTTCGCGGCCATTGTGCGCAACCTGATTCCCGACGGCATGAGTCAATTTGAAAACCTGCGCGGCCCAGACAGCGAATAAAAAGCGAGCGGATCACGCAGTCACGTCACCGGCACCCCCGATGACGCCAACACCGTCGCTCAAGCGACCAGGAGCAGCAACGTGGCGAAGCAAAGTTCTCAGAAATTCATCGCGCGCAACCGCGCGCCTCGAGTGCAGATCGAGTACGACGTCGAGCTCTACGGCGCCGAGAAAAAGGTCCAGTTGCCCTTCGTCATGGGCGTCATGGCCGACCTCGCCGGCAAGCCCGCCGAGCCTCTGGCCCCGGTGGCCGACCGCAAGTTCCTCGAAATCGACGTCGACAACTTCGACTCGCGCCTCAAGGCCATGCAGCCGCGCGTGGCGTTCCATGTGCCTAACGAACTGACCGGCGAAGGCAACCTGAGCCTGGACCTGACGTTCGAAAGCATGGACGACTTCAGCCCGGCGGCCGTGGCCCGCAAGGTCGACTCGCTGAACAAGCTGCTCGAAGCGCGCACCCAGTTGGCCAACCTGCTGACCTACATGGACGGCAAGACCGGCGCCGAAGAAATCATCATGAAGGCGATCAAGGACCCAGCGCTGTTGCAGGCCCTGGCGAGCGCGCCGAAGCCAGCACAGGACCAATGATCATGACTGACAATACAGCCCGCGAAGGCGCACAGAACCTCGGCGCGACAGAAGAAACCAGCGAGTTCGCGTCCCTGCTGCTGCAAGAATTCAAACCCAAGACCGAACGTGCCCGCGAAGCCGTCGAGACCGCCGTGCGTACCCTGGCCGAACAGGCCCTGGCGCAGACCGACCTGGTGTCCAACGACGCCATCAAGTCGATCGAATCGATCATCGCCGCCATCGACGCCAAGCTCACCGCCCAGGTCAACCAGGTCATTCACCACCCCGACTTCCAGCAACTGGAAAGCGCCTGGCGTGGCCTGCACTACCTGGTCAACAACACCGAGACCGATGAGCAGCTCAAGATCCGCGTGCTCAACATCTCCAAGACCGACCTGCACAAGACCCTGAAGAAATTCAAGGGCACCGCGTGGGACCAGAGCCCGCTCTTCAAGAAGATGTACGAAGAAGAATACGGCCAGTTCGGCGGCGAGCCTTACGGCTGCCTGGTGGGCGACTACTACTTCGACCAGTCGCCACCGGATGTCGAGCTGTTGGGCGAGCTGTCGAAAGTCTGCGCGGCCATGCACTCCCCGTTCATCGCTGCGGCATCGCCGACCGTGATGGGCATGGGCTCGTGGCAGGAACTGTCGAACCCGCGCGACCTGACCAAGATCTTCACTACCCCGGAATACGCCGGCTGGCGCTCGCTGCGTGAATCGGAAGACTCGCGCTACATCGGCCTGACCATGCCGCGGTTCCTGGCGCGCCTGCCTTATGGCGCCAAGACCGACCCGGTGGAAGCCTTCGCCTTCGAAGAAAACACCGACGGCGCCGACAGCTCCAAGTACACCTGGGCCAACGCCGCCTACGCGATGGCGGTGAACATCAACCGTTCGTTCAAACACTTCGGCTGGTGCTCGCGCATCCGTGGCGTTGAATCGGGCGGCGAAGTGGAAAACCTGCCAGCCCACACGTTCCCGACCGACGACGGTGGCGTGGACATGAAGTGCCCGACCGAAATCGCCATCTCGGACCGCCGTGAAGCGGAACTGGCGAAGAACGGTTTCATGCCGCTGCTGCACAAGAAAAACACCGACTTCGCCGCGTTCATCGGCGCCCAGTCGTTGCAGAAACCGGCCGAATACGACGACCCGGACGCCACTGCCAACGCCAACCTGGCCGCGCGCCTGCCGTACCTGTTCGCCACCTGCCGGTTCGCCCATTACCTGAAGTGCATCGTGCGCGACAAGATCGGTTCCTTCAAAGAGAAGGACGAGATGCAGCGCTGGTTGCAGGACTGGATCCTCAACTACGTCGACGGTGACCCGGCGCACTCCACCGAGACCACCAAGGCCCAGCATCCGTTGGCTGCCGCCGAAGTGATCGTCGAAGAAGTCGAAGGCAACCCGGGGTACTACAACTCCAAGTTCTACCTGCGCCCGCACTACCAGCTCGAAGGGCTGACCGTGTCGCTGCGCCTGGTATCGAAACTGCCGTCGGCCAAGGGCGCATAACACCGACCTTGATGTGATCGTTCCCACGCTCTGCGTGGGAATGCCGCCCGGGACGCTCTGCGTCCCAGTGACGCGGAGCGTCACCCGATGCGTTACCACGCAGAGCGTGGGAACGATCAACAAAACACAATGTGGTTAGAAACCACACAGGGAGAAAACATGGCTGTTGATATTTTCATCAAGATCGGCGACATCAAGGGCGAGTCCATGGACAAGGCCCACAAGGACGAGATCGACGTCCTGAACTGGAGCTGGGGCATGTCCCAGTCCGGCAACATGCACGTGGGCAGCGGCGGTGGTGCGGGCAAGGTCAACGTCCAGGACCTGTCGCTGACCAAGTTCGTCGACAAGGCTTCGCCGAACCTGATGATGCACTGCGCCAGCGGCAAGCACATCGACAAGGTCAAGCTGACCGTGCGCAAGGCCGGCGGTGAAAGCCAGGTCGAGTACATGATCATCAACCTGGAAGAAGTGCTGGTCACTTCCCTGAGCACCGGCGGCTCGGGCGGCGATGATCGCCTGACTGAAAACGTCACCCTGAACTTCGCCAAGGTGCTGGTGGACTACCAGCCACAGAAAGCCGACGGCACCAAGGAAGGCGGTCCGGTCAAGTTCGGCTGGAACATCCGTCAGAACGTCAAGGTGTAATCGAAAATACCCCCGGTGCCACGCGCCGGGGGTGTTTGGTGCTTGCTCGAATCCAATCTTTTCCCTTTCGGTGTCTGAGTCATGGCCAAGCCTTCGTTTATCAATTTGTGGAAAGCCTATTCCGACCTGCTGATTGCCCATCCTGACGCAAAACCCTGTGACGGTCCCTGGGCAAACCAATGCGCCATACGCATGAGCCTGACGCTCAATGCGGAGAAAACCATCAAGGTCAACAAATCCACCTACACCAAAGACCCCCTGTGTAAGCATGAACACGCCAGGGGCGCCGAGTCATTGGCGAATTGGTTGTGGAAACATCATCTGGGCCATCCAACTATTCTCAGTAACAGCCCCGAAGACCGAAAGACATTGATGGGCAAGACCGGCCTGATTTTCTTCAAGGACTGCTTTCAGCAATCAGGAGAAACTGCCGAAGGTCGTAGCGGCGACCATATCGATCTATGGAATCGTGGCCTGACCCAAACCAGCGACCTTTTCTATCGATCCAAGAAGGTCTGGTTCTGGGAGCTCATTTAATGAACAAGCCCCTGCTCGCCCTATGCCTGACGACTAGCCTGATCAGCCTGAGCGCATGCGCCGAGCATGCCGGGGCCCCAACGACCCAGGCGGTTTTCGAGGGCCAGTCACTCAGCCTGGTTGACGATCAGGGTCAATGCACGCTGGTCAAACCCGACCAGAGTCGCATGAAACTGGACATGGAATGGCCGTGCGGCTTCAGCTTGGATAAACAGCAGAAACTGCGCGTGGAAATGTTCAACAACATCCCGATTTTTGCGGTTTGGCGCAGCGAACACATGCCCGCCCCCAGCCGCGATTGTCTGAGCAAAATGCAGGCTATTCGTCAGATGCCGGAAGGTTTTGAGGCGGGAACGGTCAGCCTGTATGCAGCTTGCGGCTCCGGCGGAGACCAGAAAATGTACGTGGCACCCTTTACGTGGTAACCGAAATTGCCACCCGCGATCGCCTCCAACCCTCCCTATTGGACCGGTTGACCGACGACGATCCGACCAACCCCAAGGAAAGCGCCGACAAACGCGTGCTGTCCCTGACCCAATTGAAAGCCTCGGTGCTGCGTGACCTGGCGTGGCTGCTCAACACCACGTCATTGCTCGACGCCGATGCCACGTTGCATACCCCGGCGGGCACGTCGGTGGTGAATTTCGGCCTGCCGGCGCTGGCCGGCAACAGCGCGTCGAACGTCGATGTCTCGGCCCTGGAAACCTTGATCCACCAGGCGATTGCCACCTTCGAACCGCGCATCCTGCGCCACACCCTGCGGGTGCGGGCCCGGGCGACGGCCGAAATGAACCACAACGCCTTGAGTTTCGAAATCGAAGGCGACCTCTGGGCCCAGCCGGTGCCCCTGCGCCTGATGCTGCAGACCGACCTGGACTTGGAAACCGGCCATGTGCGCGTGGTCAACGCCGACCAGCGGAGACGCTCATGAACCCGCGCCTGCTGGAACTGTACAACCAGGAACTGCACCACGTGCGCGAAAGCGCGGCGGAGTTCGCCAAGGAATACCCGAAGATCGCCAGTCGGCTGACGTTGTCCGGCATGGACTGCGCCGACCCGTATGTCGAGCGCCTGCTGGAAGGCTTCGCCTACCTGACGGCGCGGGTGCAGCTCAAGCTCGACGCCGAGTACCCGACCTTCACCCACAACCTGCTGGAAATCGCCTACCCCCATTACCTGGCGCCGACACCGTCGATGACCGTGGTGCAGATGCAGGCCGACCCGGACGAAGGCTCGCTGAGCAGCGGCTTCCCGCTGCCCCGCGATACCGTCCTGCGCGCCGCCCTGGGTCGCGAAACCCAGACCTGCTGCGAGTACCGCACCGCCCATGCGGTGACGTTGTGGCCGTTGCAGGTCAGCCAGGCTGAATACTTCGGCAACCCATCCGTGGTGCTCGGGCGCCTGGCCGCCAGCGAGCCCAAGGCCAAGGCCGGGCTGCGCATCACACTGCGCACCGGCGCCGAACTGCCGTTCAACAGCCTGGCCCTGGACAACCTGCCACTGTACTTGAGCGGCGCCGACGAACAGCCCTTCCGCCTCTACGAACAACTGCTGGGCAATGCCTGCGCGGTGTTCGCCCGCAAGCCCGGGGGCGACTGGGTGGAGCGTCTGCCCCAGGATGCGTTGCGCTCGCGCGGTTTCGACGATGCCGACGCCGCGCTGCCGGTGGTGTCCCGGGCCTTCCAGGGCTATCGCCTGTTGCAGGAATACTTCGCCCTGCCCCACCGTTTCCTGTTTGTCGACTTCACCCAGTTGAGCCGCGCGGTCAAACGCTGCGACGGCCAGGAACTGGAGTTGATCGTGCTGTTCGACCGTCACGATCCAAGCCTGGAAGGCAGCGTCGGCGCTTCGCAGTTCCTGCCGTTCTGCACCCCGGCCATCAACCTGTTCCCCAAGCGCCTGGACCGCATTCACTTGTCGGAGCGGGTCAACGAACACCACGTGATCGCCGACCGCACCCGGCCGATGGATTTCGAAGTACATTCGCTCAGCGGCCTCACCGGCCACGGCACCGGGCCGGAGCAGCCGTTCTTGCCGTTCTACGCCGTGCGCGATCCGTCCCGCTATGGCCGCGACCAGGCCTACTACACCGTGCGCCGCGAACCGCGCGTGCTGTCCAGCGACCAGCGACGCAACGGCCCGCGCTCGACCTACATCGGCAGCGAAACCTTCGTCAGCCTGGTGGACAGCCAGCAAGCGCCCTACCGCCACGACCTGCGCCAGCTGGGCGTGACCGCGCTGTGCACCAACCGCGACCTGCCGCTGTTCATGGGCGTGGGCAATGGCAAGACCGACTTCACCCTGGCCGACAGTGCGCCGGTTGGCGCCGTGCGTTGCGTGGCAGGTCCCAGTCGCCCACGGGCCAGCCATGCCCACGATGCCAAGGCCTGGCGGCTGATCAGCCAGTTGTCGCTGAACTACTTGTCGTTGAGCGAACAAGGCCAAGGCGCCGCCGCCCTGCGGGAACTGCTGCGCCTGTACGGCGACAGCAACGACGCGGCGCTGCAATTGCAGATCGAAGGCCTGCGGGAAGTCAGCAGCAAGGCTTGCACCCGACGCTTGCCGATGCCCGGCCCGATCGTGTTCGGTCGGGGCCTGGAGATCACCCTGGAATTCGATGAAAACGCGTTTCGCGGCACCGGGGTGTTCCTGCTCGGTGCGGTGTTCGAGCGCTTCCTGGCACGCTACGTGTCGATCAACAGTTTTACCGAGACGGTGATCCGTACCACCGAACGCGGCGAGATCATGCGATGGAAAGCCAAGCCCGGACGTCGTCCGACCCTGTGAGTACCCTGGAGGCGATGCACCAGGAGCCCTGGGAATACGACTTCTTCCAGGCGTTGCGGCGCATCGAGTGCGAATCTCCCGAGCTGCCGCGCCTGGGCCATTCCCTGCGCCTGGCCGATGACCCGTTGCGCCTCGGGCAACAGGCCGACTGCACCTTCGCCCCGGCCACCCTCGCCTCGGTGCAACCGGGCGGCGACGGCACGCCGGCGCGCCTGGAGCAATTCTTCTTCGGCCTCGGCGGTCCCAACGGCCCGATGCCGCTGCACATCACCGAATACGTGCGCGAACGCCAGCGCAACAACGCCGACAGCACCAGCAAGCGCTTCCTCGATGTGTTTCACCATCGCCTGCTCAGCCTGTTCTACCGGGCCTGGGCCGAAGCACGGCCGACCGTCAGCCATGACCGCCCGGACGATGACTACTGGTCGGCGCGCCTGGCGGCGCTCAGCGGCCGGGGCATGCCGAGCCTGCTCAACCAGGGGCTGATCCCCGACACGGCGAAGCTGCACTACAGCGGCCACCTGTCGGCACAGACCCGCTACCCGGACGGTTTGAAGGCGATCCTCAGCGAGTACTTCGGCCTGCCGGTGGAGATCGAAGAATACGTCGGCCAATGGCTGGAGCTGCCCGAACGCAGCCGCGTCGGTGTCAACGCCCGACTGGGCGTGGACTTCTGCCTCG
Organism: Pseudomonas sp. NFACC37-1; assembly: GCF_900101575.1. Lineage (NCBI taxonomy): Bacteria > Pseudomonadati > Pseudomonadota > Gammaproteobacteria > Pseudomonadales > Pseudomonadaceae > Pseudomonas > Pseudomonas sp. NFACC37-1. The sequence goes on along the minus strand of NZ_FMUZ01000009.1, from coordinate 160,174 downwards.
GCCGCTTCGTGTGGGATCGCCAGCACAAATTCCGCATTCGCCTGGGGCCACTCAAGCTCGTCGACTACATGGGCATGCTGCCCGGCAGCCAACCGTTCAACGAGCTGGTGGCCTGGGTCGCCGAATACCTGGGTCATGAGTTGGACTGGGACCTGAACCTGGTCCTGGAACAGCCCGAAGTCCCGGCACTGCAACTCAACGGTCGTTTCCGCCTGGGGTTCAATACCTGGCTGGGTCGCCCCGAAACAGATGCCAACGATTTAATACTGGCCCGGCATTACGCCGAACAGGCCAACACCTCACAGACCTCAAGGAGCCATGAGCATGGGTGAAATCAGTCGCGCCGCGTTGTTCGGCAAACTCAACAGCGTGGCCTACAAAGCCATCGAAGCCGCCACCGTGTTCTGCAAGTTGCGCGGTAACCCTTATGTGGAACTGGCCCACTGGTTTCACCAGTTGCTGCAACTGCAGGACTCGGACCTGCATCGCATCATCCGCCAGTTCAACATCGAGCCGGCGCGCCTGGCCCGTGACCTCACCGAAGCCCTCGACCGCCTGCCACGGGGTTCGACGTCGATCACCGACCTGTCCTCCCACGTCGAAGAAGCCGTGGAACGCGGCTGGGTCTACGGCAGCCTGATGTTCGGCGAAAGCCAGGTGCGCACCGGTTACCTGGTGCTGGGCATCCTCAAGACACCGAGCCTGCGCCACGCGTTGCTGGGCCTGTCGTCGGAGTTCGACAAGGTCAAGGTCGAAGCCCTGAGCGAGCGCTTTGACGAATACGTCGGCGACTCGCCGGAAAACGCCCTGACCGCCAGCGACGGCTTCAATGCCGGCGCCGTGCCGGGCGAAGCCAGCGGCGCCATGGCCCCCAGCGCCATGGGCAAGCAGGAAGCCCTCAAGCGCTTCACCGTCGACCTCACCGAGCAAGCCCGCAGCGGCAAGCTCGACCCGATCGTCGGCCGTGACGAAGAGATCCGCCAACTGGTGGACATCCTCATGCGCCGCCGGCAGAACAACCCGATCCTCACCGGTGAAGCCGGTGTGGGCAAGACCGCCGTGGTCGAAGGCTTTGCCCTGCGCATCGTCGCCGGCGACGTGCCGCCAGCCCTCAAGGACGTCGAACTGCGCAGCCTCGACGTGGGCCTGTTGCAGGCCGGCGCGAGCATGAAAGGCGAATTCGAACAGCGCCTGCGCCAGGTCATCGAAGACGTCCAGGCCTCGCCCAAGCCGATCATCCTGTTCATCGACGAAGCCCACACCCTGGTGGGTGCCGGTGGCGCCGCCGGCACGGGCGACGCGGCCAACCTGCTCAAGCCGGCCCTGGCCCGCGGCACCTTGCGCACCGTGGCCGCCACGACCTGGGCCGAGTACAAGAAACACATCGAAAAAGACCCGGCCCTGACCCGCCGTTTCCAAGTGGTGCAAGTGGCCGAGCCCTCGGAAGACAAAGCCCTGCTGATGATGCGCGGCGTGGCTTCGACCATGGAAAAACACCACCAGGTGCAGATCCTCGACGAAGCCCTGGAAGCCTCGGTCAAGCTGTCCCACCGCTACATTCCCGCGCGCCAGCTGCCGGACAAATCCGTGAGCCTGCTGGACACCGCGTGTGCCCGCGTCGCCATCAGCCTGCACGCCGTGCCGGCCGAAGTGGACGACAGCCGTCGGCGCATCGAAGCGCTGGAAACCGAGCTGCAAATCATCGCCCGCGAGCACGCCATTGGCGTGGTCATCGGCACTCGCCAGACCCAGACCGAAAGCCTGCTGAGCACCGAACGCGAGCGCCTGGCCGAGCTGGAGAGCCGCTGGGCCGAAGAGAAAACCCTGGTGGACGAGCTGCTCGCCACCCGCGCCACCCTGCGCGAGCGCGTCGGCGTAGTGGACAGCGAGGACGGCAGCGAAGCCAGCCACGACTTGCGCGAGAAACTGGTGGACCTGCAACAGCGCCTGACCGCCCTGCAAGGCGAAACCCCACTGATCCTGCCCACCGTGGATTACCAGGCCGTGGCCTCGGTGGTCGCCGACTGGACCGGTATCCCGGTAGGCCGCATGGCCCGCAACGAACTGGAAACCGTGCTCAACCTCGACCAGCACCTGAAAAAACGCATCATCGGCCAGGACCATGCCTTGCAGATGATCGCCAAGCGCATCCAGACCTCCCGCGCCGGCCTCGACAACCCGAGCAAGCCGATTGGCGTGTTCATGCTCGCCGGCACCTCCGGCGTGGGCAAGACCGAAACCGCCCTGGCCCTGGCCGAAGCCATGTACGGCGGCGAGCAGAACGTCATCACCATCAACATGAGCGAGTTCCAGGAAGCCCACACCGTGTCCACCCTCAAGGGCGCACCACCGGGCTACATCGGCTACGGCGAAGGCGGCGTGCTGACCGAAGCCGTGCGGCGCAAACCGTACAGTGTGGTGCTGCTGGACGAGGTGGAAAAAGCTCACCCGGACGTGCATGAAATCTTCTTCCAGGTGTTCGACAAAGGCGTGATGGAGGACGGCGAAGGCCGGGTGATCGACTTCAAGAACACCTTGATCCTGCTGACCACCAACGCCGGCACCGAGCTGATCGCCGACGTCTGCAAAGACCCGCAGAACGTGCCCGAGCCGGAAGAAATCGCCAAGGCCCTGCGCCAGCCGCTGCTGGAGATTTTCCCGCCGGCCCTGCTCGGCCGCCTGGTGACGATCCCGTACTACCCGCTCAGCGACGAGATGCTCAAGGCCATCACCCGCCTGCAACTCAACCGCATCAAGAAGCGCGTGGAGAGCACCCACAAAGTGGCCTTCGACTACGACGACGCGGTGATCGATTTGATCGTCTCGCGTTGCACCGAAACCGAAAGCGGCGGGCGTATGATCGACACCATCCTGACCAACAGCCTGCTGCCGGACATGAGCCGCGAGTTCCTGACCCGCATGCTCGAAGGCAAGGCCTTGGCCGGGGTGCGGATCAGCGCGGTGGACAACGAATTGCAGTACGATTTCAGCGACGCGGCCTGACCTGATAGGAACCGGATCAAGTGTGGGAGCGGGCTTGCTCGCGAAGGCAATCTGTCAGTGACATTAATGTTGGCTGACACACCGCTTTCGCGAGCAAGCCCGCTCCCACAGTGCATCCGGTGTCTTCAGGCAATCAGCGGCGCAGCCATTACAACGATGAGATGAGCGATGTTATTCAACCAAGCCTCACGCCTGGCCAAGATCACCAGCCCCCTGGGACCTGAGGTACTGCTGCTCAAGGACATGGGCGGCGGCGAAGAACTGGGGCGGCTGTTCAACTATGAGCTGCAGCTGCACTCGCTGGACAACGCCATCGACCTCAATCAGGTGCTCGGCAAGCCCATGTGCGTGAGCCTGCAACTCGATGGCGGTGGCGAGCGTTATTTCCATGGCATCGTCGCCCGTTTCAGCCAGAACGTCGACCAGGGCCAGTTCGCCAGTTACCAGGCCACCCTGCGCCCGTGGTTTTGGCTGCTGACCCGCACCTCCGATTGCCGGATTTTCCAGAACCTCACCATCCCGCAGATCATCAAGCAGGTGTTCCGCGACCTGGGCTTTTCCGATTTCGAAGACGCCTTGAGCCAGACGTATCGCGAGTGGGAATACTGCGTGCAGTATCGCGAGACCAGCTTCGATTTCGTCAGCCGCTTGATGGAACAGGAAGGCATCTACTACTTCTTCCGCCATGAGCAGGGCCGGCATGTGCTGGTGCTGGCCGATGCCTATGGCGCCCACACCACGGCCCCCGGCTACGGCTCAGTACCGTACTACCCGAAGAACGAGCAGCAGCGCGAGCGTGACCACATTCACAACTGGCACCTGGCCCAGGAAGTCCAGCCCGGCTCCCTGGAGCTCAACGACTACGATTTTCAACGCCCCAGCGCACGCATCGACGTGCGCTCGGCCATGCCCCGCCCGCACACGGCCGGCGACTATCCCCTGTACGACTACCCTGGCACCTACGTGCAGAGCCAGGACGGCGAACACTACGCCCGCACCCGCATCGAGGCCTTGCAGACCCAGCACGAACAGGTCGAGCTGGCCGGTAACGCTCGGGGCCTGGGCTCGGGGCATCTGTTCAGCCTCACCGGCTTCACCCGCCAGGACCAGAACCGCGAATACCTGATCGTCGGCGCCCGCTACTACATTTCCCAGGAAAGCGGCGAAACCGGCGGTGGCGCGCCTTCGGCGCAGTTCGAAAGCAGCCTGATCTGTATCGACGCCCAGCAAAGCTATCGGCCACTGCCCATCACCCATCGCCCGATCGTCAAAGGCCCGCAGACTGCGTTAGTGGTGGGTCCCAAGGGCGAGGAAATCTGGACGGATCAGTTCGGCCGGGTGAAGGTGCATTTCTACTGGGACCGTCACGACCAATCCAACGAAAACAGCTCGTGCTGGATTCGCGTGTCCCAGGCATGGGCCGGGAAAAACTGGGGCTCGATGCAGATCCCGCGAATTGGCCAGGAAGTGATCGTCAGTTTCCTCGAAGGCGACCCGGATCGGCCGATCATCACCGGTCGCGTCTATAACGCCGAACAGACCGTGCCCTATGACTTGCCCGCCAATGCCACCCAGAGCGGCATGAAAAGCCGTTCGAGCAAGGGCGGCACGCCAGCGAATTTCAACGAAATCCGCATGGAAGACAAGAAAGGCGCCGAGCAACTGTACATCCACGCCGAGCGTAACCAGGACATCGTGGTCGAGGTGGATGAAAGCCATTCGGTGGGCCATGACCGCAACAAGAGCATCGGCCACAACGAGACGGTGACCATCGGCAACAACCGCCTGCGCATCGTCAAGCAGGAGGACATCCTCTCCGTCGGCCAGCGCAAGACCGACAGCATCAGCCAGAGCTACGTGATTGAAGTGGGCGAAAACCTGCGCCTGGTATGTGGCGAAAGCATCCTGGAGCTCAACGCCAGCGGCCAGATCAACCTGACCGGCGTACAGATCAGCTTCTACGCCAGCGGCGATGCCGAGTTCAACACCGGCGGCGTGCTGCACCTGAACAACGGTGGCGGCCCCGGAGCCACGCCGGACGGCCAGGGCGTCAAGGGCAGCATCGATGCCAACATCCAAGCCGCGTTCCCTGCACCCAAGGGCTAACCTCGAGATTTTCGCGCCATGACTTACCGCCTCAATGAATTCCAGTTCCAGCTGCCGCCCAGCGAATTGCTGGACGCGACAATCAACATCCTCAAGTTCCCCGAACTGGGCACGTCCTTGATCGTCAGCCGCAGCTTGCTGGCCGAGGGCGAGACCCTGCAAAGCAACCTCGACGACCAGCTCAAGCGCCTGGAAAAACAGGTCCAGGACCTGCGCTGCCAACCGGGCGCCACCGTGCGCGTAGGCGCCAACCAGGAAGTCGAAGCCATCGAACTGCGCAGCCAGTTCAACAAGGGCAATGAAAAGGTCTTCCAGTTCCAGCTGGCCCTGGTGCTGCCCGGCACGCGCAAAATGCTTGCCCTGAGCTACGTGAAAGCCGAGAAACTGGGCGATGCCGAAGCGGCGCATTGGGCAACGATCAAGGGTTCGCTGCTGTTCGACGCTCTGGCTTGATGAGCACCTTGCATGTCTGACGCACTCTGGGCCGCTCGGCTAGGCGACGCGCTGAACCACACCTCGATGATGGCCGATATCCTCGGCGGCGTCCTGGAAGTGGCCGCGAACATTGCGATCACCGCGGTGGCGACGGCTGCCGTGGTCGCGGCCACGGGCATTACCGTTGCCACTGGCGGCTTGGGTTGCTTCCTGCTCGGCGCGGTGGTGGGCGCCGTGGTCGGCCTCGCCATGAGCAAGACCGGGGCCGACAAGGGGCTAAGCGACCTCTGCGAGGGCATCGGCAACGCCCTCTTCCCGCCCACGGTGCAGGCCAACATCCTCACCGGCTCCACCAACACCTTGACCAACAACATCCCTGCCGCCCGCGCCGCCGGGGCGATCGAGTCCCATGTCGCGCCGGCCGGCACCGAACTTGAAGCACCCGAAGCCGAACCCAGCTACCTGGACATGGCCGAGAATTTCTTCTCGCAGATGTGGCGTCCCACCGTCGCCGTGCCCGCGCCCGGTGCCGTGCCCAAGCCGCTGGACATGATCACCTGCATGAAACACCCGCCGATGCCGCCGCAGTTCCTGGCCGAAGGCTCGGACAAAGTCACCATCAACGGTCAGCCCGCCGTGCGCAGTGGCGACCGCAGCACCTGCGATGCGACCGTGGTATCAGCCGGGCTGATTTCACCTGACGTGACCATTGGTGGCGGTTCGGTGGTGGTGCGCGAGATCCGCAGCGGCAAGACCCCGGGCGTCGGGCTGGCGGTCACGGCGCTGCTGATGCTCAAGGGCGGCAAGGGTAAATTCCTCAGTAACCTGCCCTGCATGTTGGTCGGCGGTGCGGCGTCGATGGCGGTCAGTAGCGCGATGGGCGCCGCGGCCAACGCCGCGATGGGCTCGTCGAACCCCGTGCACGCCGCCACCGGGGCCAAAGTGTTGGGCGATGTCGAGGAGATGGACTTCGTCCTGCCCGGCATCTTGCCGATCGACTGGCAACGCTTCTACAACAGCCGCGACGAACGCCGCGACGGATTGTTCGGTGCCGGTTGGAGCGTGCCCTACGAGGTGCGCGTCGAAATCCTGCCCCATCCAGACGGCGGCCAAACCCTGGTCTATAGCGACGAACAGGGCCGACGCATCGACATGGGCTCGATCCCCCTGGGCGGTGCCGTGTTCAGTGCCGGTGAAGGCCTCAGCGTGCGCCGGCATGCCAACGGCGAGCTGCTGATAGAGAGCGCGGACGGGCTGTACCGCTTGTTCGAACCCACGCCAGCCAATGCAGCGCTGCTGCGCCTGAACCAACTGGGTGACCGCAACGACAACCGTATCCACCTGGAATACGACGATAACGGACGCCTGGCGCAACTGCGTGACACCTTCGACCTGACCCGCATCGCACTGGCGTATGACGAGCGCTGGCCACAACGGGTCAGCCGGATCGACCGCCTCTATGCCGATCAACGCCGGGAAGTGCTGATGCACTATGGCTACGACGGCCAGGGCGATCTGGCGCAGGTCCGTCAGTCCAACGACCAGGTAAAACGTCGCTACGCCTACGACGCCGGGCGGCGAATGGTGGAACACCAACTGCCTACCGGGCTTCGCTGTTTCTATGAATGGGCGTTGGTTGAAAACCTGGAATGGCGCGTGGTTCGCCACTGGACCGACGCGGGCGACGCCTACACCTTCGATTACGACCTGGCCGCCGGGACCACGCGCATCACCGACGGTTTGCAGCGCATCAGCACCCGTCGCTGGGATACCCGATATCAGATTACCGAAAACACCGACGCGCTGGGTCGCACCTGGACCTTCCAGTGGAACGACGAAAGCCAGTTGCTGGGGGCGACCGATCCCAACGGCGGACAACATCAGTTCAGCTATGACGAAGCGGGCAACCTCTGCGAAACCCGCGACCCGCTGGGGCGCAGCGAGTCAACCCTGTGGCTCGAACACTGGGCCCTGCCCCTGGCTGAAACCGATGCCGCGGGAAATACCTGGCAGTACCGCTATGACGCGCGGGGCAACCGCATTCGCGAAACCGACCCGCTGGGCCACGTCACCCGCTATCGCCACGACGCCCACGGCCAAGTGGTGGAGGTCATCGACGCCACCGGCAAAAGCAAGCGCATGCGCTGGACGGCGCTTGGGCAACTCAGCGAACACACCGATTGTTCCGGTTACACCACACGGTTGAGCTATTGCGAGCGAGGGCTGTTGCTCAGCAGCACCGACGCACTGGGAGAACGGACGCTTTTCAGCTACGACGACCAGGGTCGACTGCTGAGCAAGCAACTGCCGGACGGGCGCACCGAGCACTATCAGCGTGACGCAAGCGGACAATTGATCAGCTATAGCGATCCGGCCGGGCATACGACAACTTTCCAACACACCCTAAGCGGTCAACTGCGGGTGCGCACCGACGCCCATGGTCGCCGGGTGGAGCTGAGCTACGACAACTACGGGCGCCTGCTGGCCCTGACCAACGAAAACGGTGAGCGCTACCGGTTCGCCTGGGACGCCGCCGACCGCTTGACCGCCCAACACAGCCTGGACGGCAGCCTCAAGCGCTACGCCTACGACCCGCTGGACAACGTCACCCGCGTGGAAGCGCTCGCGGTGCCTGGCAGCACCGACCTGGACCTCGCCCCCCAAGCCCCCATCATTCATGAGCTGGAGCGCGATGCGATGGGGCGACTGGTGGCGAAAGTCACCGCAGACGGGCGCACCGAGTACCACTATGACGCGCTCGACCAGGTCAACACGATCACCTTCACCAGCCAGACCGGTGAAGTACAAAGCCTGGGCTTGCGTTACGACGCCCTGGGGCAATTGATTACCGAGCAAGGCTGGGCGGGGAACCTCGAACATCGCTATGACGAACTGGGTAACCTGAACCAGACGCTGCTTCCCGACGGTCGTTGGCTGAACCGCCTGCACTACGGCAGCGGTCACCTGCACCAGATCAACCTCGACGGCCAGGTCATCAGCGATTTCGAGCGCGATCGCCTGCACCGCGAAGTGCTGCGCACCCAGGGGCGCCAGAGCACCCGCAGCGAATACGACCGCAGTGGCCGCCTGCGGGCCCGCCAGCGGCGGCAACAGGGTCAATCCACGCTGCTGCAGCCTGTGGCGCAATCGCTGTTTGGCTATGACGCCAGCGATCAACGGGTGGAGCGCTTCGACAGCCAGCCCGAAGCGTCCCATCGCCAGTTACTGCACTATGACGCCACCGGCCGCATTCTTGCCAGCCAGGACAACCTTCAAGGCCAGCGTGAAAGCTTCGCCTATGACCCGGCCGCCAACCTGCTGGACGGCCTGGGCACAGGCCAGGTCGCGCATAACCGCTTGTTGACCTACCAGGACAAGCGCTACCGCTATGACGGTTTCGGTCGCATGGTGGAAAAACGCAGCGCCCGACGTGGCGTCCAGCGTTTTCGCTACGATGCCGAACAACGCCTGGTGGAAGTGCGCAACGATAACGGCTCAGTCGTAAAAATGACCTATGACCCGTTGGGTCGACGCATCGAAAAAGCCGAGTACGACCGCAACGCCACGCTGCTCAGCCGCACCCGTTTCACCTGGGATGCGCTGCAACTTTTGCAGGAACACCGCGACAGCCAGACCAGCCTCTACATCTACGCCGACGACAGCCACGAACCCCTGGCGAGGGTCGACGGCCTGGGCGATCAACAGAAGGTCCGCTACTACCACAACGACTTCAACGGCCTGCCCGAACAGCTCTCGGAAGCCGACGGCCACACACTCTGGCGAGCCCGTTACCAAGTGTGGGGCAACACCGCCGAAGAGCTGCGCGAACCGTATTACATCGAAGAGCAGAACCTGCGCTTCCAGGGCCAATACCTGGACCGCGAAACCGGGCTGCACTACAACACCCTGCGTTTCTACGACCCGGACATCGGCCGCTTCACCACACCAGACCCGATCGGCTTAGCCGGTGGGCTGAACCTCTACCAGTACGCGCCGAACCCGGTGAGTTGGATCGACCCCTTCGGGCTGATGAAATGCTCGACGCCACCCAAGGGTCGCAAGGTCAACCGAACGGTGTATCGCTTTGAAGAGCCGGGGCGGATCAGCACGACTTGGACGGCGCACAAGTGGAACGTCGCCTCCAGGCACCGTTACACCGCCCCCGGCCTGGGCGGTGTCTATGGCGCCAACTCACGCAAGACAGCCATGGGCGAAGTCAATCACTGGGGCGTGGACCTGTCCACACGCGTGCTGGTCAGCAAGAAAGTGCAGCTCAACAACGTCCTGGACCTGACCCGGGCCGATGTGCGCAAACAATTGGGGGTCTCCCTCAAGAGCATTACCGGCGACAAATACACCCAGACCCATCAAATCGGCGCCTGGGCCAAGGCTAATGGTTATGATGGGATCCTGGCGCCGTCGGCGCGAAACCCGACCGGCAGCAACTTGATTTCGTTTGCAGGTTTTTAAAATGGGACTGGAAGACGAATACGTCGGCGATGCCGATTGGCAGCATTTCGTGCGGTTGTACGAAGAGGACTACCTCGACGACAACGCCCGCGCGCTGGCCAAGGCCATGGATGACAACCTCGACATGGCCGTGGTGCTCTACGGCAAAAGGGGGCTCAAGGAAGGCTTATGGTGGCTGGAACAGACCGTGCCCGCCCTGGGTAACAAACGCCCGGCCGATTGCCTCAAGACCCCAAAACTGATCAAGCGCCTGAGAATGGCCCTGATGAGCATGCCCTAACCCACAAGGACTGATGCAATGGAAGGCATCCAACTGCTTGAACACACGCTCCCCAGCCACCCTACCCGCCTGAGCAACCTGCATGTCTGACGCGCTCTGGGCCGCCCGCCTGGGCGATGCACTCAACCACACCTCGATGATGGCCGACATCCTGGGCGGCGTATTGGAGGTGGCGGCCAACATCGCGATCACCGCCCTGGCGACCGCTGCCGTGGTCGCGGCCACGGGCATCACCGTGGTCACCGGCGGCCTGGGCTGCTTCGTCCTGGGCCTGGTGGTGGGCACCATCGTCGGCCTGGCCATGAGCAAGACCGGGGCCGACAAAGGCCTGAGCGATTTATGCGAGGGCATCGGCAACGCCTTCTTTCCGCCCACGGTGCAGGCCAACATCCTCACCGGCTCCAAGGACACCTTCACCAACAACATCCCCTCGGCCCGGGCCGCCGGCGCGGTGGTTTCCCATGTCGCACCGGCCGGCACCGAACTGGAAATGCCCGAGCCGGAAGAAGAACCCAGTTACCTGGACATGGCCGGGAATTTCTTCTCGCAGATGTGGCGCCCCACTGTCGCCTCGCCCGCCCCCGGTACGGAGACCCGACCGGAAGACCTGGTGATCTGCACCAAGCACCCGCCCATGCCACCGCAGTTCATGGCCGAAGGTTCGGAGAAGGTCACCATCAACGGCCAGCCCGCCGTGCGCAGTGGCGACCGCAGCACCTGCGATGCGACGGTGGTGTCGGCCGGGCTGATTTCGCCCAACGTGACCATTGGCGGCGGTTCGGTGGTGGTACGCGAGATCCGCAGCGGCAAGACCCCGGGCGTAGGCCTGGCAGTCACCGCACTGCTGATGCTCAAGGGCGGCAAGGGCAAGTTCTTCAGCAAACTGCCGTGCATGCTGGTGGGCGGCGCGGTGTCCATGGCCGCCAGCAGCGCGGCGAACGCGGCCGCCAATGCCGCCATGGGTTCGTCGAACCCGGTGCATGCCGCCACCGGGGCCAAAGTGCTGGGCGCTGACGAGGACCTGGATTTCGTCTTGCCCGGCATCCTGCCGATTGACTGGCAGCGCGTCTACAACAGCCGCGACGAACGCCGCGACAGTTTGTTCGGCGCTGGCTGGAGCGTCGCCTACGAAGTGCAGGTGGAAATCCTGCCTCACCCCGAAGGCGGTGAAACCCTGGTCTACACCGACGAACAGGGCCGGCCCATCGACATGGGCTCCATCCCGTTGGGCGGCGCGGTGTTCAGCGCCGGCGAAGGCCTGGCCGTGCGCCGCCACGTGAACGGGCAATTGCTGATCGAAAGCGAAGACGGCCTGTACCGTTTGTTCGAACCTTCACCCGCCAACCCCTCACACCTGCGCCTGAGCCAACTGGGCGACCGCAACGACAACCGCATCCACCTCGACTACGACGACGCCGGACGCCTGGTGCGGCTGCGCGACACCTTCGACCTGGTGCGCGTCGAGCTGATCCGCGCAGGCGAACGCGTCACCCAAATCGAACGCCTCTACCCCGACCAAACGCGGGAGGTGCTGGTCAGCTACGCCTACGACGCGGCCAACACCCTCGCCGAAGTGCGCGACGCCAGCGGCCAGGTGCAACGGCGCTTCCGCTACGACGCCGGGCAACGGATGGTCGAGCACCAGTTGCCCACCGGCCTGCACTGCTTCTATGAATGGGCCCTGATCGACGACCAGGAATGGCGCGTGGTCCGCCACTGGACCGACGAAGGCGACGCCTACCAGTTCGACTATGACCTCAAGGCCGGCATCACCCGCATCAGCGACAGCCTGCAACGCGTCAGCACCCGGCAGTGGAACAGCCAACACCAGATCACCCACTACACCGACAACCTCGGCCAGACCTGGCTGTTCGAATGGAACGACGAACGCCAGTTGCTCAGCGCCACCGATCCACAAGGCGGCCAGTACCAATTCAACTACGACGACGCTGGCAACCTGATCAGCGAAACCGACCCGTTGGGCCGCAGCGAATCCACCCTCTGGCTCGAACACTGGGCCCTGCCGCTGGTGGACACCAACCCCGCCGGCCACAGCTGGAAGTACCGTTACGATCAACGCGGCAACTGCACAGCGCAAATCGACCCGCTGGGCCACGTCACCCGCTACCGCCACGACGCCCACGGCCAGGTCGTGGAAATCATCGACGCCACCGGCAAAAGCAAAAAACTGCGCTGGAACCCGTTCGGCCAATTGGTGGAACACGTCGATTGCTCGGGTTACCCGACGCGCTTCAGCTACGACGCCCGCGGTTACCTGCAGACCATCACCGACGCCCTCGGCGAGCGCACCCAATTCAGCTACGACGCCCAGGGGCGTCTGCTCGGCAGCCAGTTGCCGGACGGCCGCACCGAGCGTTACCAGCGCGACACCGCCGGCCAGCTCACCGGCTACACCGACCCGGCCGGGCACACCACGCTCTACCAACACAACCGCCGCGGCCAGGTCCGCCAACGCACCGACGCCCAGGGCCGGCAGGTGCAGTTTGTCTACGACAGCTTCGGCCGGCTGCAAGCACTGACCAACGAGAATGGTGAAAGCTACCGGTTTGCCTGGGATGCTGGGGATCGGTTGGCCGAACAGCGCAACCTTGATGGCAGCGCCAAAGGCTACACGTACGACGCCCTCAACAACGTAAAGCGAGTCGAAACCGTCGCCGCGTCGCGAGGTGCTCATCAGCCCAGTGAAAAGCCCCTTGTTCATCAGTTAGAACGTGATGCCATTGGCCGGCTGACAACCCGCATCACACCGGATGGACAGTCGCGGTACAGCTATAGCCCGTTGAATCAGTTAATCGAAGCCACGGTTGTCGATAACGACGGCAACGAACAACGACTGGGCTTTGCTTATGACGCTCTGGGTTATCTGATTGAGGAGCAGAGCTCAGCAGGTGTTCTGAAGCATCACTACGATGAACTCGGCAACCTGATCCAGACCCACCTACCCGATGGCCGTTGGGTCAACCGTCTGTACTACGGCAGTGGTCATCTGCACCAAATCAACCTCGACGGCCACGTCATCAGCGACTTCGAACGCGATCGGCTGCATCGAGAGGTGCTGCGCACCCAAGGCCAAATCAGCACACGGAGTGAGTACGACCGTAGCGGGCGCTTACGCAGCCGCCAACGTCGGCATACCCGCCAACCGGCGTTGATCCCTGCCACCGATCAGACCCATTTCGAGTTTGATCCTGGTGACCACCTGGTGGGGCGTCTTGAGCGGCTGCCAACAGGTCAACAGCGCCAATTGCTGCACTACGATGTGACGGGCCGGATCCTGGCAAGCCAGGGCACTCGGCAAGGCCAGAATGAAACATTTTCCTTCGATGCCGCCGCCAATCTCCTCGACAGTTCACCGGGTACAGGTGGGCGGGTTACGCACAACCAACTCAAGCGCTATCAGGATAAGCACTATCGCTACGATGGCTTTGGCCGAATGATTGAAAAGCGCAGCAGCCGGCATGGCCTGCAGCGTTTCAGCTACGACTCGGACCATCGGCTGGTTGAAGTTCGAACGCACAAGTCCGACGGTGAAAGCATCGTCAGGATGCGCTACGACCCGTTGGGCCGAAGGATCGAGAAAACCGAACACGATGACGACGGACGTCTAATCGCCTGCACGCGTTTCGACTGGGATGGCCTGCAACTACTCAAGGAACATAAAAATAGCCTGACCAGCCTGTACCTCTACATCGGCGACAGTCACGAGCCCTTGGCCCGCGTCGACGGCATCGATGAACATCAACGCATCCGCTATTACCACAACGACCCCAATGGTTTGCCACAAGCCTTGACGGAAAGTGACGGCCATCCGCTATGGCACGCTCACTACCAAGTATGGGGCAACACCACTGATGAAGTCCGTGAACCGTACTACATCGAAGAACAGAACCTGCGGTTTCAGGGGCAGTACCTGGACCGGGAAACGGGCCTGCACTACAACACCTTCCGCTTCTATGATCCCGACATAGGCCGCTTTACCACGCCCGACCCGTTGGGCCTGGCGGCAAGCCTGAATCTCTATCGCTACGCACCGAATCCATTTACCTGGATCGACCCGCTGGGGCTCAAAGAGAATGAGATTATCCGGTACATGGGCGAAAGCGAAACCGTCTCGTCCAAGGCTGCCAACGGAGGCAAAGGTGGCCTGGTTCCGAATATCCGAGGAGAGAAAGCGGTGTGGGTCAACCAGGACAGTAACCCTGGATTCAACCCAGGCAATGAGAAGTATCGGGTAGTGGCCACCGTCAATAACGAAGGTGTGAGCATGCTCAATAATCACAAGGACATCTCTACCGTTGACTATAAAGAGACGGGCCTGAAAGATGGCGTGCTGTCCAAGACGAATGAGCCCAAGGCCAGAGGCATCGGTTTCCGATTATTGGATAAATTCAATAAAACCATTACGTCATTTCGTGTCGAGAAAAAAGGCCCGAACGGAAAATGGAAGACCTGCGGATAACGCCAGATGGACATATTCGATCTTCTCTCCTACAAGCTTGAAAACTTCCTGAACGTCCGGCCGTATCCGAAGGCGTTGGGTGCTGTTTTTTACGAAGAAGACGAGCCTGCGCTGCTGACCGCTGTCGCCAGAAAACGCAATGGCGCGCCCTTCAGCGTTAGCCGCTGGCATGATTTGTTTTCCGTCAGCGCTTTCGAAAAAGCCATGTTGAAGAACGGCTTCACGGAACCCGACTGCTACGCCCTGCTGCTGGTCCTGTCGCGTTTTGGCTACCTGCTTGAAATCGACAACCGTCAACGAACCAACAAGCAGTACTTTATTTTCTTCTACCTGATCCAACTGATCAGCTTGAAGAACAGCGCCCTGGATGCGGACGCGCACCTGAGGAACTACATGCTCAGGTTCCTGCTTTTCGAATTGAGCATTGATGACGAGGCTTATCGCCGGTTCAGCATCGAAGGCGATCAACTGATGATGGCGACCGACGGGCTGGGGCCCGTGGCTTTTCTGGAGGTGATTGATCGGGTCTACAAAACGATCAAGGCCGACAGCAGGAAAGAGCATGAACTGCTCAGGACGTTGAAAACCTTTCAAACAAGCACCGTCAGATTACTCACCGAGCCCGACGAGACTCATTACCGCTTCGCGATCAATGATCGCCACAGCGAGCTTATGTACCCCGATGTATTTCTGCTCACGTACGCTCAGGACCCGAAAAAAATATTCGATGCGTTGATCGATGCGGTCAATCCGCTTCAGTCAACGGCAAACCTGTTCGTCTCCAATATGGTTGTGATGAATTACGCCTTTCACATTCTGAAAGACAAACCTCGCGACGTTCTAAAACTGAAAAAACACGTTCGTGATGAAGCGTTGTTTGGCCAATTGCTGGAAGTGATCATCCGGCGTCGGATGGGGTCGACAAAGCGCTGTTCGAAAAAATTCCCACGGGGCAGGATCTTGCCTTGATCAACGATGAGCACACCTCGTTCTACAACATCTTGTACAGCCACGCAGGTTAAGCACAAATCCCCGTGGCGAGGGAGCTTGCTCCCGCTGGGGTGCAAAGCAGCCCCAAAAAGGCCGGCGCATGTCTCCAGACAAACCGCATCATTGCGCTGGCAGAGCTACGCTCCCGGTGCTCTACCCGTTTTTTACCGCGTCACGATCACTTACGAATCAACAACTGATCTGGGTTAAGCCCTATGGCCCGATACCCAATCGCCATTGGGCGTGGAAAGACTTGGGTCAGCGTTACGCCCGAGCTGGAGACAGATTTCACAGCACCTGTAACCCCCGGCGCATCCGGCAAAAGGGCTTTGGATAGCTTGTCCACCTCGGCCTCGGTTTCGCCAATCTCCCGGGCAAGCTCTTTCAGGGTCGTTTGCTGAGTCTGCGAATTCGACTGGCCCTGGCTATTGCCTGGCGTGGCCGGAGCCTCCTTCAGCATCGACTTCATCTGATCACGCAAACCTGCCAGCTTTTCAAACCGCTCGACCAAAGCCTGAGTGCTAACGGCGAGTTGCGCCGCCTGGCCCGCTGAGCTTGTAACGGAAATATCGATCGCGTTCGCGTAATACACTTCCGAAACCAGCAGCAGCTCCGGTTTCGAGCTATTGCCCTGTTTGTCGACGAAGGTTTGAAGCTTCATCATTCGAGTAACAACGCTTTGTAAGTCGCTAAACCCGTCTTTTGTCTTGAAGCCGTCGCCACCCAAGGCGCTCAGAAGCTCAGAAACGTCTACCCTTATGACCGTGACACTCGGCACCGAGACCGTCATAAGGTACTCATCCTTGCCCACCACACTGCCCTTCGCCCCCACCGTGCCCGCCATCACATTTGCGCCCATTCCCGACTCGACACGTGACCCAAACTGAAAAGCCGGGAATGCCGTGACGCGGTTGACTCTGAAGTCCGCTTCTTTGTAGTCACTGCATTTGAAGTTCGAATAGTTGATAGCCGTCGGCTGCCAAGGCGCTTCAGGCTTCTCCCCTGCCGGCTCCCCGCCCTTGACCGGGTAGCCAGAAATTTGCGGTAGCTCCGGGGCACTGCGAATCGACAAATACAGTTTGCACAGGTCCAACGAACCTACTGGCACGGGGTAATAGGTGTAAAACTCCGAAGGCTTTTCATCAGACCGACTTTTTCCGGGGTAGGTTGGAACCAGCAGCAAATTTCCTGGATACAAGCTTTCCTGCAACGGATAGACCGCTCGAACACCCAGGTTCGCCACGCTCTCCGACCAGGTCTTGAGCATCGTGCCCGACTCCGGTCTGGAAGCACTGCACCCTCCGATAAGCGCCAGAGCGGGGAAAAGAGAGATGAAAATCTTGAAGTCCATACGCCTCCGTGGGACATGAAGAAATAGCATGTCGCCATCACTGGTATAGCCGTCAATGATTAAAACTCAAGCACCTGCTGGTCTTTCCTGCTGTTCGAACGGGGGCCAGTTCCTTTGCCATAGATCGAGTCCCGCAAAAGGGAGAGTGGATTCACTGCTGGCGAACCGGGTGCTCGATAACGTCGACCCACGCTAGCCGCCACACCATCAACCTGTGGCGAGGGGATTTATCCCCGCTGGGCTGCGCAGCAGCCCCAAAACGACGGGCGCATCCCTACAGAAAAACCGCTGCGCCACCGAGCGAGAGCAAGCTCCATCGCCCCGAATCCTGGGCACTACGAAGGCTTGTTTATTCTCCCACCCCAACGCCTCCACCAAGCTACGCATCCTTGCGCCATTGCCTACAACTACGCCAGAATCCGCCCGCTTGTGCGCCTTGCCCATGGCTTCTATCGTTTCCCTGCCACTGCCCATCAGTGGTCGGGCTTGGCGGCCCGGTACACGAAAGGCGCAACAGCCCCTCAATAGGATTTGCGATGCCTCTGGCATTGGCACTCCTATGTTATGGCGGGTTGCGCAAGGATCCCTTCGGGGATGCCGGGTTTCTTTCGCTCCGGTCTGCCAACCTTTGATTGACGGTACGCTTAAAGGCGAACAGTCTATCCCTGAGCGCGAAACCAGTTGCCTCCCAGCGGCGACAACTGGCGTAGGAACCCCGTCGATGGTTGGGACATCAGCGTAGGGTGAGACCTCCACCCCCCTGCTTGAGGGTATGAATATCAAGCTTAAAATTCGAGGGCTACTGTCACCAGTAGCCCTTTTCTTTGCCTGCGACAAAAGCGTGTAGCGCTTGTAGCTTGCCATGGCGGTCCCACAAAAGATTGGCGGCAGGCTCCCCATCCTGTGAAGCCAGTCTGAAAACCTGAAGTGTGCAGCGAGTTAAGAAAAAATCCGCAAAACCGGCTCAAATGAAGATTTTCTTGGCGCACTGAAGAAAAATTGCGCCTGGGGCAGTAAATTAAAAGTTTCATCATGAGCTCCGCTGGTACGTGCGGGTCGAGGAGTCCTTCCGAAGACCCCTACCAAAATACAGATTGGCGGCAGCAGAACTTCCTATACGTGCAAGACCTTAGCTCTAATGGCATGTTTAGCTGGGCAGCTAAACATGCCATTAGAGCTAATAATCGATCATTTTTTGATCTATCAAGACTCTGGAACGAGCTAGGATGGGCTTGTAGAACATCAAGGATTTTCACCATACGGTTCCACGCCCGACGTCCAACGATTGCTCAAACTCATTCATTGCTGACGAGCCGAATGCCGGAGAATGTCGCCTCCCCCTAGCCGCAGCACTACAATCCCGCTGCCGGCAAAACCGCCCAAAAAAAGCCGGCTCATTCCTACAGAAAAACCGCTGCGCCACCAAGCGAGAGCACGCTCCCTCGCCCCGAATCCTGGGCATTACGAAGGCTTGTTTATTCTCCCTCCGCAACGCTTCCACCAAGCTACGAATCCTTGCGCCATTGCCTACAACTACGCCAGAATTCGCCCGCTTGTGCGCCTTGCTCATGGGTTCTATCGTTTCCCTGCCACTGCCCATCAGTGGTCGGGTTTAGTAGCCCGGTAGTAGTAGTAACGGTTGCATGAGTCTCATCAGTCAGGCATTGCCTGCACTCGATGGTGGCTGTGCGCATGGCGCCTTCGGGCGCGCCGGGATCCGTTACCTCTACCGGTCTACTAACTTGCGCACAGCTGCCTCCTTTCGTTTAGTAGCGAGATGGTTGCGGCCTACTCATTAGAGGTAACGCAATGATGTTCAAAATTACTCCAAATCCTCCTGAAACTGACTCAACGTCTCCTCATCCAAGTCGAAAAAACAAACAGCACGACGAAACCACCAAACGCGTCTTGGATCACTACCTACTACCCAAACCGGAAAAGTCCGAAGATGCATCCAAACCGGACCAGCTCTTCACCGTGGCAAAAAACGCCGACAACGAATGCCTGCTCGCCAACCTCAGCGAAAACCTGGCATCAGCCGACGCGATGATCAGCAACCTGGCCTTCGACCTGGAAGGCCCCCGCCGCCACATCGCCCTCGGCATCCAGCAACTGATCGAACTGAGTTCATTGCTGGCGAACCGAGTGCTGGATAACGTCGACCCACGCTAATCGCTACACCACTAACCCCTAGCGAGGGAGCTTGCTCCCGCTGGATGGAGAAGCCGCCCCAAAACCGGCTGACGCATCCGAGCGGAAGCAAATTCCTTCGCCACAGAGCGCGTACGCCTGAAGATCAACGTATTACTTACTGCCGCCTTCGCGAGCAAGCTCGCTCCCACATAGGTTGGTGGCGGGTATCCACTCTCTGAATCTCAGCCTGAACATTTTAAGGAGTGTGCTGAAAGTTAAGAAAAAATCAGCAAAACTGGCTCAAATGAAGATTTTTTGGCACGCTGTAAGAAATTCTGGGGCCGGGGAAAAAAATAAGGACTTTCGCTATGAGGCCCACTAGCCGGCATCCAATCACTGCTCGATCTGAGTTCGTTGGCAGCGATTCTCGAAGGTCAGCTATCGACCAATAGCAGTCATTAGTTTGTCTGTAAACCCGCAGCAATTCATTAGTTATATTGACCAAATATCTAAGTTTCGCTGCGGAATCTCAGTCCCTCATGCAAGACAGAAAAACAAATCTCGGAGAGTATTTATTCTAGAGCTATCAACTCTTCAATTTTAGAGAATATTGGCCTGAACGAGCTGAAATCGATGCCTGCACAAAAGTCATTATCTTTTTCTATAAGATCAGCGAACCTTGCCTTGGAGTGCCCCCAGTCGACAGA
This sequence comes from Pseudomonas sp. NFACC37-1, assembly GCF_900101575.1. NCBI lineage: Bacteria > Pseudomonadati > Pseudomonadota > Gammaproteobacteria > Pseudomonadales > Pseudomonadaceae > Pseudomonas > Pseudomonas sp. NFACC37-1. The sequence goes on along the minus strand of NZ_FMUZ01000009.1, from coordinate 140,219 downwards.
GCCAATATTTTCGTCAAATATTCTTTTTATATATTCGTCTTGAGCAAGAGGATGTTCCAGCACATAAGGGAGGCGCTCATTTTTTCTGCTTGCAGTCTGTGTAAACGCTACCTCGTTATCAAAATACAAGCACCTACCGTCTTTTTGTTTTTTTAGATCTGCGTCGGAGTAATAAAATTCTATCGATATATTCTGATAAGACGCTCTATTATCGGGAACTGGCAAGCAGAACGCATAAACATTATTTCCGTAAGGTTTCCAAGGCCTTGAGTCTCTTTCAATTTCTTGAACAATAGGGGCTACATCTCGATCAAAGACCCCAATAATTCTGCGGCTCTGCTTTATTTTGGAAAGCTGTTCTAGCAGTAGCTTCAGCTTAGAGTCGCCCCAGTCTCCAGCCACTTCAAAGTATTCTATATCTATGGACTCAAGTTTAAGCTTTCGTTGAGCGGCCTTAAGATGCTGAATATCGGTTTTCCCTTCTGTAATAATTAGGGCACAATTCCCCGTCGATATTTTTGTGTTAAGCTCCTCGTAGAGACTCTTAAATCTGGAATTTTCATTTATCATCATCTGATAAACTTCATCGTATAGTTCATTTTTTGTTGGGTCTTTGGTTAGCCCAAAATTATCCAAATCAATTATCTTAGCTCTACCTGGCGCGACCTCAGCCAAACCAATATTAAGAAATGGCGAGTGAGAACTAACAACAAACTGAATATTAGGAAAAAGATTAAATAGTGCTGGCAGTATTTCTTTCTGCAGCCTAACATGCAAGTGCTTGTCAATTTCGTCAATTAGAACAATTCCGGTGACTTCGCTTAGGGGAATGTTATTTTTTATAATGTCTGCTTGGCGTATAATTTCGCCAAACAGAAATAAAATAGAAGCCTCCCCCGAAGAAAGATTAAAGATGTTTGGGTACAAGCAGTCTGAAGCAGCTCCCGTTTTTATGATTTGTATCCGTGTGCCGCCAAACCCCCTTGGGCCTATGCCAAACCTCAAAGCTCCTACACCTTTGGAATGCAAAGCTAAAGTGAGGAGGGTGTCTAAGTTACTCTTTAATACATGAACGCCACTTTGATCATATTGCATATCCAACACGACATCCATAAGCCAATTCGCGAATTTCCTAACGCCAGTGACAACCTCGATCGGATTGGGTAATTTTCCGTTATACATAGACTCTTTAGTGAAATCTAATTCTATTTTATATGCGTCATTCAAATAGCCAGGTGATTCATACCTATATGCAGGGAAGTAAGTGGCAATATTTAGTCTGAATAAATTATTTGTGATGGCTTTGTCGTTTATTACGGTGGAGAATTTAATAAATCCTTGATCAATCAATCGCTTCGAAAATTTTTCGAAAGGAATTTTGTTATCTGGTAAGGCATAGCTTTCATATGTAGCCTGATCAACGCTGCCCCTGATATCAATGTAATCAAGCTCAACGCCATCCATGTCAAACCGCAGATAAAACATTGAGGGGGCGGCTGTATCTAGACTGTATATTGATGACGAAACTCGATAGAATTTATTTTCGCGCCCTTCAAATTCTCCACCAAAGTGGGGTCTGGCAATTTCATGCAGAGCATCAACTATGTGAGATAGTATGGTAGTTTTTCCCCTGCCATTTACAGCTGTTAAAACTGCTATCTCGTTTTCTTGAAAGTCGATATCTATTTTGTCGAATGGGGCGCGATTTACAAATATGATTTTCTTTATGAACAATTTCATGCTGAGCTCCTTGCTGACTTTATGTTTGGCTTGGCGGATACGTGCTTGGGCGATTACTTCGCGACATCAGGCTCCGTATTGAAGGCACTGGTACCTCAGGAGGTGCTGGCGAGCGTCATGATGCACGGTCGGGTGAGTATTTTCGAGCAGCGTTGAGTGGCTGCTTCTGGCCGAAAGCAGTCCGTCAGAAAAATTCATATTGCTCATCATCGGGCTTTCTGGTGACTAGCTTGAATGGCTCGCCTACCGCATGACTGCAAGACCCAACGCATTCACGTTGGGGAGCCACAACGTTAATTAGACGATTGCATACGCGGCTTCAAAATCGCGGAGAGCTTGGTCCACCTTGTAGCGAAGCATCAGCGACGCGGAAAGCTTCACCATCGCCTCGAACAGGACATGCCCTGATTCAATCTCACACTGACCGACGCAACTCCCTCCATGGCCTCCAGGCTTATAAGCGTAGACAGTGTAGAAAACCCTATCAGGCTCGCGATTCAGTCCCGCCGAAAGATGAGTGACAGAGCTCTCTGTCACAACGAGGTCGGGGAGTGAAAACTCCAATACATCATCGAATGGGATGAACATAGCTGAAGCGGACATTACGAATAGGCTCGCGATATCCAACGCCTCTTCAACATTTTTAAGCTTAGGCGTTGCGTACTCGTGCTCGAGAATATTTCGCATATCGATGACTTTACGCAACAGACTTGGCGTCAATAATCCAAGCGCCCTTAACCGTTCGATCTTCTTCGGCACGTTCCATCGAAGTGAGGGATAGCCGAAAGAGATCAGCAACTGATCAAGCTGAGAGACAATGGCGCGTTTTGCATTGGTCGTGGCATTAACAAGAGCCGCCAAACCGCCCCGTTTAAAATCATCCTCCGCCAAGGTCAAAAATTCGACTGGTGAGGTTTTCAACTCAGTCATTTCGAAACCGCCACCCCCCAACGCTACCCCACATTTGCTCATATCGAATCTATGAGCGAGGCAAAACTCTTTAATATCCATTGACTCGCCCCTATTTTTATTTATACCAAATGATCGGTAGTTGCCTGTCAGTAGATTTCATATTACGCATCATGAGGTTTGCTGCTGACCAGCTCGATTCCGAACCGTTGAATGGCCGCTTTCGCCCCATAGCTGCCGATGACCAAGGCAGGCCGCCATTCACGACAGGCTGTTTTCGACCTAACGCCACCGTTTGCATTCGGCGATTGTTTTGAAGATATTTTGTTCTTTTAACCTGCCTGCGAATTAATAAATAAAAGCGAAACTTTTTCACGTCCCCCCCCAAAAAATCTGAAAGCCCCCTTATTACGAATAAAATGTGAGTATTGTAATTTTCGTCGGTTGCCCCATGCCGAATTATAGATTTTTTAAACATGAAAAACCAATCCAGTGCGTAGCTCGCTAGTTATCAAAGGAAGCCAACAGTGGCTCTTCAATACTTGCAGAGCATCATCAAAAATCTTTCCGAGTCCGCTTGATAATATAGTCCTGCAATGCAGATCCCTGAAGCTTTTTCTTCGAGCCATTTAACCTAACCCAAGTTGCGCCAGACGAATTAAAGTAAAGCAACTCTGATTGAGAACGTGGCACATTAACTTCCAGCACGTAGCCATTGTCAGCATTTAAAACCTTGTGAAAAAACACCCCTATCTGCGTTGGATCTATGGGCGGCTCAATCACATTGATCTTATCGCTGACAGACTTCCTGATGTCATCTTTCATTTTAGGTGTCAACTTCATACTTGTAACTATGCCATCATCATTAATACCCCAGAAAACGCTACCGCCCTGGCTATTAAAGAAGGCTAAAATATACTCATCCACTAAGTTTTGAATTGACTTTACTGGATTACTCCCCTTTACCTCCTTGAACTCTACTGTCAGGTCCTCCTCCCAGCAGAACTTTTTTCCCTCAACAAAATTCAACTCGCGTGCCAGATGCGTATGACTAGATGAGCTTTGGTTGTAAAGCACTCGCTCAGCTTCACGCTGCGCGCGAGCGAAGCCATCCAATCGACTTGAAATTATATTTAATAAATCCCCACTTCTAACGAAAAAATCTAACCCTAATATGGTGTAATTGATTAAAGTTGCGCTGTCGTGCTTATAATATTTTTTTATTGGCGGAAGAATACCTTCGATTAATGACTCTATTTTCAAAAGATATTCATCAAAAGAAAAAGGCTTAATCCAAGCGCCGAGATTCATATAGTCCGCCTGTATCGTTATCGCCATCCCTCTTTCGGAGTTATCGAGGGAAAGAGCCGACAAGGAAGAATGGAAATCCTGAACCCCACCTATATAAAAACTAATGTCAGGCGGTATATCTTCAACTCTAGTTCCGTTCAACTTTGACAAGAAATCGACTCCACTTACTTGAAGCTTGCGATTTCGTGGACTATCCATCAGATAAGCCCCCTTATAAAATAACTCAACCTTTTCGGCTGAGCATTTAAAATCTATAGCCAAAGCTAACTCCATACTATTGATTTTTAGGACGGATAAAACAGACCACAAGACGCTGTACCATTCGAGCAAACGCTATTATGTTACGGACAGGGTGTCTACCGCACACCGTAGCACCAAGGGCTGTTAAGAGTTGTGCCAAAATTATGGCAGATACCCTTCCCCTGAGCAGTCTGATCGTTGCTACTTCTTCCAAACGTTCCAAGCCAGCCTCTTCCGGACAACCGCATTCACCGACCTGCGACGGCTACGCCGTCGAGCGGGAGCAAGCTCCCTCGCCACAAATCACCGCGTCGCCATCGAAGCCGCCCATGCCCCAACCCCGCGCACACCCGCGCCAACAAGGGGCGATTTACGGTCAAACCTTTTGGCCATTTCGATCCCCTTTTGGCCTCTCCTGCCGTTCTCTGAAACGCCCCGCGCCGCAAGACTGTGTTCAAACCGACCAGCCTAGCGGAGAACAAAAAAATGCTGACGATCTACTCAGACGATCACCACCTGCACCATGGGCGCTGCGAGTTGATGGATGGGCAATTGATGCCTTGCTTCGAGATGCCGTCCCGGGCCGATCATGTGTTGGAGCGGGTCAAGGTGCGGGGGCTGGGGCCGGTGGAGGCGCCGCAGGATTTTGGCCTGGGGCCGATCCAGCGCATCCATAGTGCGGCGTACCTGGAATTTTTCAAAGGCGCCTGGGACCGCTGGGCCAAGTACAACCGCGACGGCGATTTGTTGCCCTTCACCTGGCCGGCGCGAACGCTGCGCTCGGTCATCCCCACGAGCCTGCACGGCCAGTTGGGTTATTACAGTTTCGACGGCGGTGCGCCGATTACCGCCGGTACTTGGCAGGCGGCCTACAGCGCCGCGCAAGTGGCCCTCACCGCTCAGGCGGACATCCAGCGCGGGGCGCGCAGTGCCTTTGCGTTGTGCCGCCCACCGGGGCACCACGCCGCCGGCGATTTGATGGGCGGTTATTGCTACCTCAACAACGCCGCCATCGCCGCCCAGGCCTTTCTCGACCAGGGCCATCGGAAGGTCGCGATCCTGGATGTGGATTACCACCACGGCAACGGCACCCAGTCGATTTTCTATGAGCGCAGCGACGTGTTGTTCGCCTCGATCCACGGTCACCCAGAGGCGGAGTTTCCGTTCTTCCTGGGGTATGCCGACGAGCAGGGCGAGGGCGACGGCGAGGGCTTCAATTTCAACTACCCTTTGCCGGCCGGCTCCGGCTGGGACACCTGGAGCGCGGCGCTGGAGCAGGCCTGCGGGCAAATCCGGGGTTACGACGCCGATGTCATCGTCGTGTCCCTGGGTGTCGACACGTTCAAGGACGACCCCATCTCGCAATTCAAGCTCGACAGCCCGGATTACCTGGCGATGGGCAAGCGCATCGCGGCGCTTGGCAAGCCGACGCTGTTCGTGATGGAAGGCGGCTACGCGGTGGCAGAAATCGGCATCAATGCCGTGAACGTTCTTGAAGGTTTCCAAAGCGCCCCATGAGGAATCACAGCATGAACAGACTCAAGCGTTTTATGGCTCCAGCCGTGTGCGCCGCGCTGCTTTGCGGCGCTGCCCAGGCCGAGGAGCGCACCTTGCGCGTCTACAACTGGTTCGACTACATCACGCCCAAGGCCTTGGACGATTTCAAGGCGCAGAACAGCCAGGTCAAGCTGGTCTACGACATCTTCGACACCAACGAGGCCCTGGAGGCCAAGCTGCTGACGGGTAATTCCGGCTATGACGTGGTGGTGCCGTCCAACGTGTTCCTGGCCAAGCAGATCGAGGCCGGGGTGTTCCAGCCCCTGGACCGCAGCAAGCTGCCGAACTGGAACCACCTCGATCCCAAGCTGATGAAGCTGATCGAAGCCAACGACCCGGGCAACAAGTTCGCCGTGCCCTACATGTACGGCACCATCCTGATCGGCTTCAACCCGGACAAGATCAAGGCCGCCCTGGGCGACAACGCGCCAGTGGACAGCTGGGACCTGATCTTCAAGGAAGAGAACATCAGCAAGCTCAAGCAGTGCGGCGTGGCGTTTCTGGATTCGCCGTCGGAGATCCTGCCCCTGGCCTTGCAGCACCTGGGCCTGGACCCCAACAGCAAGAAGCCGGCGGACTACGCCAAGGCCGAAGCGCTGATGATGAAGATTCGCCCGCACATCACCTATTTCCACTCGTCCAAGTACATGGCCGACATCGCCAACGGCGACATTTGCGTGGCCGTGGGTTACTCCGGCAGCTTTTCCCAGGCGGCCAACCGCGCCAAGGAGGCCAAGAACGGCGTGACGGTGGACATGCGCCTGCCCAAGGAAGGCGCGCCGATCTGGTTCGACATGCTCGCCATTCCCAAAGGCGCCGCCAACCCAGGGGACGCCTACGCCTTCATCAACTACTTGCTGCAACCGCAGGTGATCGCGCCGGTCAGTGATTTTGTCGGCTATCCGAACCCGAACAAGGACGCGACCGAGATGGTCGACCCGGCGATCCGCAACAACCCCAACCTGTACCCGACCGAAGCGGCCATGGCCACGCTTTACACCTTGCAACCGTTGCCACGGGATGCCGAACGGGCGCGGACGCGGGCCTGGACGCGGATCAAGTCCGGTCAGTGAGACCGCCAAGATAAACAGAAAACCTGTGGGAGCGAGCTTGCTCGCGAAGACGCCGGCACATTCAACATCACCGGCGCCTGATACACCGCTTTCGCGAGCAAGCTCGCTCCCACAGGCGTTATCCCCGTCCCATACATAGTTACCACCTTCCCCGTTTTGAGCCGCCCTAGCATGGAAAACCCCGAGCGTTTCGCTCCGGGAACGCCATGGATCACAAGACAGGGAGACTCAGATGACATCTACGTCTAACACCAGGCCCAAAGCCGACCCCAAGGAAGCGGTGTACAACCAGTTGCTCGCAGGGCCCACCTATCCAGAGGTCGCGGCCGTGCTCCTGAGCGATGGCCTCAAGAAGCTCTACCCCACGCTCAACCTCGATCCGCACAATACCTTGGTCGGCGAGCCGGCCTGGGACATAGTCGATGACGAAATCGTGCGGCGCCCGACCCGCTACGAAACCCTCAGCGAGATGCTGGCCGGGCTGGTGAACGAAAAAAGCGACCCGCTGCTGCTGATCGAAGGCTTGCACTTCCTCACCCAGCTGCCGCTCACCGAGCCCGAAGTGCATTTGCCGGTGCGCATCGACCAGATCGGGCGCCTGCTCAACGAACTGGTGCCGGCCATGCTGACGGCCTGTCAGGAGCAGCAACTGGCGTATTGGAATGCGCCGCAGGGCGAGTCCGGCCCACTCTGGCATGAACTCTCCAGCACCCTGCGCAAGGCCTGGGACGTCGGGCACGTCAAGGGCTGGACGGCCACTGAATGCGCCATGGCTCGGCAATTGTTCCATTACCCCGACCGCAAGGACCGTAAGGACCACGACCCTTATGACAGCCACGCGTACCTGGTCGACATCGATAACGTCGATGGCCCTGAGGTCAGACGCCTGGGCGACAACTCGCTCGTGGTGCTGATCGGTACGGTCGATAGAAAGGAAGTCATCCTGGCCTACTCGCTCAACAACGGCTATGAGAAGTTCGATTCACGGCAGGCCCTGGGGAAATCTTTGCCGTCCCACTTCGTTCCGGGCAGCTACCGGAAACTCCAATGGCGGCTGTACGAGCCCGACGGCAATATTTTCGATCACAAGGCCTGCGGGGTAATCGCCGAGCAAGTCACGATCCTCGGGACCTTTCCGCAAACATGGCCGACCTCCGAAAACACATTGTCCCCGGCCAACGGCGAAGAGACGGACGACGATGCGCTCGTGGCCTGGTTCCAGAGACAAATGCCCGATTGGTTGCTGGGGGCCTCGCCGACCGACCAGATCCTGTTCGCCCAACACATGAAGAACCTGTCGATCTTGAACCAGGTCCATGCCGGCAAAACCTACCTGGATGAGATTCCTCCCCTCAAGGAATATGCGCTCGGCCTGCTGAAAAAGCAGATGGTCTCGGAACACGCCGACGCCTCGAAGCTCGACCTGGACGCCATCGAGATCGAGGTACGCAGCCCCGTGGTCTGGGGCACCTTCGTGGTGCCCGGCAAGATCGAGACCACCCGGTTCAGCCTTGTCGAGCTCGCCTTGCAAAACCTCATCGCCCTTCCCCTTGGCGACAAGATCGTCAAGTTCGTGGACGACACCGAGTTGCCCGATTGGATGACCGTCGAGTACGTCGAGAGCCTCATCACTCAGGTCGACATCGGCCGTGTCTACCCCGAGCTGATCAAGCACAAGCTGCTCGACGATCCGGCGGAGTCGAGCCGCCGCGAAAAGCTCTACACGTCCCAGTTACGCATCCAGCTCCCGATGCTCGCGCTGGAATGCAAGATCCGTGGCCTGGGTCACTTGGACGATCGAGGCTACCGCTACGTCGCCGCACTGATGCAGCCCGAAGAAGCCAATCGCAAGGTGGATGGAAAAACCATCGTCCTGCGCAAACTGGCCTTCGTGCCCGAGCTACAGCTGGGCGACGCGGAGGATGTCGTGGCCAACATGTTCATCATCGGCCCCGAGGACTCGAGCGCCGGGCCCTGCGTGCTGTATCGCCCCATGATGGAGCCGCAGTTGAGCCAGTACCCGGCGTTCAGCAACCTGTTGTACGCGATCCGGCAAACCCCTTCTTTGCGTCAATCGGTGCTGGCGTGGTTGCCCGATGGGGTGCGCGACGATTACGGCCGGTTTGTCTTTCCCGACGTGCTGCCCTCCCCTTGGAGCATCGTGGCGTTCGTGGCCGCCCCGTTGACTTCATTGGCCAATAGCGGCCCCGTCAGGTTGACCGACAAGACCCTCGGGGCGGATTTTCTGCCGCTGTTGTTCAAGGCCAACGCCGACGCGCTGGTGGAACTGGCTGATCGGCAAGCGGTGTCCAACCGTGAAAATCGCTGGGAAACGTTCAAGCGGACAGGCTGGCTGATTTTCAACCTGGCCTTGCCTTACCTCGGGACCACCGTCGGCACTGCGGCCTGGCTCTGGCAAATCATGGACGACATCGACAAGCTGTCGCAGCGCAACGACGAAGCCAATCGCCCGGTCAAGTGGGAGGCGTTCGCCGATCTGTTGTTGAACATCGCACTGGCGATCATCACCCACGCCATCGACCGCGCCAGGGCCGTCAGGAATTCGAATCGGGCACAGCCATCGAAGGAGGTGCGCGAACTCGAGAGCCTGCCAAAACCCGAACATCAACGGGTGATAGAACAGCTCGAACCGTTGTCGAGCACGGCGCTGCCGACCGAACACTACAAGGCCATCCGTTCCAGTGGCGCCTTGATGGGACGCTCGAGGGAAAGCACCCGGCTCCTGGACGCCTTGAGCATCGACGAACCCGCAGAGCCCGGGCAACTCCAGGCCGAAGGCGCGCTAAAAGGGCTCTACGAACGAAGCGGGAACTGGTACGCAAAAATGGCGGGGAGCTGGTTCAAAGTAAAAGTCGAAGGCGAGTCGGTCTCTATCGTCGACGGGAAAGATCCCTCCCACGAGGGCCCGCCCCTGATGAGCGATGCGCACGGCACATGGCATATCGATACGCGCCTGCGATTACGCGGCAGCGGTTCCAAAGGCGTCCGGCAAAAAGTCATCGCCGACGCGCAGCGGCGCCGGACCGAGCTGCTGGCCTCCCTGAACCGGTTCGAAGAAAAGAAACCGCAGAACCAGAAACTGCTGACCATGCAAGCCAAGGAAATGAACGAGGCTGCGGGGCCGGCCAAGGAAATAAAACGCGACGAATATGTGGACCTGCTGAAAACACAGCGGGAACACTACGAGAAGGCGTTGCGGACATTGATGGAATGGCCACTCTTCCAGTCGCGGCCCGACTACGCTCGCACCCGGCTCGGCTACCTGAACGCGCAGATCGATTTCACCTTCGCCGAAATGGAGGCGCTCCAGGAACGATTCATCCCGGCCTTGAACAAGGCCAAGGGCATGATCACCTCCGGGGTCGAGGTGCTGGAGCAACAGCACATCGACGCGGCCGAGAGCATGATCAGCGTCGGCGACGACATGATCGAACGCCTGGACTACATGGAAACGCGCTTCACCGAGCTGAAGACTGTGGGCTACGAAGGCTTCGAATTTGTCCATCGGCACCGCAAGAAGATGCCGCTCTACACGGGCGCCGACCTTCGTATGATCAAGCTGGATATGTATCGCCATCTCTGCCTGTCGCTGGAAAGCGTCGAGTCGATGCCCGAGGGCTGGGAGGCGGTCAACCAGGTCGTGGATAACGCCACGGTGGCGTTCCAGAGCTTGCGCGACGCGATCGATGAACGAAGTGCGATCCGGCTGGACGAGCGAATCGATGCATTTGGCAGCCTGGCCGAACAGTTCACCGCCATCGATGAACACCTTCAATACCTGGGTAACGAATACAAGGGCAGCGTTCGGCCGTTGCAACTGGCTCGACTGCGCTCGGGGATCGCCACGCTGGAGCAATGGACGCTGCGCCACCTGGGGGCGGCCCTGGATGAACGAAAGGATCGGCGCAGCTCGGGGTTGCCTTATGAGCAACGGCCCAGGCCCAGGAAGAAATTCATCCGGGCGCGTTTTTGGGGCCTGGTCAGTGGCGAGCCGCGCTTGTCCAGGTTGATGGAGGAAACGGACTGGGTCGATGTGAAAAACCCTTTCTCGGGAGAAATCATCGTCACGTTCCACCGCAAGGAAACCGGCGAATGGATCCCCCACGTAAAGCCCGATGCTGCACCGGCTGCCGTCCCGGCATTGAGTATCAGCGTCGCCAAGGGCAACGACCTGATCAATGGCTTGGCGGCGTTCAAGGCGCAGATCGAAGAAACCGCAAAAAAACCCAACCAAACGCCCGCCGGTCTCGGAATGATCCTCAACGCCCACGCCGGCAGAATGGAGAAAATCAGCGCGGCAATCAAAAAAGCACTCGACCAGGCGCAAGGCGTGGCCTCCAACGAAACGTTCGAACTGCCGGCAGAGCAACGGCGCGCGGCCGAAACCTTGCGCGGGCAACTCGAAAGGGAATCGAGCGCCCTTTACATCCTGGGCTTCGACACGGTCTTGAATCTCATCAAGCAACGCCCGCCGACCATGAGCAGCATCCTGTGGCTCAAGAGCCGGAACCAGATTTCCATCAGCAAACAAAAGAGCCGTCAACGCATCAAGACCCCACCCTACGGCTATCTCGACCGCTACGAGATCAAGGACGTGAAAACCAATAAAACCCTCTGGTTCGCGGATTTCCGTTACTCGAAAAGCTGGGTTCCCGCCTACGCATTTCTTTCTGCACGCTTGAAAACCATCGAGCAAGCCGGTCAAGAAGCCCTCGACGTCGAAGACACCCAGTCCCTCACCCAGCATCAACTGGTCGACCATTACCGCAGCGAAATTGCCGTGGATCAGGCCAAGGAAGTGTTCTTTCATAAAGCCCGCTCATGAACCAAGGCCGGGGCATTTGCCGATGCTCCGGTCCCTTAAAGTGCCCAGGTTTTTTCCAGGCTCGCCAGTGCGGCAGCGATCGCCGCGGGCGGCACGGCCGCGAAGCCCAACACCAGCCCGGCCCGCACCTGTGTCGAGGCCGTGGTCGGCAACCAATAGCTGCTCAAACCATTGACTTCGACCCCCGCCGCCGTCGCCTGGGCAATCAGTTCGCGCTCCCGGGCGAGGCTGTCCACCGGCACCGTGACATGCAGCCCTGCCACGACGGTCGGCAAGGTGCCAACCCCTGGAATGTCTTTGGGCCAACCCGCCAGCAGCGCGTCTCGTCGGACCAGCGCGGCCCGCCGCATGCGCCGGATGTGCCGCTGGAAATGCCCGGCGGCCATGAACTCGGCCATTACCGCCTGGGTGCTGACTTCGGAATGGCGCACGTCCACGGCACGACGCCGGGCGAAGGCGTTGACCAGGCCCGGCGGCAGCACCAGGTAGCCCAGGCGCAAGGCCGGGAACGCCACTTTGCCGAACGTACCGACGTAGAGCACCCTCCCCTGGCGATCCAATGCCGCCAAGGGCGCCAGGGGCGCGCCGCTGTAGCGGTACTCGCCATCGTAGTCGTCCTCGACGATCCAGCCCTTGTTGCGCTCGGCCCAGGCCAGCAGTTCCAGGCGCCGGGGCAGGCTCATGACCACCCCGGTCGGGTATTGATGAGACGGGGTGACGTAGGCCAGCCGGCAATGGCTCAACCCACCGAGCGCCGTGCAATCCAGGCCCTCATCATCGACCGGCACGCCTCTGACGTCGGCACCGGCGACGGCGAACGCATGCCCGGCCGCGCGATAGCCGGGATTTTCCACCGCCACGACGTCGCCCGGGTCCACCAGCAGCTGTGCACAAAGGCTGATGCCCTGCTGTGCGCCACTGGTGATCACAATTTGTTCAGCCGTGCAGTGCAGCCCCCGGGAGCTGCGCAGGTAAGCGGCGATCAGCCCGCGCAAGCGCGCATCCCCTTGGGGGTCGCCATAACACAGCTGCTGCAGATCCGGCTTGCGCCAGAAAGCCGCGTTCAGCTTGGCCCAGACGTCGAAAGGGAACAGATCGAAAGCCGGCACACCGACCCTGAATGCTCGCGGCGGGCCACTGGGCGGCTGGGGTAAATGGTGGTTTTCGACCCGATTCAACCCATCGCTGTGGATAACTTTACTGGATGAAACCACAGGCAAATCCAGCCAATCTGTGGATAAGGCTGTGGGTAAGCCTGTTGAAAACCCTGTGGATACTTTTGTGGATATGTTTTTCAGCGGCAGGGTCGTCGAGGACAGTTTCGCCACATAGGTGCCGTCCCCTACCCGCCCTTCGATGAAGCCCTCGGCGTAGAGCTGGTCGTAGGCCCGCACCACGCTGTTGCGCGAGATCGACAAGGCCGCCGCCAGGTCACGGCTGGCCGGCAGGCGCGTGCCGCTGGCCAGGCGTCCGTCCAGCACCCGGGTGCGCAGCGCCTGGTAAAGCTGGCGGCTGAGCCCCTGGCGGCGGTCCAGTTCGATGCCGGCGGGGTTGAACGACAGTGGCGGCACGACGTTGTGCATGGCAGCCCTCACGAATGGACCTATCGAATTGGCCGGAAGTGGCTCTTACAACAGACCAATAGCCTGCCTAGGATGCTCGCATTCGCCAAGGAAAATCATCATGTACAACCCCAAAGCCTTTGCCGTCGAAGACTTGCCCCCATTGCACCAGATGATGGGCGATTGCCGCCTGGCCGTGCTCGTCACACACGGTGAACACGGTTTGCAGGCCAGCCATTTGCCGCTGTTGCTGGACACGCAACAGGGGCCGAACGGCACCCTTTACGGGCACATGGCCCGGGCCAATCCACAATGGCGCGACTTGCAAGCCGGCGCCGAGGCCCTGGTGATATTCGCCGGTGCCGAGGCCTACGTCAGCCCGGGTTTCTACCCGAGCAAGGCCGAACACGGCAAAGTCGTGCCGACCTGGAACTACGTGGCCGTACACGCCTACGGCAGCGCGGAGGTGTTCAGCGACGCGCAGCGCCTGCGCAACCTGGTCGGCGCCCTCACCGACCGCCACGAAACCGCTCGCGAGCAGCCCTGGAAAATCGACGATGCACCGCCGGAGTACATCGACAGCATGCTCAAGGCCATCGTCGGCTTCGCCCTGCCCATCCAGCGCCTGGAAGGCAAGCGCAAGCTCAGCCAGAACCGCAGCCCCGCGGATGTCGCCGGGGTACGCAACGGCCTGGCCGCCAGCCCCGACCCGCAGGACCAGACGCTCGCGCGGCTGATGCCTGATCCATCGTCCAAGGAGTGAACATGAGCCAGATTGAAATCCGCCGCGTCAGCGCCAACGATCACGCCGCGTGGCTGCCGCTGTGGCAGGCCTACTTGCGTTTCTACAACACCGAGCTGCCGGAGGCGGTCAGCCAAAGTACCTGGCAGCGCTTGCTCGACGAACGCGAGCCAACCCACGGTGCCCTCGCCTGGAACGGCGACACGGCAGTCGGCCTGGTTCATTTCATCTACCATCGTTCGAACTGGAGCATCGAAAACTCCTGCTACCTGCAAGACCTGCTGGTGACAGAACAGAGCCGTGGCACCGGTGTGGGTCGCCAGCTCATCGAATTCGTCTACACCACCGCCAAGGCCGATGGCTGCTGCAAGGTGCACTGGTTGACCCACGAAACCAACGCCACGGCGATCCAGCTGTACGAGCGCATCGCCGAGCGCCCAGGCTTCATTCAATTTCGCAAAGCCCTTTAAGGAGCCCCCCATGTCGTCTTCACTCGCTGATTGGAAAGGTGTCCCGGCGCCGTCTGCGCAGTTGCTCGAAGGGCGTTTCATTCGCCTGGAAAAACTCGATCCGGCGCGGCATGCCGACGGCCTGTGGCAAGCCCTCGAAGGGCCCGGGGCCGATCCGAAACTCTGGGATTACTTGCCCTATGGCCCGTTCAAGGATCGCGGCGCGTTCGATGCCTGGCTGAACAACCACGCCGCCAACACCGACCCGTATTTCTTCAGCGTGATCGACCGCGCCAGCGGCGAGGTGCAGGGCATTCTCAGCCTGATGTCCATCGTCCCGGCCCAGGGCCGCATCGAGATCGGCCACGTGACCTTCGGCGCGCCGATGCAGCGCTCGCCGAAAAGCACCGAGGCGGTCTACCTGCTGGCGAAGGAGTCTTTCGCCCTGGGTTACCGACGGCTGGAATGGAAGTGCAACAACGGCAACGCCCGCTCCAAATATGCCGCCGAACGGCTGGGGTTCACGTTCGAGGGTGTGTTCCGCCAGCACATGGTGGTCAAGGGCCAGAACCGCGACACCGCCTGGTACTCGATGCTGGATTCGGAATGGCCCGCTATTGGCGCCGGGTTCGAACGCTGGTTGAGCGAGGAGAACCAGCGCGAGAACGGGCAGGTGCGCGGCTTGGTGGAGTGCCGGTCCTAGGTCCGATGCCGGCCACTTGCCCCGTGGTTGGCTGTAAGCCAAAAACCCGTGGCGAGGGAGCAAGCTCCCTCGCCACGGGCGTTGGTTGGCCTGTCAGGACTCAGGCGGTTTCCTCGTGGCCAGGAATGGCTTGAGCACCTCGGGCGTCACCCCTCTTCGGGCAAACGGCCAGGCCCATTGCGGTATGGCCCCATGGGCGTTCACATAACTGGCGAAATCCAACCGGCTGTGCCCCGCAAGCCCCCCCGAAAAATCGAAGTTGTAGAGGAAGTACTGGGCTTGCCTGTCGCTCATGCTGTAGGCATCCAAAATCAGCCGATGCGCCCGGGCCTCATCCTGGGTCAGGCTGTCGATCAAGGCGCTCGTGAACGTTAACTCGCTGTCGAGCGCACCGGGTCGGCCCAGTACGAACCGGATGTTGTCGTTGCTGAAGTGCGGCCCGGTCAGATCCAGCCAAATGCTCCGGGCGCTTGCGCGCGTGATCCCGCGCATGGCGAGAATGGACGACCACAGGTCCGGCCTGTTGAACAGGATCGCGATCCGGCTATTGGAAAACGGCTGGCCCGGCGCACTGAACAACCTGGCGACAGCAGACAAGTCGCTGTCCCTGACGTATCGGGCCTCCAGGATAAAGCCGGAGAACGCCAGCAAGGCCTGCCGATGCGTGAACAGGTTTTGCAGATTCCAATCATCGAACGGCTGCATCCAACGGATATCGACGCTGCCGTACAGCTCCAATTCGTCATAACGGCCCGTGAGATATCGGGCAATGAGTTCAAGCCGCGCATCGGATAAGCCAGGGGTGCGTATCCATTGCGCAAGCAGGTTCAAGGGGAACAGCCCGCCCAGGTTGGAAGCGATCAAGGGTGACTTGAGCAGGATGGTCGCCCGCCTCGACAAGATAGGGAATCGTTGGAGGGCGACAGTCAGCAGGTCGACCAGGTCCTCGGCCCGATCGTATTGAATGAATTGCGCCAACAGATCTTCATCGTCGAACAGGCTGCGGCCGGTTTCCTCCTTGAACCTTATCCCGACCTTCTTCAAGTCTCCACTGTCCACCAGATAGGCACCGTTGAGCGTGTTTTCGAGTTGGTCTTCAGTGAGATGGCCATGCATGGCCTGGTCGTAGCGGACGTACGCCATGCTGTTCTTGGGGTGGTGATCGGTCAGGTCCCGGGCCTTGACCCCGTACTCGAGCATGATATGGAGCACGTCCTGGGAGAACATGAGGAATTCATTGTTGAGCAGCTCGGCAACCTCCGTATGCTCGACAGGCGCCAGCAGCGTGTCCTCGAAAAAGCTCTGCAAGGACTGATCGTTTTGGGTGTAGTAGGGAATGCTGCTCAGCACCGGTCGCCCCGGAGCCCGGTGAGATAGGAAGCTGCCGATGTGGCGCAGTATTTCCGGCGGCAAGGCGGCGTCCGATGCCCGGTTCAACACCCTGCGCGCCATGTCGTCTGCATGCAGGTGCAAGAGCCTCAGCAGCGGTTGAAACAGGTTATGCGGGTTGCGCATTCCGTAGACAATCTGACTCAGGTCGAATACCGCCCCCTCGCCCAACAGGTTCTCCAAGGGACGGGCATTATCGACGAGCGCCTGCTGCAACCCGGTGGGCTGCGTCACCAGGTAATTGTTGAGCTCCGGGTGCTGATCGATGTAGGCGGCGGCTTCATTGCGCAGCCCCTGCATCGAAGCCGTCGGTTGCGCCTGCCCGTCGTTCAAGCCCCGCGCGAGGGCGTTGAAGAAGCAATCGCCGTCGGCCGCGAACATGACGTCCGTATCGTCAGCCAGCCTCAAGGTGTAATGGTTTTCCTCCGTGCGTATCAACACCACGTCGGTGCTTGACCTGAGCGGATGCGTGCCCGATGGGTAGCTGCTTTCGTACTGCCCTGGGGTGAAACGCACGGTCCAATCCCGGTGCCCATGGCGTCGATCGATGATCAGCAAGCTGCGATTTCGCGGCCAACTCGCAATACGGGTGATGAAGGAAGGCACCAGTTCCATGATCTGGACGTCCCATACCCCTGGCGTACGGATCAGGTCGGAAACGGCGCGAAGCGAGGGTGCCGGTCGCTTGGGGTCTGAAGGGCCCGGCTGGGGAGAGCCTTGCGACGATCGTTTGCCTCCGCCCAGGCCAGAGCCTACGGCGCGCCACTCGCCATCGGGCCCACGGGCCACCGTGCTCCTCATCACCCCGCTGGAGCGGATGCTAAACCCCGTGGCCGGGTTGACGATGGTGGCTTCGGTGGCGTTGAGCGGCGTATGGTCGTGCACCCGGAACACCGTCCCATCGGGTTGCCGTACATACACCTGGCGCGTGACGCGGCCCGTGGCGCCGTCGGTGATGGCGGGGCGATAGAAGCCCCGGGTATCCGCTGACAGCCCACGGAGCAACGCGGTATCCGTCACGGCATAACGGCGGTACAGGGCATCCTCCAGGGGCAATCCGAGCAGCGCTTCAGTCGAGTTCTGCCGAGCCGCTGCCGGCAGGAAAGTCCCCTGGCCTCGTACCTTGAATGACACGCCGCCGAGGCCTGGCGACCGTCGGGTGTTCGCCACCGTGTGCACGAACATCAGCGTGTCCAGGTGCGTGGGCACGGCACCGGTCTTGAGCACCAGCAAGCCCGTTTTGACCGCACGCGTCAGCATCTGGAAACCGGGGATAAGCAGCAGCCCTGCCAGGTCCATGACCAGCTCCACCACCATCATCGCCAGCCTCAAGGCGGTTTGGTGACTGATATCCCGGTTGCTGTTGGAGCGGTGATCAGCATGGGCGCTGTGGAAGTTGACGTGGGCCCGGTGAAAGTCCTCGAGGAAGTTGCCACTGATCAGGAACCCTCGAACCAGGGGGCGACCGCGATATTGCCCCAACGCACGCTTGATCTCCTCCGGGTCGAGGGTGGACATGCGCGAACGGAAATACGTGCGCCATTCTTCTTGTTGCAGCAACCCCGTGACGCCATCGCTCAGGTCCGAAAATTCATGGAAGTCATCGCCATGAGGGCTGTCCGGGAAATAGACGCCCACGGTTCCCTCGATCAGCGGCCCCGCTTGGTCAGAAAGAATCAGCACGCCATCGATACTGATCGCGTTGCCCAGGGTGCCGTGCTGCAAACCGACGGTGCCGCCCAGGAGAAGTCCGTAGACGCGCACGCTGCGCCCGCCGACCGATGGGCGCTTGGCGGCGGTGGGCGATTGCAGCAGCGCCTCCAGCCAGGCCGCGACCCGCTTCTGCGCCTTCGGTGGGCTGGTGTCGGGATTGATCACCGTCGCCGTGAACACATCGTCGCCCCGGAGCCCGGCCGCGTAACCTTTGAACTCGAGGTTGGCCAGGTACGCCGCCTGCCAGGCCGCCTTGTAGTGCGGCGCGTTCATTTGTTCGCGAAGCAGGATTTCATAGCGGCCACCGGCATCGATGCTCGACGCCATCCGGGCCAGTTCGCCCCCGGTCACCGTGATCAGGAAACCGCTTGCCGGGTGCCGGACACGTTGACCATGCCGGTCGACCAAATCAACGGCCTGCACTTCTCTCATCGCGTTCGGGTACTGCGGCGCACGCAGATTATCGAGCATCAACTGCGTCAGGCTGCTGGTCCGGGACTGTCTCGGATTGGCCCGATCGCCGAAGAACAGCCTGACCATGGTCCGGTCCGGATCCGGCTCTATGCGCGGGTGGATGCTTTGCTGAAGGTATTGCCGGATCTCCTGGCGAGTGAACTGCACCAGCGTCGGGACACCGCTGCCCAACGCGTAGACGGCCTGGAATACCCGGTCTTCGAGCTGGCGATAGCGGGCCTGTTCGGCCCGCGTCGCGGCTTTGTAGAAACCCGGGCGACGATTGTCCACCAAGGTTTCCTGGCGGGCCGCCAGTGGCCCGGTCAGTGACAACATGGGCAAGCCAAGGGCAGCTTCCGTTCGCTGGGCAAAGACATCCACCGGCACCGTTGCGTTGTCCGGCGCATCCAGTACTGCATCCAGGGCAGCGCTTTGCATCTGCAGCAAGTCCGCTGCCGCCACCTCGAACACATGCCCGGCCAGTTCAGGGGACATATCCCGGATCGAGCGTTCCTGGCCCTCGTGGAGCGGACGGACGTTGTCGACCAGGTCCTGGAAAGAATGAAATCGCTGCAGCCCGCGTTCCAGGGAATACAGGAACAACGAGGGCCGGTCGGTGAACTTGATCACCATCGCCGCGGGCCATTTCTGCGGCGAATCCGTGCCCTGGTCGAGCAGGACGGTATAGACATGGGGAATGGGCGCCCGTAGCAGCCGGTTCCTGTCAGCCTGGGAAGGATGGGTGGTGATGAGGTCCAGCAGGCGATCGTCATCGGCCTGCTGGATTCGCGCGGCTTGGGTGAGTGGAGCGGCAGGATCCCGATCCGCTTTATACAAGTTGAACAGGTGCAGGAATCGTTGGGAAAGCAATTGGGCGAGGACCGCTTCAGCCGTGGACGGTGCGTTCGCCTCGCTGGCGTCGCCGCGGTTCTTGCCCAGGCGAAAGCGCGCCAGTTCGTCACGGAACTGACCTTTCACCCGGTCGTTCGCCGTGGGCCGGGAAATATGGAACACCGATTCCAAGGTCCGTAGCGTCTGCGCATCCGGTTGCCGGGCGAATACGCTGTCGGCCTCCTCCAGCGAGTCCGGACGGGTGAAGAAGCCGACGCCACCGTTCGTGAAGTCAGGCGCGGTGTCGCTGAGCAAACCGTTGTGCAGGACATCGGTGAAACGCTCCGAGGACGTCAGGGCACGGCCACCGGCCTGGTCCGTGGTAAAGCGGTTCACGTAGCAGTTATCCGGATCGATATCCGCAAGCAGCGATGGGCGGAATCTGTCGGCGGGAATCTTCGCCTTGAGCAGGTTGACCAGCAGGTTCCCAAGCACCCCGCCGAACGTGGGAAGGCCTGCAAACAACTGGGTGAGTTGAATCTGGTTGGTGTCCAGCAACTCCAGTTGCCTGAGTTGCACCCTTGCCTGGGCGCTGAGCGGTTCGCCCTGGGGGACGACGGCGTTGGCCGGGTCGCCTTTGGAGAAAATAGCCATCTGAATGGTCCGGTTCTGATTGAAGAATCCGGACCCTATCGCGCCGTCGCCGCCCAAACGGCATACATATTTATAGCGTGGCTAGGCAGCCTGGCGAAAAACGTAATCCAACGTGTCGCCCTCTATCGATGGCCGTGGGGCCGGCCTGGCGTGAGGGCAGTCACCCGCCAGACGGCTCAGCCCAGTTGCTGCGCCAATACCGCAATATGCTCCGGCCCGATCCCGCAGCAGCCGCCCAAATGGCTGGCCCCGCGCTTGCGCCAGTCCGCCGCCCATTGCAGGTAACCCGGTGGATCGAGGTCTTCGCGCAACGGGTCCAAGCCGTCGTTGGCGGTCGCTTCCTTGGGTTGCGGCGGAAAGGCGTTGGCATAGGCGCCGATGTGGATCGCCACGCCCAGGCGCTCGAAGGTATCGCGGGCAGCGTCAATCGCCGCGCCGATCACCTCCGGTTGGCTGCAGTTGAACAGCAGCACTTCGACGCCCAGTTCGGCCGCCACTGCCGCGGCTTCCGCCACCGGTTCGCCGGAGCGCAGGCGCGGTACTTCATCAGTGTCTTCGTCTTTCAGGGTGAACGACAGCCAGAACGGCTTGCCGTCCTTCGGCAACCCGGCGTGAATCGCCCGCGCTTCAACGGTCGAGCTTTGGGTCTCGGCCAGCCACAAATCGATGTGGGGGGCCAAGCCGCTTACCAGGGGCGCCAACAGTTCACTGGCGCGGGAAGCGTCGAACAGATCCGGCCGATAGGAACCGAACAGCGGCGGCAGCGACCCGGCCACGCGCACCGCTTTGCCTGAGGCCTGCACCGCCCGTTGCGCCAACTCGCCAGCCAGCGCGGCCAGGGCCTGGCCTTCGGCGGCGAAACGCGCTTCGCCAATATGGAACGGCACCACCGCATAGCTGTTGCTGGTGATCACGTTGGCGCCGCTGGCAATGTAGGCCGCGTGCACGGCTTCTACTGCCTGGGGCGCTTCGCTCAAGGCCAGGGCCGACCACTCGGGCTGGCGGAACGGCGCGCCCCGGCGTTGCAGTTCGCGGCCCATGCCGCCATCGAGAATGACTGTCGTTGCTGCGCCCATATGCGATTCACTCATAAGCTTATGAAAAATACTCACTACCGGAGTTGTTCTTATAACTATTTAATACGCACCATTCGGTTAACTACAACTTATTTTTCTACCCAGGGACTTTCCGTGAAATCACAACCATTGCTGGCCCTGGGCCTGACATTGCTGGCCGCCTCTTCGCAAGCGTTTGCCGGTGCCACGCTGGATCGCATCGAACAGAAAAAAGAACTGGTCGGCGTGTTGATGGAAAGCTATCCGCCCTTCTCGTTCCTCAACGATCAGAACCAGCTCGACGGGTTCGACGTCGATGTGGCCAAGGCCGTGGCGCAGAAACTGGGGGTGAAGCTGCGCCTGGAGACGCCGTCCTGGGACGTGATCGCGGCCGGTCACTGGAGCGGGCGCTATGACATCTGCATCTGCTCCATGACGCCGAGCAAGGCCCGCGCCGAAGTGTTCGACTTCCCGGTGCAGTACTACGCTTCGCCCGCGGTGATCGTGGTCAACGCCAAGGACGACCGTATCCACGGTGCCAAGGACTTGAGCGGCAAGAAAGTCGGCCTGACCAGCGCCTCCAGCTACGAAAGCTACCTGAACAAGAACCTGGTGATCGAAGGCGCCGAGGATACCCAACTGAGCTATCCGTTCGAGGACGTGCAGGTCGCCCCGTACGATACCGACAACGTGGCGTTCCAGGACTTGGGCCTGGGCGCCGGGGTGCGCCTGGACGCGGTGCTGACCAACCTGGTGACGGCCCAGCCGCGCCTGACCGAAGACAAGCGCTTCAAGCTGGCCGGCGAGCCGCTCTATTCCGAACCGAACTCGGTGGCCATCGAAAAAGGCGACGCCCAGTGGGACAGCAAGGTGCGTGAAGTCTTCGCCCAGTTGAAACAGGACGGCACCTTGAGCAAACTCTCGCAAAAATGGATCGGCGCCGACATCACCCAATGACTTCTTTTCCACCCCCTCAGCCACCGCCATCGGTGGCTGAGTCACGTCTGCAGAAAATCTTCGGTTTCCGCACCCGGCTGTATCTGACCTGGGCGGCCATGCTGGTGCTGTTCGCGAGCTTCTTCCTGAGCTTCGACCTGAAGTTCTCCATCATCCTCGACAAACTGCCGAACCTGCTGGGTGTGCACCTGGCGCCCAATGGCTTTTTGCAGGGTGCGGTGCTGACGTTGTTCCTGTGCCTGTGCTCGATCGTCGCCTCGTCATTGCTGGGCTTCATCACCGCCCTGGCGCGGCTGTCCAGCAGCGCGGTGGCGTTCGGCATCGCCAGTTTCTACGCGTCGTTCTTTCGCGGCACCCCGCTGCTGATCCAGATCCTGCTGATCTACCTGGGCCTGCCCCAACTGGGCGTGGTCCCGGGCGCCATCGCCGCCGGGATCATCGCCCTGTCGCTGAACTACGGCGCCTACCTGAGCGAAATCTTCCGCGCCGGCATCCTCGGCGTTCCCAACGGCCAACGCGAAGCCTCCCTCGCCCTGGGCCTGAGCGAAACCGTGATCTTCTGGCGCGTCACCCTGCCCCAGGCCATGCGCACCATCATCCCGCCGACCACCAACCAATTCATCTCCATGCTCAAGGACTCTTCGCTGATCTCGGTGATGGGGGTTTGGGAGGTGATGTTCCTGGCGCAGTCCTATGGTCGTTCCAGCTATCGCTACATCGAAATGCTCACCACGGCGGCGATCATTTACTGGTTGATGTCCATTGCGCTGGAGCTGATCCAGGCGCGGATGGAGCGGCATTATGGGAAGGCGTATCTGAATAACCGCTGAGCTGTTGCCAGAATTGCCGGTATGACTCACCCGCATGGCCCGGTACAAAAACCTGTGGGAGCGAGCTTGCTCGCGATGACGCCGGCACAGCCAACATCACCGCAAACTGCCTCACCGCTATCGCGAGCAAGCTCGCTCCCACAGGAGAAACACGTTCATTCCTAACCATGCACCGAGCCTAGGCGAGGTGCCGAGTGGTGGAGTATTGCTCCGTCAAACGCCGGTCAAATAGAAAGGTCCGTGGGGGCTGTAAGGCAAAGCTTCGAACCATGAAAGCCAACGAACCGCCACGCTGATCACAGCACGAGCAGCCTACAGATTTCATCCGCCGAATCTTGCCCGCGGTGAGAAAACGGCTGGCATCGCCGCCCAGGTGGAATTTTTAAAGTGCGACCTCTTCCATCAGAGGTCCCATTCGATGCCTACCCAACACCTGTTTCTGCCCCAGCATCTCGCGTTGGCAATTGCCTTGGCACTTGGCTGTGTCGAGGTTTCGATGGCGCAGTCCGTTGACGGGCCACCCCGTCCATACGAAACAACCGCCGAAATGCAGACTCGCCTCAAGGCGTTCGCAGCTACGCCGGACATCAATATCAAGCGGGTCACCAACGCCCAGGAAATGCCGCTGTCGCAGGACGACGGCGACGACCTGGTGATTGTCAGCAGGCAAGGCGAACTCGTCGGGCTCACCGACGGTGGCGGCGGCGCCAATGTCTTGCAACTGGAGATCGCCAAGGGCGGCGAGTTAGGCGAGATACGCAATATCCAGGATGTGTATTTGAAGCGAGGCGAATGGTCGAACGGCAAGGATTTCGACAGCCGCAGCCTGATTGATTCGAACGCCAAATTGATCAACACCGGCCGTATCGGTGGTGCGGTTCACGTTTTGGGTGAGTTCGCTAACCAAGGCACCGTCGCCGGACCGGTCTTCGTGGGGAAAAAGGCCAGGTTCAGCGGCAACGGGACGGTCGACGCGCTGGACGTGGCGGGCTCGCTGGAAGTCGGCCCTGACATGGGCGCCCCTTCAGTGGTCAACGACCTCAGGTTTTCCAAGGGCGCGACGCTGGTCTATGGGATCGACGCAAAGAAAGGCGGCGCCACGATCAAGGTCGGCGGCACCGCCATCCTGGACAATGCCATCTTGAAAATCGCAGCCGTACCGGGTGAATACATCGACACGAGCAGACACATCGTGATCGACGCGGATACGGTCGAGGGGGAATTCGGGAAGATCGTCAATGACCTTGCGTACATGACGGCTACAGTGGACTACACCACAGGAAAACAGGTCGGCCTGACCTACACACGTAACAATGTCCCGCTCGAACAGGCCGCGACCACTGATAACGGCCAGGCACTTGCAGCCAGCATCCTGGCGCCGGCCTCAGAACCCGTCGTCACGGCAACAGCCCCACAACCGCCTGCCACCGAGCCGCCACCCCATCACGTCACACCCAAGCCCGCGGAACCCGCAAAAATCGCCAGCGCCGCGCCCACCCCCGCCAGCCAAGCGCAAACCACCCAACCGGGCCCCAAGCCTAACGCCGCCATCAACGCCCTGCTCGGCAGCAACCTAGTCATCGCCGCCGATGGCCTCGACCAGTTGAGCGGCTACGACACCGCCGACCTGGGCAACGCTACCCTGAGCAGTGTCGCGCCCATCAGCACCGGCATGCTCGCGGCCATGGGCCAGAACACTCCGCAGGGCGCCCACGGCAATGGGCAGGTCTGGGTCCAGGCCATCGGCAACAGTGGCCGCGTCGGTAAGCATCTGGACGACTACGCGCTAAAGCATTCGACAACAGGTTTGCTGCTGGGAACCGACTGGGCGATCAACCCGACTTGGCGCCTGGGGGTCATCGGCGCCAAGAGCGAGACGCGGCTGGACGGTCATCGATTCGATGGCCGGCTCGACAGTTGGCATGTCGGCGCCTATGCCTTGCGCCAGGATGGGCCGCTGGCGCTACGCTTGGGCGCGGTGTATGGCGATCACGACGGCAGCACCAAGCGCCACGTGGCTTTCAATGGTTTCAGCGATCGACTCAAAGGTCGT
Organism: Pseudomonas sp. NFACC37-1; assembly: GCF_900101575.1. Lineage (NCBI taxonomy): Bacteria > Pseudomonadati > Pseudomonadota > Gammaproteobacteria > Pseudomonadales > Pseudomonadaceae > Pseudomonas > Pseudomonas sp. NFACC37-1. The sequence continues at coordinate 115,152 of NZ_FMUZ01000009.1, read as the reverse complement.
TACGACGCCAACACGCAGCAGGTCTTCGGGCAAGTCGGCTACAACCTGGACGTCGGGTATTTCGATGTCGAGCCCTATGTCCAACTGGGCTACCAGCGCTACCAACGCGATCGCTTCACGGAGAAAGGTGGCGACGCGGCGCTGCGGTTCGAGAGCCAGACCCAAGACCACTACACCAGCGAGCTGGGCCTGCACCTCGCCCGCCCCTTCGTTCTTGACCAGGGAGCGCGGTTGACGCCGCGCCTGAATGTCGGCTGGAAACACCTTTATGGCGACGTCCGAGGCAGCTCCCGTCAACGTCTGGTCGGCGGCGGCAAGACCTATACCGTCGAAGGCATCGAGCTGGACCGGGACAGCTTGCTCCTGGAAGCCGGCCTGGACCTGGCCGTTTCGCCACGACACACCTTGGGGGTGAGCTACCAGGGTGAAAGCGGCCAGGACAATCGCAACGGCGCGCTGGTGGGGCAGTGGCGGATGATGTTCTGACTCATTTTCGGCAGACACCACCACCCCCTGTGGGAGCAAAGCTTGCTCGCGATGCAAGCGACTCGGATCCAGCTTGGTACCGAGGCGCTACTATCGCGGGCAAGCCTTGCTCCCACAGGCTCGCTCCTACAAGGACTGCGGAAAATTGGGCAAAAAAAGGGGAGCACATGCCCCCCCGAGGTTAAAACGTTGTATCGAGGCTGTTAACTCAGCCTTCGATCTCGATCAGGATCTCGCCCGGGTTGACCCGGTCGCCCTTGGCCACATGAATGGCGGTGACCTTGCCGGCGATGGCCGCCTGCACTTCGGTTTCCATCTTCATGGCTTCGGTGATCAGCACCGCTTGGCCGGCCTTCACCACGTCGCCCTCCTTGACCAGGACATCGACGATGTTGCCCGGCATGGTGGTGCTGACATGGCCCGGCGCAGTGGCTTGCTTGCGCTTACTGCTGCCGCCGCCGACAAACTCATTGAGCGGTTCGAACACGACCTCTTCCGGCATGCCATCGATGGACAGGTAGAAGTGACGCTTGCCTTCAGCCTTGACGCCCACACCGGTGATGTCGACACGATAGGTTTCGCCGTGAACGTCGATGACGAACTCGGTCGGTACGCCTTCGCCGCCGGCGGAACTGACGCTGCCCGCCTCGGGGATTGGCAGCAGCACTTCCGGGGTCAGGGTGCCGGCGTCGCGTTCTTCGAGGAACTTGCGACCGATGTCCGGGAACATGGCATAGGTCAGCACGTCCTCTTCGGACTTGGCCAGCGCACCGATTTCGCCACGCAGCTTGGTCATTTCCGGCTTGAGCAAATCGGCCGGACGCACGTCGATCACCTCTTCGCTGCCGATGGCCTGGCGACGCAGCTTTTCACTCACCGAACCTGGCGCCTTGCCGTAGCCGCCCTGCAGATAGAGCTTCACTTCGTTGGTGATGGTCTTGTAGCGCTCACCGGCCAACACGTTGAAGAACGCCTGGGTGCCGACGATCTGCGAGGTCGGGGTCACCAGCGGCGGGAAGCCGAGGTCTTCGCGTACCCGCGGGATCTCCGCCAGCACTTCGTTCATCCGGTTCAGTGCGCCCTGCTCTTTCAACTGGTTGGCGAGGTTGGAGATCATCCCGCCCGGTACCTGGTTGACCTGGACGCGGGTGTCCACGGCGGTGAACTCGCTTTCGAACTGGTGGTACTTCTTGCGCACGGCGTAGAAGTACAGGCCGATTTCCTGCAGCAGCTCCAGGTCCAGCCCCGTGTCGAATTCACTGCCTTTAAGGGCAGCGACCATCGATTCGGTGCCCGGATGGCTGGTGCCCCAGGCGAAGCTGGAAATCGCGGTATCAATGTGATCGGCACCGTTTTCGATGGCCTTGAGCTGGCACATCGCGGCCAGGCCGGCGGTGTCGTGGGAGTGGATGAACACCGGCAACGATTGCTCGGCCTTCAGCGCTTTCACCAGTTCGCCAGTGGCATACGGGGTCAGCAGGCCGGCCATGTCCTTGATCGCCACCGAGTCGCAACCCATGGACTCCATCTGCTTGGCCTGGGCCACGAACGCCTCGATGGTGTGCACCGGGCTGGTGGTGTAGGCGATGGTGCCCTGGGCGTGCTTGCCGGCGGCCTTCACCGCTTCGATGGCGACCCGCAGGTTACGCACGTCGTTCATCGCATCGAAAATACGGAACACGTCGATGCCGTTGACCGCGGCCTTGGCCACGAACGCCTTGACCACATCATCGCTGTAATGGCGGTAGCCCAGCAGGTTCTGGCCGCGCAGGAGCATCTGCAAGCGAGTGTTGGGCAGCGCCGCGCGCAGTTGGCGCAGGCGCTCCCACGGGTCTTCCTTCAGGAAGCGCACGCAGGCGTCGAATGTCGCGCCGCCCCAGACTTCCAGCGACCAATAGCCGACTTTATCGAGCTTGTCGCAGATCGGCAGCATGTCTTCGGTGCGCATGCGGGTGGCGAGCAGCGATTGGTGGGCGTCGCGCAGGATTGTGTCGGTTACAAAGATTTTCTTGGACATTTCAGGAGCTCCTCATAGCGGCAAGCTTCAAGCTACAAGCTGCAAGTAAAAGCTGATCCGCTCTCACTTGTAGCTTGGCGCTTGCAGCTCGCCGCTGCTTGTTCATAAGCCTGCGTGGGCGGCAATGGCGGCGGCGATGGCCAGGGCCAGCTCTTCGGGTTTGCGCTTGATCGAGTAGTTGGTCAGTTCAGGGTGGCTTTCAACGAAGCTGGTATTGAACTGGCCGCTGCGGAATTCCGGATTGCGCAGGATCTCCTGGTAATACGCGGCGGTGGTCTTGACCCCCTGCAGGCGCATGTCATCCAGGGCTCGCAGGCCACGGTCCATCGCTTCTTCCCAGGTCAACGCCCAGACCACCAGTTTCAGGCACATCGAATCGTAGAACGGCGGAATGGTGTAGCCGGTGTAGATCGCCGTGTCGGTGCGTACACCCGGGCCGCCAGGGGCGTAGTAACGGGTGATCTTGCCGAAGCTGGGCAGGAAGTTGTTTTTCGGGTCCTCGGCGTTGATCCGGAACTGCAACGCGAAACCCCGGTGCAGGATGTCTTCCTGCTTGACCGACAGTGGCAGCCCGGAAGCGATGCGGATCTGTTCGCGAACGATGTCGATACCGGTGATTTCTTCGGTGATGGTGTGTTCCACCTGCACCCGAGTGTTCATCTCCATGAAGTACACCTCGCCTTCGGCGAGCAGGAACTCCACGGTGCCGGCATTCTCGTAGCCCACGGCCTTGGCCGCGCGCACCGACAGGTCGCCGATGTAGGCGCGCTGCTCGGGCGTCAACTGCGGGCTCGGGGCGATTTCGATCAGCTTCTGGTTGCGACGCTGGATCGAGCAATCACGCTCGAACAGGTGCACCACGTTGCCGAAACTGTCCCCCAGGATCTGCGCTTCGATGTGCTTTGGGTTGACGATGCATTTTTCCAGGAACACTTCCGCCGAACCGAATGCCTTGGTGGCTTCGGAGATGACCCGGGGGAAGGCCTGTTCCAGTTCTTCCCGACTGTTGCAGCGACGGATACCGCGACCGCCGCCGCCAGACGTGGCCTTGAGCATCACCGGGTAACCGATCCGATCACCTTCGGTCAGCGCTTCTTCAATGCCCGATACGTTGCCTTCGGTGCCTGGCGTGACCGGCACACCGGCCTTGATCATGCTGCGGCGCGCTTCGGTCTTGTCGCCCATGCGGCGAATGACTTCCGCCGACGGGCCAATGAATTTGATGCCGCGTTCAGCGCAGATGTCCGCCAGTTCGGCGTTTTCCGAAAGGAAACCGTAACCGGGGTGCAAGGCATCGCAGCCGGTTTCCACCGCCAGGTTCACCAGTTTGCGCGGGTTGAGGTAGCCGGCCAGCGGATCGGCGCCGATGCTGTGGGCCTCGTCCGCACGCTTGACATGCAACGCATGACGGTCCGCGTCGGAGTAGACCGCGACCGAGCGAATGCCCATCTCGGCGCAAGCGCGCACGATGCGGACGGCAATCTCACCACGGTTGGCGATCAGGATCTTTGTTATCAATTGGAGGTTCCCTTGAGCCGGTGATACCACGGCCTGAGGTCCAGGCCGACGCGTGACCAGATGTAACAATTGGTCGCAGCTCCACACTAGTCCTGGCTGTGGATTAACAAAAATGAATAATTATTGGGTCGTGCATAAGCAAAGACTTATAGTTGCATTATCCGTCCCACTCCAGAGTGCCTAGAAAATGCGTAAGTCATTGATGCGTATGACGTTGCGTCAATTGCAGATTTTCAACGAGGTGTGCGACCTGAGGTCTTACAGCCGTGCAGCCGACGAAATGTCTCTCACACAACCGGCCGTTAGCCTACAGATCCGATCCCTGGAAGAGCTGATTGGCCAGCCGCTGTTCGAGTATGTCGGCAAGAAACTCTACATGACCGAAGCCGCCGAAGCCCTGCAACGTGCCAGCCGAGACATCTTCGGGCGCCTGGAAAACCTCGATATGCAGCTCTCGGACATGCAGGGGTCGCTGCAAGGCCAATTGAAGCTGGCGGTGGAGTCCAGCGCCAAGTACTTCGTCCCGCACCTGTTCGCCGCGTTCAAGCGCCAGCATCCGGAGGTCAATCTGAACCTCACGGTGGTCAACCGGGGCCAGGTCATCCGCCGCCTCTCGGACAACCGTGACGACCTGGTGATCATGTCCATGGTGCCCCAGGACATGGGCCTGGAGTTCCTGCCCTTCCTCAACAATCCGATCGTCGCCGTGGCGCCGCCCGATCATCCGCTGAGCCACCTGGGTCCGCTGCGCTTGCAGGACCTGGAGCCCTACACGCTGCTGTTGCGCGAACCGGGGTCCGGCACGCGACTGGCCTGCGAGGAATACTTCAAGGAGAAACGGGTGCATTTCACCCAGACGCTGGAAGTGGCGTCGGCGGAAGCCCAGCGCGAATGCGTGGTGGCCGGGCTGGGCGTGGCGCTGTTGACGCGCCACGCCGTGAGCCGGGAGCTGTCGTCCGGCGCACTCATCGAGCTGCCGGTGGAGGAGTTGCCGCTGTACCGCAGTTGGTGCCTGGTGCAGGCCAGGGCCAAGCGCCTGTCACCAGTGGCCCACGCCTTCCTGGCGTTCGTGCGCGGTGAGCGCGCTCAGATCATTGGCCTGGTTGAGCGTTTCGACGGGAAACCGCCGACGATGCCTGCCAGTAATTGAATTCTGCCACGTCAGGAAATTCGCTGATCTCGGCCAGGAGCTGGCGCTGCTCATAGCGGTCTTCGATGGCGCGACGGAACGCCATGCGGCGCTGATCTTCCTGCTGACGACGGGTTTTGACGGCGCTGCGTTCTTCGTAGGACTGGGTCATGTCGAGACTCCCAAGACGTATACGGGAGTTTCACGATGACGGCGCGCGATGACCGTTTGGCGGCGCGGGAGTTACAGAACGATGAATTCCGGCGATTGGATCTTTTGGAGGGTAAGCCTGTGGCGAGGGGATTTATTCCCGTTGGGCTGCGAAGCACTCCTCCCAAGAAGCCCCCACTTCAAATAGATACCCCTGAGGACAGCTTGGGACTGCTGCGCAGTCCAACGGGAATAAATCCCCTCGCCACAAGAGCGCTTGCCCTACTGACTTGGGATTTAGTCGTCCAGCGCCTTCACCGACTTGGGCGACAGCCGCAGGCTGCGAAGGCTGCGCTTCACGCTCTTGAGGTGGTTGACCAAGCTCGGGCCACGGGCCATGGCGACGCCCATTGCCAAGACGTCGATCACCACCAGGTGGGCGATGCGCGAGGTCAGCGGCGTGTAGATCTCGGTGTCTTCATGCACGTCGATGGCCAGGTTCACCGTGGACAGCTCCGCCAGTGGCGTCTGGCTCGGGCACAAGGTGATCAGCGAGGCACCGCTTTCACGCACCAGGTTCGCGGTGATCAGCAGATCCTTGGAGCGCCCCGACTGGGAAATGCAGATCGCCACATCGGTGGGTTTCAACGTCACTGCCGACATGGCCTGCATGTGCGGGTCGGAATAGGCTGCCGCCGTGAGCAGCAACCGGAAGAACTTGTGCTGGGCATCGGCCGCCACCGCGCCCGAAGCGCCGAAGCCATAGAACTCGACACGCTGGGCCTGGGACATGGCCGTGACAGCCTTTTGCAACGCCACCGGGTCAAGTTTCTCGCGAACCTCCATCAACGTATGCAGGGTGGTGTCGAAGATTTTCAGGCTGTAGTCCGCCACCGAGTCATCTTCATGGATCGCAAACTGACCGAAGCTCGCCCCAGCGGCCAGGCTTTGCGCCAGCTTGAGTTTCAGGTCCTGGAAACCCGAGCAACCAATGGCCCGGCAGAAGCGCACGATGGTCGGTTCACTGATGCCGACGCTGTGGGCAAGATCGGCCATGGAGCTATGCATCACGGCCGCTGGATCAAGCAGTACGTGATCGGCGACTTTCAGCTCCGACTTGCGCAGCAAGTGGCGTGACTGGGCGATGTGTTGCAACAGGTTCAAGGCGCTGGACTCTTGTTATGGGCAAATGCCGGGATGTAGCAAGCTTGTAGTTATACTACAAGAATTGGCGCTTTGCCCGTCCAAAACGTAACTGGATTGCCGCGCTGCCCCCTTGTTTTGGCCGAGGATCGCCAGATGTAGCAGCCTGGGCCTTGGCGCAAACCCTCTGCGCTGCCGATCGGTTGATCCCCAGACGCGACCTGAGCCTCTGGCTGGGGGAAACCATCTATTCAATCACTGACTACTTCCCCAACAACATACTCCAGCCGTCATCGATAATATGACCCACGGAAAATCTGACAACTCACTCGACAACTAACGTATTCTTACAATCCCAATCGCAATTTCCCAGACACCATCAAGTCAAAGTCGATATATTGGCTCCCGCAGGACGCAATCAACTAACTACAGGAGTTACTATCATGAAAATCACAACTAAAGATTGGAACGCACAAATCGATCGCATGCCAGGTGCCGCGTCGTTCCGTACCTTTGGCACTGTAACCGTCCCCCACACCGGCATTACGCCAAAGCTGGTACGAAGCCCGATGCAGGACAAGTCCTTTGATCTTCGACTGGAGTTGGAACTTGAATCTTCCAATGAAGTTTCACTGCCGGTCATAACCGACAAAGTCGTCGAATACAGAGTACCGGGCGAATCTCATGTCACCGGCGTGAGCATTTTTTTCGAAGGGCAGTTGCTGCATCACATTGATGAAGTACTCGTGACCAACTAAGCGCATGTTAATAACTTCCCGCCAGACACTAAAAGCGTCTGGCGGGAAGTTCCAATCGAGGACCGGGTTCATTCCGTCAAGTGCTGCATCCGCAACAACCCGGCCAACCCATCAGCTTCCACTGGCCGACTGATCAGATAACCCTGCACCTCATCGCAACGCTCGTTCCTGAGGAAATCGAGCTGCTCCTGCCGCTCGACGCCTTCGGCCACTACCTTGAGCGACAGCCCATGGGCCATTGCAATGATTGCCCGGGTAATGGCGGTATCCACGCTGCCCTCGCCCAGCCCGCGAATGAATGCCTGGTCGATCTTCACGTAGTCCACCGGGATACGTTTGAGGTAGCTCAGGGATGAGTAGCCGGTGCCAAAATCGTCGATCGCCAGTTTGACCCCAAGATCACGCAATTGCTGGAATGTGGCGATGATGTGTTCGACGCTGTCGAGCAACTGGCTCTCGGTCAACTCCAGCTCCAGGTACTGGGGTGCCAGACCGGTTTCTTCCAGCACTTGTCGCACCAGGCTGACCAGCTTGCCCTGGCGCAATTGATGCACCGACAGATTGACCGACACCCTGATCGGCTCGAGCCCCTGGCGCTGCCATTCGCACGCCTGCCAACAGGCCTGGCGCAACACGAACTCGCCAATCGGCCCGATCAACCCGGTCTCTTCGGCCAAGCCGATGAAATCCCCCGGCGGAACCCGCCCCATGGCCGGATGATCCCAGCGCACCAGCGCCTCGGCGGCGTTCAGGCGACCGGTCGCCAGGCACAGTTTCGGCTGATAAAAGACCGTCAGTTGTTGCTCTTCCAAGGCCTTGCGCAGTTGGTTTTCCAGTTGCAGGCGCTCCAGCGTGCTGGCCTGGAGGCTCTCGGTGTAGAACTGGAAGTTGTTGCCCCCCAAATGCTTGGCGTGCTGCATGGCCATGTTCGCCTGGCTGACCAGCGTGGCAATTTCCCGCGTGTTGTCAGGCAACAGGCTGATGCCGATGGAAGCACTGAGCACCAGTTCATGGCCCTCGATGGTCAGCGGAACGCGCAGCTTGGAGGCCAATCGGGTCGCCACCCGAGCCAGGCTTGAAAGGTTGCCGTAGGCATCGAACAACACCGCAAACTCATCGCCGGATAACCGGGCGATGGTATCCGCCTCGGGCAGCGCGTTGATCAGGCGCCGCGCCATTTTCTGCAACAACTGGTCGGCGATGTCATGGCCAAGGCTGTCGTTGAGCAATTTGAAACGGTCCAGGTTGATATGCAGCAACGCCAGGCTGCGCCGTCCACCCTGGCGCACCCGCTGATGCGCTTCATTCAAGCGTTCGCGAAACAGCGAACGATTCGCCAACCCAGTCAATTCGTCGTAATGGGTCAGGTAGCGCATCCGTTCTTCGGATTCGCGCCGCGCCGAAAGATCGGCGAAGAAGCCCACTATATGGCTGACATTTCCCCGAGCATCGCGCACGACGTTCAGTTGCAGCCACTGCGGATACAGCTCGCCGTTGGCCCGTGCCTCCACCAACTCACCCTGCCAGGTGCCGTGCTGCTTGAGCGACTGGCGAATGACGGGGTAGTGTCGGCGCGCATCGCGGCTGCACGGCAGGTCGACCACGTTGCGCCCGAGCATGTCCTGGATATTGAAACCGGTGACCCGCGTGAACGCCTGATTGGCGGCGAGCAACAGGTAGTTGGGGTCGAAAATCACAATACCTTCGCTGGCGGCCTCGAACACCGTGGCCGCCAGTTGGCGTTGCTGCTCGAGTTCCTTGCTGACGCTGATGTCGCGCCGGGTGCCGACCATGCGCAGCACCCGTCCGCTCGCGCTGCGCTCGACGGCCCGGCCGCGGTCTTCGATCCAGACCCAGTGACCATCGCCGTGACGCACACGGTATTCGATCTGGTAATCCTCGCTGCGACCCTTGAGGTGTTCGACCAGGGCACGCTTGAGCGCCGGTACGTCCTGGGGGTGCAAGCGCGGGGTGAGGTGACTGAGCATCGCCGTGACGTATTCGGGCTCCAGGCCGAACAACTCCTTGAGCTGGGTGTGATGGACCTCGTCAGTCTGCAGGTTCCAGTCCCACAACCCCAGCTCACTGGCCTTGAGGGCCAGGGCCAGACGCGCCTCGCTCTTGCTCAGGGCCTGGCTGGCGACCTCCAGTTCAAGGCTGCGTTGCGCAACCCGCGCCTCCAGGCCAACCTGGGCCGCCCGCAGTTTCTCTTCGGCCGAACGACGTTGCTCGACCTCTCGGGCCAGCGCCTCGTTGAGCAATGCACTGCGGGTTTGGGTTTGCTGCAGATGCTCGATCAGGGCCTGGTTCTGGAAGCGTCGCAGCATGCCACTCTGGATCAAGCGATTGACTTGCCAGGCCACCACGCTCAGGGAAACCAGCACAATCAGGCCCAGCCAGCCCCAGCCACGTTGCTGCTCATCGCCACCCCAGAAGAGATAACCGATGGCCGGCAACAGGCAGGGCAAGGTGAAGGACAGGAACGCTGGAAGGCTCACGGCATAGGCCACACTGGCCGACAGCACCGCCGCGCCAATCAGGCCGAACACCCAGGCCTGCTGCTGGAAGCTGTCGGCCGGGACCAGCGCGATGCCAGCCCCGGCCAGCGTCAGGCCGGTCATCGCCGAGCCCAGCAAAAACATGCGCAACCAGATCGGGTGCGCCTGGCGGCTTGGCATCGCCGAATCGAAAGCCGCCACCTGGATTACCCGCAGCGCCACCAGCGACAACAACCAGACGAGCCAGACGCTGACCAGGAAATAGCGCCGCGGCTCCCATAACAGCGCGGCGCAGACCAGACCATTGAGCAGCATGAACAACGTAGGCAGCAGTGAGCCTTGATACAACAGACGTGTGCGCTCGACCGCCATCTCCGTGGCGTACTGCTTGCAGATGACCCGCGGTTCCACACAGGGGCCCGCCGGATCGGAATTGAGGGTCATTGGCACTGTTCTTGTTCTTATTCAGTCAAGCGTGGAGAACCCGAAACGAGCACCGAGCATACACAAGCCATGGGCCATCCCACACTGCCCCAGCTCATAAAAACAAGGAAAAAAGTCGCTATTTCATTAGGTGGCACCCCTCCGGAGCGAGTCCCGCCAACGCCTGTAGCCTGTGACCCGCCGGTCATCACCCAGCGGTCTTTTATCGGCTGATGCAAAGCTCGGTTTGCCCGGGGTGACGCCGCACCCTAGAATGCCCCGATGCGCGATGATCTCTCCCTTCTGCTGAACTCCCTCAACGATGCCCAACGTCAGGCCGTAGCTGCCTCCGTGGGTCGTCAGTTGGTCCTGGCCGGTGCCGGCTCCGGTAAAACCCGAGTGCTGGTGCACCGTATCGCCTGGTTGATCCAGGTCGAGAACGCCTCGCCCCATTCGATCCTGTCGGTGACGTTCACCAACAAGGCCGCGGCCGAGATGCGCCATCGCATCGAACAACTGATGGGCATCAACCCCGCCGGCATGTGGGTCGGCACCTTCCACGGCCTGGCGCACCGCTTGTTGCGGGCGCATTGGCAGGAAGCCGGGTTGAGCCAGACCTTCCAGATCCTGGACAGCGACGACCAGCAGCGCCTGGTCAAGCGGGTGATCCGCGAACTGGGCCTGGACGAACAGCGCTGGCCCGCCCGCCAGGCCCAATGGTTCATCAACGGCCAGAAAGACGAAGGCCTGCGCCCGCAGCACATCCAGGCCAGCGGCGACTTGTTCCTGGCGACCATGCGCAGCATCTACGAAGCCTACGAGGCGGCGTGCCAGCGTGCCGGGGTGATCGACTTTTCCGAGCTGCTGCTACGGGCCCTGGACCTGTGGCGCGACCATCCAGGCCTGCTGGCCCACTATCAAAAGCGCTTCCGGCATGTACTGGTGGACGAATTCCAGGACACCAACGCCGTGCAATACGCCTGGTTGCGCTTGCTCGCCAAGGGCGGCGACAGCCTGATGGTGGTGGGTGACGACGATCAGTCGATCTACGGCTGGCGCGGCGCCAAGATCGAGAACATTCACCAGTACTCGGCAGACTTCCCTGACGCCGAAGTCATCCGCCTGGAACAGAACTACCGCTCAACCGCCGGCATCCTCAAGGCCGCCAACGCCCTGATCGCCAACAACACCGGGCGCCTGGGCAAGGAACTGTGGACCGACGGCGGCGAAGGCGAAGCGATCAACCTCTATGCCGCCTTCAACGAACACGATGAAGCCCGCTACGTGGTGGAAACCATCGAAAGTGCGCTGAAAACCGGCCTGGCCCGCAGCGACATCGCCATCCTGTACCGTTCCAACGCCCAATCGCGGGTGCTGGAAGAAGCGTTGCTGCGCGAACGGATCCCCTACCGCATCTATGGCGGCCAACGCTTCTTCGAGCGTGCTGAAATCAAGAACGCCATGGCCTACCTGCGCCTGCTCGAAGGTCGCGGCAACGACGCGGCCCTGGAGCGGGTGATCAACGTGCCGACGCGAGGCATCGGCGAGAAAACCGTCGAAGCGATTCGCGATCATGCGCGCCACAGCCACGTGTCCATGTGGGAAGCCATGCGCCAACTGGTGACCAACAAAGGCGTGACCGGTCGCGCCGCCGGCGCCCTGAAGGCCTTCATGGACCTGATCGAAGACCTGGCCGCCAAGTGCGGGGAGATGCCTCTGCACCTGATGACCCAGACCGTCATCGAGCAGTCCGGCCTGATCGCCTACCACGAAGCGGAAAAAGGTGAGAAAGGCCAGGCCCGGGTGGAAAACCTTGAGGAGCTGGTCAGCGCCGCGCGCAACTTCGAGAACACCGAAGAAGACCAAGACCTGTCGCCGCTGTCGGCCTTCCTGGGTCACGCCTCCCTGGAGGCCGGCGACACCCAGGCCGACGAACATGAAGACAGCATCCAGCTGATGACCCTGCACAGCGCCAAGGGCCTGGAATTCCCCTACGTGTTCCTTGTGGGCATGGAAGAAGGCCTGTTCCCCCACAAGATGAGCCTGGAAGAACCGGGACGCCTGGAAGAGGAACGGCGCCTGGCCTACGTTGGTATCACCCGTGCCATGCAGAATCTGGTCATGACCTACGCCGAAACCCGACGCTTGTATGGCAGCGAGACCTACAACAAGGTGTCGCGCTTCGTACGTGAAGTGCCGAAGGGCCTGATCCAGGAAGTGCGGCTGTCCAACAGTGTCAGCCGACCGTTCGGTGGCGGCCAGCAACAAAGCAGCAGCCTGTTCGGCGGCAGCGACATCCCGGAAACCGGCTTCAGCCTCGGCCAGACCGTGCGGCACTCGGTGTTCGGCGACGGCGTCATCCTCAACTTCGAAGGCGCCGGCGCCCAGGCCCGGGTGCAGGTGAACTTCAGCGAAGGCAGCAAGTGGCTGATGCTGGGGTATGCCAAGCTGGAAGCGATCTAAAGATTTATGTAGGCCCCTGTGGGAGCGAGCTTGCTCGCGATAGCGGTCGATCAGTCATTATTGATGCTGACTGACACACCGTTATCGCGAGCAAGCTCGCTCCCACAGTTGTTCTGGGAAACATTTCCGATAGAACTTGTTCCTCTTTCCTACAGCCCAAAGCGAACAAGCCCTCTTACGCGGTTGAAGCTGAACCTAACCTGTCACGCAAAAGCCGGAAACACTCTGCCGCTAGCCAGCAACAGTTCACCTGTGCAACATGGCCCGCGTGCTATCCACAAATGGGAATGCCTTTATATGAAACGTTTTCTTAGCGTCGCCATGGCGTTGTGCATCGGCCTGACGATGGCCATCGATGCCAATGCTGCCAAGCGCTTTGGCGGTGGTAAAAGCTCGGGGGCAGCCCCGACTCACCAGACCAGCCAGATGGCGCCGTCCTCTGCCGCCGGCTCCACCGCTGCCACCGCAGGCGCGGCCGGTGCCGCAGGCGCTGCCACCAAGGCCAGCGGTGCTTCGCGCTGGCTCGGCCCCCTGGCCGGCATCGCCGCCGGTGGCCTGCTCGCCTCCATGTTCATGGGCGACGGCTTCCAGGGCATGCAGATCTTCGACATCCTGATCATGGCGGTCATCGCCTTCCTGGTCTTCCGCTTCATTGCCGCTCGTCGTCGCAAGCAGCAGGAGCAATTCGCTCCAGCCGGCCACGCGCCGATGCAGCGTGAAGTGTTCAACCAGCAGCCTGCCAGTGGTTCGATCTTCGGTGGTTCGGCAGCGCCTGCGGCCGCTCGTCCGGTCATCAATGCGCCGGCCTGGTTCAACGAGCAGCGCTTCATCGAAGCCGCGCGCAACCACTTCATGGCCCTGCAGCAGCATTGGGACGCGAACGAAATGGACAAGATCGCCGAGTTCGTGACCCCGCAACTGCTGGAGTTCCTCAAGCGCGAGCGAGCCGAGCTGGGTGATGGCTTCCAGTCCACCTACATCGATAACCTGCAGGTGCAACTGGACGGTGTCGACGATCGCGCCGACAAGACCATCGCCACCCTGACCTTCATCGGTGTGTCGAAGGATTCTCGCTTCGACAAGGGCGAAGCGTTCAGCGAAAGCTGGAACATGGAACGCGCCCAGGGCGATGACCAGCCTTGGCTGGTGGCAGGTATCCGCCAGAACGGTTGAACCTTTGACCGTTTTGCATGTTGAAATAAAAGAACCCCGGCCCAGGCCGGGGTTTTCTATTTCGCGGTTGCATCTATAGCGAGCTACTGTATAAACCGCTTCATATAAAACCGCGCCATCGAGAAAGAGGATCCCCGGACGTGGAAGAAATCATCGAACAATTGCGTGAAGCCAACGAACCCGTACCGGTCCCGCTGGAATTGCCCGACGAAGATTTGCTGGTAGAGATCGAAGAGCAGCTGTTCATCGATATCCCATTCGTCTTCAGGGAGTTTTTGCTGACCGTCAGCGATGTCGTCTACGGCAGCCTGGAGCCGGTGACCGTCACCGATCCACAATCCCACACCTACCTGCCGGACGTGGCCGCCAACGCCTGGGATGCCGGTGTCGACCGCAGCCTGGTCCCGATCTGCCAGGACGGTGACGATTACTACTGCGTCGAAGAGGATGGCACGGTAGTGCTGTGGCAGGCAGAAGAAGAACTGATCGCCGAGGAAACCTGGGAATCGGTCTGGCACTGGGCCCGGGACGTCTGGCTGGAAAGCTGACCCGTCGCCGGTCAATGCCCGGACGACTCCTTGTGGTTGTCCAGGGTTTCAAGCAAGGCCACCTGCATCCGCGTATGCAGGCGGATGAACCAGCGCCAGAGCAGCGCCGCCACGGCAGTCGCCACCACGGCGATCAGTACGAGCACCTTGTTGGTCGGCAGAATGCTGGCCGACAAGGCTGCCAATAGCAGGAAAATCACCAGCAGCGAGAGAATCGGGATCACTTCTGCGATCACCCGACGCACACGCTGGGTGTGGCGCCCAGCCATCTCCGGCTTCACGCCCATCTCCGCCAACAGCATCGACAGCGCCTTGAGCTTGCGGTACGCGGCGATCAGGAACGGCAGCGACAGCAGCAACGCCCCACCCCAGATCAGTGCTTTCTGCCAGCTCGGGTCGCTGATCCATGCTTGCAGGTAAGCCGACATCCGCTCGGCGAAAAAACCACCCGAGACAAAAATCGCAATCACCAGCGCCAGATTGACGCCGACCTGCAGCAAAATTCGCCGGATCATCGACGCCACCATCGCCCCTTCACCCTGGGGTTGGATGCTACGCAGCCATTCGCCGTACATCCCCAGCACCCGCGTCAGGCGCTGGGGCATGACCGTCGCCAACTTCACGGACAGCGGGTCGGCGGCCCGGATCAGGTACGGCGTCAGCAAAGTGGTCAACACCGAGACGGCGACCGCGACTGGATAGAGGAAATCGCTGGTGACCTGCAGGGTCATCCCCAACGACGCGATGATGAAGGAAAACTCGCCGATCTGCGAAAGCCCCATCCCTACGCGCAGCGAGGTGCGTCCATCGTTGCCCGCAATAAAGGCACCGAGGCCGCAGGACAACATCTTACCGAGCACCACTGCGCCCGTGATCACGGCAATCGGCCAGGCGTACTGCAGCAGTATCGCCGGATCGAGCATCAACCCGATGGCGACGAAGAAGATCGCGCTGAACAGATCACGCACCGGCTCCACCAGGCGCTCGATCTTCAGCAGTTGCCGGGACTCGGCCATGATCGCACCGATCAGGAACGCCCCGAGCACCATGCTGTATTCCAGTTTCACCACCAGCAGGCAGAAGCCGAAACACAGGCCGAGCACGGTAATCAGCAGCATTTCGTTGCTGTCGAACTTCGCCACGTAGGCCAGCACCCTCGGCACCAGCAGAATGCCGATGACCAACGCGACGATCATGAACAGCGACAACTTGCCGACGGTGGAAAATACCTCGCCGGAGCTCACGGTGCCGCTGACGGCAATGCTCGATAGCAAGGCGATGATGCCAATGCCCAGGATGTCCTCGACGATCAACACCCCGAAAATCAGCTGGGCGAAGCGCTCGTTTTTCATCTTCAGGTCGTTGAGCGCCTTGACGATGATCGTGGTGGACGAAATGGCCAGGATGGCACCGAGGAACAGCGAGTCCATGGTGCTCCAGTCGAACCAGCGGCCGATTTCGTAGCCGATCCAGATCATCAGCACAATTTCGAGGAACGCCGCGATGAAGGCCGTGGCGCCGACCTTGAACAGTTTGCGCAGGCTGAATTCCAGGCCCAGGCAAAACATCAGGAAGATCACCCCGAGCTCGGCCAGGGTCTTGATCGTGTCTTCGTCATGGATAAAGCCGAACGGTGGCGTATGCGGACCAATGATGAAGCCGGCCACGATGTAGCCCAATACCACCGGTTGTTTGAAACGATGAAAGAGTACGGTCACCAACCCCGCCGCCATCATGATGATCGCCAAATCCTGGATGAAACTGATGGCATGCATGTCGGGGCTCCCTGTTCAAAATGACTCACTGCAGAGCTGGAGAAATCCGTTTCCTCTGTAGGAATTGCCCTCGCAACGGGCTTTTGAAGGGTAACACCGCGACTTCCGACAAAAAGACGGTGCAATATATGGAAACAGATCCATCGGCGCGTGACGGCAACCACAGGCGCAGCGTCCCGATATCGGTGGTTTTTAAAACCTGGTGACCTGTTCGCAGGCCACTCCCCAGCACCCGCAGAGGTGCACTCCCGAATGACTGCCTTGAACCGTGAGTACGTTATGGAACCCGGAAACGCCCAGCTGTCGATGACGGTGTTGATGACCCCCGATATGGCCAACTTCTCTGGCAATGTCCATGGCGGCACCTTGCTCAAATACCTCGACGAAGTCGCCTATGCCTGCGCCAGCCGCTACGCAGGACGCTACGTGGTGACCCTGTCGGTCGACCAGGTCATCTTTCGTGAGCCGATTCATGTCGGCGAACTGGTGACCTTCCTGGCCTCAGTGAACTACACCGGCAACACGTCGATGGAAGTGGGCATCAAAGTCGTGACCGAAAACATTCGCGAACGCTCGGTGCGCCACACCAACAGTTGCTTCTTCACCATGGTTGCGGTGGATGACCAACGCAAGCCCGCGACCGTGCCGCCCTTGCAGCCGCAAAACAGCGAAGAAAAACGCCGCTACGAACAAGCCCAGCAACGTCGGCAGATCCGCCAGGAACTGGAGAGGCGCTACCAGGAGATCAAGGCGGACGGGCCTTAATCGGCCGCCGAAAATCAACGGTGGAAGGGCGCTTGCTCGCAATGGCGATGTCACAGCCAGCATCGAGTTGAATGTGGTGGCCTCATCGCGAGCAAGCTCGCTCCCACAGGGATTTGCAGCATTCCACAGGGGCGATCAGAGGCTGATTGGCACAGCCTCGAACCGCACCCGTGGATGGGCGATCCGGTCCTGGGCGCGGACCAGTTCCAACTCATAGCTGGTGCAGGCCTGGGTCTCCAGCAGCACTTCGTGCACCGCCGCGGCGGTGAATTCGAACGCCGCGACCAAACTGTCCCCCAGCAGAATCCGCGCCAGGAACAAGCCCGACGTCAGGTCGCCCACCCCCACCGGCTGGCGCGGGAAAGCCAACAATGGACGACGCAGGTGCCAACTGCCATCGGCGGTCACCAGCAGCATTTCGAAACTGCCATCGGGTTTGCCGGGGTAGGCCAGATGCTTGACCAGCACCGCCTTCGGGCCACGGGCCAGCAACGCGCGGGCCATTGCCCGGCAGTCCAGCAATGACTGCGCCTTGCGCCCCGAAAAACTGTCCAGCTCCAGTTGGTTCGGGCACATGAGGTCTGCCACGGCAGCGGCTTCTTCCAGGAGAAATTCGCTCACCTCGGGTGCCA
The DNA here is from genome assembly GCF_900101575.1 of Pseudomonas sp. NFACC37-1. Lineage (NCBI taxonomy): Bacteria > Pseudomonadati > Pseudomonadota > Gammaproteobacteria > Pseudomonadales > Pseudomonadaceae > Pseudomonas > Pseudomonas sp. NFACC37-1. Next base: position 97,674 of record NZ_FMUZ01000009.1, on the reverse strand, counting down.
CGATGCAGCCCTTCTCAGGGTGCCCCATGACCGGGTCGCACAGGTACAGCGCCTTGGGGTTGGCGGCCTTGATCCGCGCCACGCCCGTCAGAATCGCCCGCCCCTGAGCCGCGCTGCCCAGGTAACCGGATAACACCGCATCGCAATGCCCCAGCTCACCGATAGCTGCAATGCCTTCCACCAATGCAGGTATCTGCTCTGGCGCCAGCACCTCACCGGTCCATTGGCCGTACTGGGTGTGATTGGAAAACTGCACGGTATTGAGCGGCCAGACGTTCACGCCGACCCGCTGCATCGGAAACACCGCGGCGCTATTGCCAGCGTGACCGAACACCACGTGGGACTGAATGGCAAGCAGATGAGGCGTACGTTTCATGCGGGAAGTTTCCGTAAAACGATTGAAATTCAAGCCGCGCAGTATGCGACTAAACACAGCCTGTACGACAGACCGGCGAGACAGTTAAGCTGACAGCAACTTGTTGGAGCACTTCGTTCATGCTGACCCTTGGAAACATCTTCGTGCTGATGCTACTGGCTACCGGCGGCGCCTGGCTGTGGCACAACCATGGCTTGCGCGAACGGGCGTTGGCGAGGGTCATGCAGCATTGCGCCAACCTCAAGATCGAGCTGCTGGACGGCAACGTGGCGCTGAAAAAAATCGGCTTCGTGAAGGACGCCAATGGTCGACGACGCCTGGCTCGCGTCTACACCTTCGAGTTCACCGTCACCGGCGAAAGCCGCCATTCGGGCACCATCACCCAATTTGGGGCCCACAGCGCACATATAGAGCTGGCGCCCTACCCGATGCCCTTCGAAGAAACACCGCCAACGCCCATCGAACCGGTCCAGACCAGGCCCAGGGCCGAAGTCATCGAATTGAGCCAGTGGCGCCAGGAACACAACAAGTGGAAGCCTTGAAACAAGGCTGATTCAGGAACATCGACAACTCACCAGACCGGCTTTCAGGCGATCGACATCTTGCGGCTGATCGAAAATCAGCTCGATCCGAGAATCCTGGCGCCACTCGCTGGTTTGCCACCCCAGGGCCGCCCCCTCCAACGCATTGGCTGAAACCCAACCGTCGCGGCTGTGGATAACCATCTTCGCCCGTTTCCAGCCCTGGTCTTGTAGCCATCGCGCGAGCGCCGCTGCGTCGAATCGTTGGCTTGGGTGCCAGCGCCAGCCGATACTCCAGCCTCCGTCCTGCTGCTGATACAGGCAGATGGGTTGCGTCGGGTCGGTCCAGATGGCCGGGATCTGGCCCAGGCTCTTGGGCAGGTTCACGTTATCCACAGACCCACTGCCCTGAGCCGCGAGGCCTGGCAATCGATCGAGCGGTAATGCCGCTTGTTGCGTCCAGTACAACGCTGCCCCTGACAGTTGCGCTGTCACCCGTTCGCGATCGGCCTGCGTGAGGCTCTCGGATTTGTTCAGCACCAGCAGTCCGGTATCCGCCAGGGTTTGTCGCTGCGCTTCGGGCAAGGGTTTGCCGTCCGCCATCGCCCTGGCATCCAACACCAACACACAGGGTTGTACCGCGAGCACACCGAGCCATGGCGCTTCACTCAGTTGCCGCATCAACTGTGCCGGATGACCCAGGCCCGAGGGTTCGATGAACAGCCGATCCGGCCGGGCCTTGCGCAGCAAACGCCCAAGACCGATCTGAAACGGCGCGCCATTGACGCAGCACAAGCAGCCGCCGGCCACTTCGCCCAGTGCGATACCATCGCCAGCCTGGGTCAGCAGCGCGGCATCCAGGCCGATCTGGCCGAACTCGTTGATCAGCACCGCCCAGCGTTCATTGGCCGGTCGCTGGGCCAGCAGATGCCTGATCAGGCTGGTCTTGCCGGCGCCCAAAGGGCCGGCGATGACATGGGTAGGAATGTGCTGCAACATAATCGACGGCTTTCGATGGAGGTGAACATGCGATTGATCGGCTGGTTGTTACTGGCACTGACGTCGGACCAGGCGCTGGCCCAGGCCTGCGTGGTTCACAGCCAGGCGGAGCGACTCGATGTGAAAGTCTGCCAACAGAACCGCAGCATTCCACAGAAACTGTTTGCCGATGGCTTCTGCCAGCCAAACCTTGCCGGCCAGAAGGTCGAGGTGCACTACGTCGATCAATGCCCTGGCGGCGCGTTCGGCGTTTGCAGCAACGCCCAGGTCGCCAATATGCCTTACCCCCAGGATATTCACTATTACGGTGTGGCGACCGATGCCGCGTACCTGCAGCCATTTTGCGAAGGGCAAAGCCAAGGCACCTGGCTCAAGCCCTAAGCCAGCCAATCCAGCGTGAGAATCAGGCGACGCTCTCCCGGGGCGGGCGCAGGCGAGCGATGGATCAGGCCAGATCCCTCATTACCGTGCCATTTCTCGCCTTTAAGCAAGCCGACATCACCGCAACCAAACTGCTGGATCACGCGCGGATCAACCGGCTCGGCCTCAGGCTGTGCCAGGTGCCGGCGATCCATGGCTTCTTCCTTGAGCCACTGGCTGCCGACGCCCGCATAAGTGGTCAACAGCCGTACCGGTACGTGGTCAACGTGGAAGCGCGGGCACATGGCCTTGTCCAGCGTGCGCAGACGCAGACCGACACGTTGCGCGCCCAACAGGCAGGCAAACGCACAGACCAGCCAGGAAACATCGGCGATAAAACCCTCATAGCCCTGCAGGTCGCTGAAACCTGCGGCCAGACCGTGCAGCGCTGGCTGGGTGTCTTCCTCTGGCAAATCGAGCACCCGTGATTCAGCCAGCGGCTGGTCCATCGCCAGCACCATGGCCGCAAAATCGCTGATGTGTGCGGGAAGCTGACGCTGCCAGACCGCCAGGTTGATGCCGTCGTCCAGGATCCGCGTGAATACCCCTGGCGTATCACCTTGGACCTGCCGTACCTGTGTCGCGCGTTTCAGACTGGGCGCCAGCATCACGCTGCAACCTCTTCATGCCACGGCCCGAACGGATCCGGCAACAAGCGCCAATTTTCGATCCCGAGGGCCATTTCCGCATCGGTGAGCAGGCAAGCGTCCAATTCAGCGGCGAGTTGGCCAAAATCAATGTCCTGACCAATGAAGACCAGCTCCTGACGGCAATCGCCTGTGGCAGCCAGCCAGTTCTTCATGATCGCCGCTGCGCTCTCTTCATCCTGTGGCCATTGGTTTTTCGGCACGAACCGCCACCAGCGCCCGGCGAAGCCATGTCGCATCAAGCCGCCAGCCTGGGACCAACTGCCCGCCTCCTCAGGTTTGCTGGCCAGCCAGAAGAACCCCTTGGAGCGCAGGAGTTTGCCATTGGGCCACGGCCGGTCGATGAAGTTGAAGAACCGCTGGGGATGAAACGGCCGGCGAGCCCGATAAGCAGTCGAGGCGATGCCGTATTCCTCGGTTTCTGGCACGTGCTCACCGCGCAGTTCCTGTAGCCAGCCAGGTGCCTGGGCGGCGCGTTCGAAGTCGAAAAGGCCTGTGTCGAGGATTCTGCCCAGTGGCACCTGCCCCATGACCATCGGAATGATCTGCGCCTGGGCGTTGAGACGCTGCAGAATCGCGGTCAACTCTTCCCGCTCATGCTGACTGATCAGATCGATCTTGCTGATCAGAACCACGTCGGCAAACTCGATTTGTTCAATCAGCAGATCGGTGATCGAGCGCTCATCCTCCTCACCCAGGGTTTCGCCCCGTGACGCCAGGCTTTCGGCGGCCTGGTAATCCCGCAGAAAATTCACCCCATCGACCACCGTGACCAGGGTATCGAGTCGCGCCACATCGGCCAGGCTTCGGCCCTCTTCATCGCGAAACGTGAAGGTTTCCGCCACTGGCAGCGGTTCGGAAATACCGGTGGATTCGATCAGCAGGTAGTCGAAACGCCCTTCCCTGGCGAGTTGCCCGACTTCTTCGAGCAAGTCCTCACGCAACGTGCAGCAGATGCAACCGTTGCTCATTTCCACCAGTTTCTCTTCGGAACGACTCAGGGTGACATCTCGCTGGACTTCGCTGCCATCGATGTTGATCTCGCTCATATCGTTGACGATCACAGCAACCCGCAGGTTGTCGCGATTACGCAGGACGTGATTGAGCAGTGTGCTTTTACCGGCACCGAGGAATCCGGAAAGTACGGTGACGGGAAGACGATTGGGCATCAGGTATATCCTCATCGGGCGGCCGCTTCGATCACGGCTCGTTTCCAGGGCTTGGTTGTTTTTATGTTATAGTATAACAACACAGTTCAACCAGCCCCGCCGCTCCTCATTCGTCTGAGATCCATCCATGCGCAATCCTCTGAAATTTGTTTTTGCGGGCCTGCTGTTGCTGTGGGCGTTAGGCGCTGCTGCCCAGAGTCCGCTCTTGGCAAACTGCACCCGTAGCGCGAATTTGCTGGCGTGCGTGGATATACAAGGCAACGCCTATAGCGTTGCGACGGCTGGAAACACTCTTTATTTACGCGGTTTTGAAGCGGCCAGTCGCCGCTATTGGGCGCAAACGAACAGCCGTTACGGTCAGCTCACGTTCTTTACCGGACTGGCGTCGGATGGAGAAAGTTGGGTTGGATACAGCCGGCGTGTGGGCTGGACCACCCTCAATCGTTTTTCCAGCTCGGGCGGCAGCAACGGCGCATTTACATGCGGGCGCATGAACGGGTGCCAGGATTCATCGCGTTAATGTTTCACGTGGAACGTGAACATTCAGGGAGATGAAACTCCTTTCATGGAAAAGGCTTCTTAAAATTAACCGTTATACTATAACATCTAATTTTAACCTTCGATGGGCCTTGACCATGAATGCGTTAACGTTGCCCGACGTGGCTGCGCAGGTTTCACGTCAAACCCTGCCCCTTGATTGGGTAGGCATGTGTGGCATCGCAACGCCGGTGTTGATTGACGGTCAACGTCTCAGCGCAACGGCCGATGCCGGTGTCAGCCTCGACGACAGCGAAGCGCGTGGCATTCATATGTCGCGCTTATATCTGGCGCTGGGATTGCTGGAAGAGACACCACTTTCTCCAGCGCTATTGCGCCGAATCCTGAAGCAATTTCTTGATAGCCATGAAGGCTTATCCCATGCGGCTTCGCTCAGCGTGCATACCAATCTACTGCTCAAACGTCCGGCGTTAATCAGCCCATTGGCAGGCTGGAAAGGTTATCCGGTGAGCATCGAAGCTCAGTTGAAAAACACAATGTTCCACGTGGAACTGAAAATTCAGATCCCCTATTCCTCGACTTGCCCTTGTTCCGCAGCCCTTGCCCGGCAGTTGATCCAACAGCAATTTGTCGACGACTTTGCTAACAAGAAACTTGAGCATGCCGAAATTCTCGCCTGGCTGGGCTCATCGAACGGCATTGTCGCCACCCCTCATAGCCAGCGCAGCACGGCAACCTTGACCTTGCGTCTGGACACCGCTGTCGACGAATTACCACTGCAGTCATTCATCAACCAAGCCGAAGCAGCCCTCGGCACCGCCGTGCAGACCGCCGTGAAACGCGCCGATGAACAAGCCTTCGCCCTGGCCAACGGACAAAACCTGATGTTCTGCGAAGACGCCGCGCGACGATTGAGCACGGTCCTGGCCCGCTCATCGGAGATCACCGCCCTGGATGTACGCGTCGTTCATGCCGAAAGCCTTCATGCCCATGACGCCGTGGCGCAAAGCCGCTGGACCCGGGAGCCATCATGATCGACTGCCAAGCACTGCGCTGGGGTGCACCCGGACAACCCCTCACACCGCCCCTCGCCATGGAGCGACCGGCGGGCAGCCTCACCGCCATCATCGGTGCCAACGGCTCGGGAAAAAGCAGCCTGTTGAAAGTACTCGCAGGGCTGCAAAAGCCGCTGGCCGGCAAAGTCACCTTGAATGTTCCACGACGTGGTGGCGTCTCGTTCATGCCCCAGCAGCAACATCTGGATCGGCAATTTCCCATCAACTTGCAAGACCTGGTGGCGGCCGGGTCTTGGGGCAATCGCCACACGCCAGCCACGCGTAGACAGTTGCTGCAGACCGTACTGGACGATTGGGCACTGAGCGGCCTTGAGCAGCGCCCGCTCATGGCGCTGTCGGGAGGCGAGCTGCAACGCGCCCTGCTCGCTCGCCTGAGCCTGGCCGAAGCGCCCTTGCTGTTGCTCGACGAACCCCACGCCGCCCTCGACGAACAAGGCCAGGCGCTACTGTGGAAACACATCCATCGCTGGCACGCAGCAGGCAGAACCCTCGTAGTGGTGTGTCATGACCTGGCAGCGGTACGTCAACATGTCCCCCATACGCTGCTGATCAAAAACACCGGTTGCATGCTGGGCCGCAGTGTCGATTTGATCGCCCAACAACCCCATGCGTGGGTGGCCTGATGCTCGCGGCCACGCATTTCTGGCAACCCTTCCAAGAGTTCGTCTTCATGCGTCGGGCCCTGCTGGGCGGCCTGGTGTTGGCGTGCAGCACGGCGCCGCTGGGTGTGTTCCTGATTCTTCGGCGCATGAGCCTGATCGGTGACGCCGTGGCTCACGGCATACTGCCCGGTGCCGCCCTGGGCTTCTGGTTTGCCGGGCTGAGCCTGCCGGCCTTGACCTTGGGCGGCCTGGGCGCGGGCCTGAGCATGGCCGGGCTCGCCGCCTGGATTACCCGGCGCACTGGCCTACGAGAGGACGCCAGCCTCGCGGCGATTTATCCCATCTCCCTGGCGGCCGGCGTGTTGATCCTCGGCATGGCCGGCAAACGCCTGGACTTGCTGCACCTGCTGTTTGGCTCGGCCTTGGCGGTGGACGGCCCCACACTCAACGGCATGCTGTGGGTTTCCGGCGCCAGCCTGGTAGCGATGGCGTTGATTTATCGACCGCTGCTGCTCGATACCCTAGACCCACTGTTCCTGCAAACCGTCAGTCGTCTCGGCCCGTTGGCCCACGGCGTATTCCTGACCTTGGTGGTACTAAACCTGGTGATCGGTTTCCAGGCCATCGGCGCGTTGATGGTGGTCGGCCTGATGATGCTACCAGCCGCCGCATCGCGATTCTGGAGCCGTCGCCTGCCGCTGCTGATGCTGATCGCCGCGCTGCTCGGTTGCCTCTCGGTTTGGCTTGGCCTGCTGTTGTCGTTCTATTACTCACTGCCCAGCGGACCGTCCATCGTTCTGGTGGCGGGCGTGTCGTATCTGCTGTCGGTGGTATTCGGGCCGGTGCACGGTTTGCTGCGCCGCCCGCCCTTGCTCACATCCCAATGAGGTGTTTCCCGATGCGCGTACTGCTCGTGCTAATCAGTCTGATGCTGTCCATGTCCCTGTCCGCCGCCGAAAAACTCCAGGTGGTGACCAGCTTCAGCATCCTCGCCGACATGACCCGACAGGTCGGTGGTGAGCATATTCAAGTCACCAACATGGTCGGGCCGGACGCCGATGCTCACACCTACGAACCCACCCCAGACGACGCCAAGGCGTTGCTCAAGGCAAAACTGATTATCAAGAATGGCCTGGGCTTCGAGCCGTGGCTGGACCGCCTGGTGACCAGCACCGAAACCAGTGCCCCGGTGATCAGCGCCAGCCGTGGCGTCATCCCGCGCTCACTGGATGAGGACGGAGAGACCATCCCCGACCCGCATGCGTGGCACAACCTGGCGAACGCCGAGCTGTATGTCAGCAACATCACCAAGGCACTGGAAGCCGCCGACCCGGCCAACAAGGCCGACTACGAACGCAACAGCCAGGCATACCTGAAGAAAATCTACGCCCTACTCGCCGAAGCCAAGGCCAAGCTCGGCGCATTGCCTGCCGGTAATCGCAAGATCGTGACGTCCCACGATGCATTCGGTTACCTGGGCCAGGCCTATGGCATCGAGTTCATGGCACCCCAAGGGTTATCCACCGAACGTGAGCCGTCGGCGGCAGAAGTCGCGGCGCTGATTACCCAGATCCGTCAGGCGAAAGTCAAAGCGGTGTTCATGGAAAACATCAAGGACGCGCGCCTGCTCAAGCAGATTGCCGAAGAGAGCGGCGCTCACATCGGCGGCACGCTGTACTCCGACGCACTCGCCGCCAGCGGACCGGCGAGCACGTTCACCGGCCTGTTCGAATACAACCTCAATACGTTGTACGAGGCGCTGAACCGGCCTTAGAGCATGTGTGGGAGCAAGGCTGTCCGCGATGAACAGTGACGTCCTTGGCGACTCACCGAATTGTCTGCATTGCGAGCAATGCTTGGCTCCCACAGGCTCACCAAGCGATTACTTCAAATGAGCTTCAAGCCCTCGGCTTGACCGTCCCGCAATCCTGCCCCAGCCAGACCGCGCGAGTGTCGAGGCTACCGTTCTGCTGGATGCCGGTGGCATTGAACGTGCCGTTGACCTTGGTGGTGAATTCACGATCACTCTGGAATGTCGCGACCCCATTACCCTGGGCTTTCGGGCAACTGAAGCGAAACTTCCACTGATTGCCGGTGCGCTCGGTGATCTGCTGCTTGCAACCCGATTGCGGGTCTTGCAGCGGAATGTCATTGGTTTGCACCTGCGCCGGGGTCAGGCACACGCGAATGCCTTTACCCCCCATGGTAATCCCCTGCTTTTCCAGCATCGCCCGTTGCTCCGGGGTCATCTGGGTTTGCAACTGGCCAAGGATCAGTTGCAGGTCCGGCAGGTTCTGGTTATCGACCTTCATATTGCTGGTGGTCAATTCCCACAAACCCGGCTGGAGCATCTGCGCCTGAGCCGCCATCGGAACCGACAAACCCATCGCCAAGGCCACACCCAGCAGACGAACATTCATTACACGAACTCCAGAGGACAAGTGGCCGTTAGACGCCGTCCACGGGCTTCGGTTCAGGGCCTGAACCGGTGAATTAAATAGCGACATTCGTCACGGAACATGGTCTGTTAAGCATTGAAACTTCAGGAGCAAGGCTGCCCCATGGATTATTTCGGCCCGCATGTTTTCGGTTACCTGATCGCGCTGCTCCACACCCTGGGTTCCATTGCCGCCGTCCACGCCGTGCTGACGGTGCGCACCGCCCAGGGCTCGATTGCCTGGGCCCTGTCGCTGACCTTCATTCCCTACCTGACGTTGATTCCTTATCTGGTGTTCGGCCGCAGCACGTTCGATGGTTACATCAAGGCGCGCCGGCAAGCCAACGAAGAAATGCGCAAGGCAATCTCCGAGTTGAACTGGCGCCCCTGGGTCGAAGAAGCCCTGACCGCCCGCGCCTCCCAGGCCTATGCCTCGTTACGGGCCATGCCGAAACTGGGACGCACACCGTGCCTGGCCAATAATCAGGTGCGTTTGCTGGTCAACGGCCACGCCACGTTCGAGGCGATTTTCCAGGCCATCGAGCAGGCACGAGAGGCCGTGCTGATCCAGTTCTTCATCATCCATGACGACCGCCTCGGTCAACGCCTGCACACGCTGCTCTTGAAGAAAGCCGCCGAAGGCGTGGCCGTGTACCTGCTCTATGACCGCATTGGCAGCCACTCCCTGCCCCACCGCTACGTGCAAGCCTTGCGCGACGGAGGCGTCCACGTAAAAGCGTTCGCCACCCGCAGCGGCTGGCTCAACCGATTCCAGGTCAACTTTCGCAACCATCGAAAGATCGTGGTGGTGGATGGCGTGCAAGGGTTCGTCGGCGGGCACAACGTCGGTGACGAATACATGGGCGATAAACCACCCTTGGCGCCGTGGCGCGACACCCATGTGCAAGTGTGCGGGCCGGTGGTGGCGAGTATGCAAGAGTCGTTCGCCGAAGACTGGTTCTGGGCGGCCCGTTCCCTGCCCCCGCTGATCCTGCCGGACAGCTACCCGGACGACGGCGTGCTTTGCCAGTTGCTGGCCAGCGGCCCGGCCGACGCCTATGAAACCTGCTCGCTGTTTTTCGTCGAGGCCATTCACGCCGCCAGCGAACGCGTCTGGATCACCACACCCTACTTCATCCCCGACGAAGCGGTGTTCGCAGCCTTGCGCCTGGCGGTGCTGCGCGGCGTGGATGTGCGCATCCTGCTGCCCTCGCGGCCCGACCACAAGATCGTCTACGCAGCGTCCAGCCTGTACGCGTTTGAAGCGGTACGGGCCGGTGTGCGGATGTTCCGTTACGGGCCGGGCTTCCTGCATCAGAAAGTGGTGTTGATCGACCGGGAAATCAGCGCCATTGGCAGTGCGAACCTGGACAACCGTTCGTTCCGCTTGAACTTCGAAGTCATGCTGCTCACCGTGGATATCCCGTTCGCCAGTGAGGTCGAGCAAATGCTTGAAGAGGACTTCGCCCAGGCCCAGGAAATCGACAAACAGGAAAGCCGGGAGACCCACCGCCTGCAGAAGGTCGGCATGCGGATCGCCCGGCTTATTTCCCCGATTCTCTAAGGCGTGTAGATGTCGTCGCGGGTCCACGGCAGCTCATGGCTACCGTCGGCATGGGCCTTCACCGCCAGGATCTGGTGCAGATTGATCCAACCCTTGGCGAACGCGTAGGCGCAGCCGGCCAGGTATAGGCGCCAGATCCGCAATGCCTGCTCCGACACTTCCTTCGACGCTGCCTCGAGGTTGTCCTCCAGGCGCTCACTCCAATGATCGAGTGTGCGTGCATAGTGCATGCGCAAGCTTTCCACATCGACGATCTCCAGCCCCGCTTCACTGATCTGCGCGGAAATCATCGACAGGTGCGGCAGCTCGCCGTTGGGGAATACGTACTTCTCAATAAACTCGCCCGCGCCGCGACCGACCGGACGCCCGTCGGTGTGCTTGGCAGTGATGCCATGGTTCATCACCAGTCCACCCTCGCGCACGGCGCCGAACAACGTCTTGCAGTACTGCGCAAGGTTGGCGTGGCCGACATGCTCGAACATACCCACGCTGACCACTTTGTCGAAGCGACCGTCCTGGGGCAGGTCGCGGTAATCCAGCAGTTGCAACTCGATCTGATCCTCCAGGCCTTCGGCCTTGACCCGCTCCCGGGCCAGCATCAGCTGCGCCTTGCTCAGGGTAATGCCGAAGACCTTGGCACCAAACTCCCGTGCGGCATAACGCGCCAGGCCGCCCCATCCGCAACCGACATCCAGCAGGTAGTCACCCGGTTGCAATCGCAGCTTGCGACACAGATGGCGGAACTTGGCTTGCTGGGCCTGCTCGAGGGTTTCGCTGCCTGTCTCGAAATAGGCACAGGAATAAGCCATGTCGCTGTCGAGCCATAGCTGATAAAACGCGTTGGAAAGATCGTAGTGGTAAGAGATCGCCTTGGCGTCGGTTTCCTTGTCGTGGAGCGAGCGCACCGGCTGGTTGTCGGGATCGTCCTCGACCAAGGCCTGGCTCAACTCATCGCAGACCCGAATGACTTCGTGGATCGGGCCTTCGAGTTCCAGTTTGCCTTCGACAAACGCCGCCCCCAATGCGTCCAGGCTGGGGTGGGTGAATTGCGCGACCATTTGTGGGTCCTTGACCACAATCGTGACGCTGGGGTCGGCCCCCAGTGAAAATTCATGGCCATCCCAGAGCCGCAGCCGAAGCGGTAAATGCAGATTCTGTAAGGCCGGTGGAAGTTGCGCGAGCATGGAAAATCCCCCCTTGTTTCAGACGTCTGAAATGAGGGTAGACCATGCTAGAAAAATAGCAGGCTATCGAATTTATAGCCTTTTTCTATCGCTGTCCCAAATCACTCCCTGTGGCAGGTAACTTCTGCGCTGGCACGCCCTCTCCAATAGCAGACTGCAAGTACAGCGCGCAGTTCGCTGACCCTACCCAACGGTGCCCTTCGCTTGGATCTTGAGCAGTGGCTCCTGGAACCGCAGCAAGCGCCCGGCATTACCTAACACTAGCAGGGTACTGAGATTGTGCAGCAGCGCAGCGATCATCGCCCCCGCTGCGCCAAGCCAGCCGAAGGCGGCAAAGGCAACGATGGCCAACGTCCAGCCCAGGCCAATGATCACGTTGACCTGCAACGTGCGCCGACACTGGCGACTCAGCCGCACGCAGGTGCCGAGGCGCCGCAGGTCGCTGCCGATCAGCACGATGTCTGCTGACGCCAGGGCGATATCTGCACCACCTGCCCCCATGGCAACGCCCACCACCCCGGCCTTGAGTGCCAGGGAATCATTGATGCCGTCGCCCACCACCATAGGGCGGAACCCATGCTCGATTTCAGCCATGACCCGCTTGAGTTTGTCTTCCGGCAGGGCCTGGGCTTGCACATCGCCGATGCCGACATCCCGGGCCAGGGTCGTGGCCACACTCTGGCGGTCGCCGGTCAACAGCAACTGACGGCCCAGACCCAACTCGCGCAGCTCGGCCATGGCCACCTGTGCCTCCGGCTTCACGCTGTCGGCCAACAGCAGCCAGGCGAGGAACTGCCCATCCAGCGCCAGACCGGCAATCGGGCCGTCGTGCTCAGGGACCGCCAGGGTTTGAATGCCTAGCTGGGCAAACAACTCCGGCCGACCGAGGGCCGCTTCGCCCTGAGCCGTCATCGCGACCACACCCAGCCCCTGGCGCTCACGAATCTCCGTCAGGGGCAGGCAATTGTCCTGTTCCACCAGCCCCGCCAAGGCACGACTAACCGGATGGCTGCTGGCCGAACCGAGGCTGGCAGCCAACGGCAGCAGCAACGATGCATGAGCATCCTGGGCAGGTTCGATGGATTGCAGACGCAGCACGCCATAGGTCAAGGTGCCCGTCTTGTCGACGACCAACGAGGTCAGGTCCGCCAGTTCCTCCAGGAAAGCCGAGCTGCGGATCAGGATCCCGTGGCGCGCCGCCACCGCGATCCCGGCAATGGCGGTGGCCGGCGCCGACAGCACCAACGCGCAGGGACACGCCGCCACCAATACCGCCAACATCGCCTGGGCATCGTTGGTTACGAACCAGGTCACTGCCGCCAGCAACAACACCAATACCAGGTAACTGCCGGCGTAGCGTTCCAGCAAACGGGTGATGGGTGGCTTGGAGCGTTCGGCGTTTTGCATCAGGGCGATGACCTTGCCCAAGGTGGACGCTTCGCCGGTTCGGGTCACCTCCAGGCGCAGCAGGCCATCGAGGTTGATCGCACCACCGAAGACTTCCGTGCCAACCATCGCCTCCAGCGGCACCGACTCACCGGTGATGGGCGCGGTGTCGAGGCTGGCCTGGCCGGACAACACCCGACCATCGGCCGGCACCCGGTCACCGGCGCGCACCTCCACGATATCGCCGGCCTGGAGCGTCGCATTGTCGACATCAATGATCGAGCCGTCGGCCTGTACCTTGCGACCTTGGCTGCGGGTCAGTTGGCCAAGGGCATGGATCGCCTCTTGGGAGCCTATGACACTGCGCTCTTCCAGCACATGGCCGAAGATCATGATGATCGGCAGCAACGCCGCGGTCAGCAGATCGCCGGTGGCCCAGGCGCCGAGCATCGCCAGGGCGATCAGTTGGTCAGTGATTCCGTGCAGGCTTGGATACCGCAAGCTGTACCAGGCCGAACGCATCACCGGGACCGCCACCAACAGCGAGGCGAACCCCAACAGCAGTTGGCTGACACCGCTCTGCTCCGGCGACCAGCCGCGCCAGGCCAGGCCCAACGCGAGCAAGCCGAGAGCGAGCATCGCCAAGGTCAGTTGTCGGGCGGCGATGCGTTGCTCCGCCGAGGACAACATCGGTACAGCAGGCGTTCGAGCGGTCATTGGCCGGCTCCCTGGATGATCAGCCGAGAATCGTCTTTCGGGTCGACCGTGGTCACTGAACCGGCCTGGCGAAGGATGGCAGGCATGCGTTCGCGATACAGGCGCAGCAGCATTTGCGGATCGCTGCCCTGGGTCTTCGCCAGCCCGAGCACCGTGGCTGTGTCGGCCGAAGCCTTGGCGAGCCGCTCGCTGGCCTGGGCATGGGCGACTTGCACGGTACGGTCAGCGTCCTGGCGGGCGACCTGGGTGAGTTTTTCCGCTTCGGTCCGGGCGTTGGCCACGGCTTTGTCGGCCTGCTGGCTGGCGGTCAGTACCGCATTGAAAGCACTCACCGCCGGCCCGGGCAGACTCGATTGCACGTCGACCCGCACCACTTCGATACCCAGCCCCTGCCCCGTCGCCGCCAGGTCAGCCAGGCGTCGGTTAAGCCCCTGAACCAGATCGCCTCGCAAGCGTTCGCGGCGCTCGGCCGCCTGGTTGTCACTGCCCATCAGTTCGGGGCGAGCCACCAGGATGGTATCCAGGTCCCGGGCCGCAGTCAGGGCCACGGCACTGCGGGTCGCCAGTCGGTCCAGTGCCGGCAGGACATGTTCACCTTGCAAGACGAAAGCGTAAGGGTCCGTGACTTTATAGAACACCCGCACATCCAGTTGCACCACGCCAGCATCACCGGTCAATAAATAACCAGAACCGGCCAACGCATCGCTGACCGGCGTGGCGAAACTGGCCACACGATCAGCCTGCAAGGCCGCGTCCGAGCGCAGCAGATTTTCCACCCGCCGATCGAGCACCCGATCCGCTGCTGGCAGCAGGATCACTTGTTCCACGGGACGCGGCCAAGCCAGCAAGAGGCCGGCATTCTGGATACGATCCAAGGCGCCGAAGTGCAACACCACCGCACGATTCTGCGGGTCGATCTGGCGCACGTTGGAAAAGACCCAGGCCAACGCCGCCAACACCGTGACGGCGTAAAGCGCCAGAAATGCCAGGCGCCCGGCCTGGATCCACGGACTGGATAACCCATTTGTTCCACGTGGAACCAAACTCATGGTTGTGTTCCACCTTTGCCTTCCATGGAAGCAGGACCGTCCACCAAAACACGGAATGGTGCGGCATCGGTGCGCAAAATCAGCTTGGTGCCTGGGTTGACGATGGTGCCCAAGGTGTCCAGCGAACGGAGCAGGTTGTAGAGCTGGGGAGAGCCGGCGTATGCCCGACCATAAATTTCGGCCGCGTCTACCCGGGATTGCGCCTCGATATCAGCGGCCTTTACCGTGGCATCGGCTTGCACGACGCGGGCATCACGTTCTGCGGCGGAACGAATCTGCGCCGCTTCGCGCTTACCGATGGCGGTGCGTTCGGTGGCGATGGTTTCGCGCTCGGCTCGCATGCGGTCTACCGTTGCGGTCAGTGTGACTGATGGCAACGTCAGGCGTTCGATACCGACTTGCAATACTCGTACACCGTACGTGGTGAGCAACTGTTGATCGATCTGCTGACGCAACTGCGCTTCGAAATCGGCGATGCGCACTTGGCTGGCATCGGTGTTGACCAGGCTCGCCAGGTCAAAACTGGCGGCCGTGGTTTCCAGCGCGGAGCCGACAAATGTACGGATCTGCCGCGCAGCTTCGTCCGGTTGGTTCTGCACCGCGCGCATGAAACGCTGTACGTTGTCCGGATCGCCCTGGACCTGCCAGGCTACGTAGGCCTGGACAATGATCCGCAGTCCATCGCGGGTACCGACATCCTGCAGGCCGCTGGACGTGGTGCGCAATCGCAGGTCCACCGGGATCGCCGCCTCGAACGGCGCCGGCCAGCGCCACCCCAGGCCAGGTTGCAGCAGCACCCGGGCCGGATTGCCGAAACGGGTAATGACCGTGGCCTCCCCCGACCGCACTTGCACCAGGCTCGCGGCCGCGACGGCAAATGCCACCAACAACACCGCCCAGCCCATCCGCCGCCAAGGAAACGGACCGGCTTGCTGCGGGTCGCCGTGATGGTGGTGATGATGGCCATGGTGATGACCGGCATGGCCGTGATCGTGACCGGCGTGGTCGTGGTGACCGTGTGAAGAGGACTGGCTCAATGGGCAGCTCCTGGCGGGACAGGGTTACGCGGCGACGCGGGGTCGGCCGGCAGCGTGAAGGTTCGCAAGTCGATGGTCGGCGCGTTGGCGCTACCGCCCAGGCGATGATCGAGAATCAGCAACTGGGCATTGCCGAGGCCCTGGCTCAGTTGGCTCAAATAATGTTCCAGCACAAAAGCGTGCCCCGCCGTGGCGTAGGCTTTGCGGTCGGCGTTGAAACGCAAATCGGCAGCCTGGGCGGTCGCGTTGATTTCCCGCGCAGTAGCACTGGCCCGGTCATGGGCGATGCTGGCTTGCAATTGCGCCTGGTTGGTCTGTTCCGCCGCCGCGCCACGCTCCCGGGCGATCAATGCCTGGGCGCCGATCTGCGCCGCCTGCACGCCGTGGTAGGCATTGGCCGCACCGGCCGGCGGATGAATCGCCTCCACCACCGTCGCCAGGATTTCCACACCGCTGTCGAGGGATTGCAGATCAGCCTGGACAGCGCGACCGATTTCCTCGGCCAGGCTCACGCGGTCGGCGCCCAACAAACCGTCCAACGTACGGGAAGCAAACTCATGCACCAGGATGCGGCTGGCGGTGCTGCGGATCAGCGTCGGCACATCGGCGCTGTTGTAAGTCGCCGCCAGCGCCGCGGCATCCGTCAGGCCGATGCGATAGACAAAACGCACATCCATGTTGACGATCTGGAAGCTCTGCTGGTCGGCACGACGGCTGGCAATGACCTGGGATTTGTCGTTCACATGGCTGGCATCCCACAACCGATTGGCAATGGCCGGTGCCGGTCCCTCCGCCGGTTCAGCCTCGACCTCTGCACGACTCTGCGCGACGCTGGCCGCCAGTTCATGCACAACGCCATTCTCGACATTGAGCACCCTGCCCCACGGCCAAGGCAACGCGACATGCAAGCCGGGACCGAACACCTCTACCGGTTTACCGAAGCGCTCATAGATGCCCCGCCCCTGCAGCGGCACTTCGTGCACACCTGTCAGCAACCAGCCCACCAGCGCCACTGACGCCAACACCGGCAAAAAAGCCCGACGCATGTAGCTAAAGGCCCAGATCTGACGCAGGTCGATACCGAAACGGTTATGCAGTTCATGCTGCAAGGCCAGCCACGGTTGCGGCGGCCAGCGCAGCAGATCGGCGATGACACTGCGGCCCAGCAGCGTCAGCTCCAGGGCGTCCCGGCGCGGGATGAACAACGATAGCACCGCGCGCAACAACAACTCCGCCGCCACCAGCCCGGGCAACAGCCCCATCATCACCGCCAGGCGCACCGGCCAGATGGACGTTTCTGCGGCGAACAGCAAGCACAGGGCGCCAAGCACCAGCACGATGATCGCCACCCGGGTCAGTTGCGCCAGCGCTGGCGCTTCCGGCCATTCCACGGGGGGCTGCTGGGACAATTGCCGCTCGAACACCAATAACCCGAACGCCAACAACAACGACAGCACCGCCCCCACACTGGCCGAAACACCGAGGGCGGCAGCCGGCAATTGCAAGTCCCAGGCTTGCTCAAGGCCCAGCAATACCAGCACGGCCCAACCGGCCAGCCACAACGCGGGCGCACCGATTTGCTTGAGCAGACCGACCGAACGGGCACCGATGCGGTCCAGCAGTCGCTCATACCACCCCAAGTTATCAACAGGCTCGTTTTCCGCCGGCAGGTTATCCACAGCCGGCAACAACGCCCTGCTGCGCCATTGCGTCACCCACCAGGCCGATTGCAAGCCCGCCACCAGCACCAACAGTCCCGCACCTTGGCTGACCAGCAAGACTGGCCACAGCGATTGCGGCGAAAACACCCCGATAAAAAACGCCAGGACCAGACCCAATCCCGCCACGCTTGCCAAGGCGCAGGCGATAAGCTTCAAGCGGCGCCCTTGAAACGACGCGCGCTGGAAACGCGGCCATTCGGCCACTTGTGCCCCTTCGATATCTAGATCGACTTGCATACCACCCCAGCTTTCGTGGCGATCAAAATCCGGGCCTGTGGGCAGACGCCACCGCCGCTTCGTTATAGGCCGTTACCTTATAACGATTCCTGTGAAATTTCCGTTTTGAATTCTTCATGACAAGGCCCACGCCGACCTCTTGACTTAAGCCTTGACCGGAATCTCTGGAAGCGCTCATATTACGCCCATAATTTTTTATCAGGCCAAGCGGGAGAACAGCGATGAGCAACTACGACGTGGTCATTCTGGGCGGTGGACCCGGCGGGTATAACGCGGCGATTCGGGCCGGGCAGTTAGGGTTGACGGCCGCCTGTGTCGAAGGTCGAGCCACCCTGGGCGGCACCTGCCTGAATGTCGGCTGCATGCCCTCCAAGGCCTTGCTGCACGCTTCAGAACTATACGAAGCGGCCGCGGGAACGGAGTTCGCCAACTTGGGCATTGAGGTCAGCCCTACCCTCAATCTTGCGCAAATGATGAAGCAGAAAGACGAAAGCGTGACGGGCCTGACCAAGGGCATCGAGTTTCTGTTTCGCAAGAACAAGGTCGACTGGATCAAAGGCTGGGGCCACATCGACGGGCCGGGCAAGGTGACCGTCACCGGTGACGATGGTAGCAAGACCGAACTCACCGCCAAGGACATCGTCATCGCCACCGGCTCGGAACCCATGCCGCTGCCAGGCGTGACCATCGACAACCAGCGCATCCTCGACTCCACCGGCGCCTTGTCCCTGGGTGAGGTGCCCCGGCATCTGGTGGTGATCGGCGCTGGCGTCATCGGCCTCGAGCTGGGCTCGGTCTGGCGGCGCCTGGGCGCCCAGGTGACCGTGGTGGAATACCTCGATCGCATCTGCCCGGGTGTGGACGGCGAGGCCGGCAAGACCTTGCAACGAGCCTTGGCTAAACAAGGTATCCAGTTCAAATTGAGTTCGAAAGTCACCGGCGCCACGACCTCGGCCAGCGGCGTGCAACTGCAGATCGAACCGGCGGCAGGCGGCGAAGCACAGACCCTGGACGCCGATTATGTGCTGGTCGCCATCGGTCGGCGCCCCTACACGCAAGGGCTGGGGTTGGAGAACGTCGGGTTGAGCACCGATAAGCGCGGCATGCTCGCCAACCAGCGTCACCGCACCGAAGCACCCGGCGTCTGGGTGATCGGCGACGTGACGGCCGGACCGATGCTGGCCCACAAGGCTGAAGACGAAGCCATGGCCTGCATCGAACAGATCGCCGGCAAGGCCGCCGAGGTCAACTATGCACTGATCCCCTGCGTCATCTACACCCGCCCGGAACTGGCCAGCGTCGGCCAGACCGAGGAACAGCTCAAGGCCGAAGGCCGCGCCTACAAGGTCGGCAAGTTTCCGTTCACGGCCAACAGCCGGGCCAAGATCAACCACGAGACCGAAGGATTCGCCAAGATCCTGGCCGATGAGCGCACCGATGAAATCCTTGGCGTGCACCTGGTGGGCCCGAGCGTCAGTGAGATGATCGGGGAGTACTGCGTGGCCATGGAGTTCAGCGCCTCGGCCGAGGACATCGCCCTGACCTGCCACCCGCACCCTACCCGTTCGGAGGCGTTGCGCCAGGCGGCCATGGATGTGGAGGGGATGGCGACGCAGATGTAGGAACAATGCAAAGCTAAAGTGAACATTTTTTTGTGGCGAGGAAGCTTGCTCCCGCTGGGCTCTGTAGGAGCTGGCGAAGCCTGCGATCTTTTGATTTTTCGCTTGAGACTCAAGTGTCTGGGGAAAGATCGCAGCCTCGTTGCACTCGACAGCTCCTACACAGCTCCTACAGAGCCAAGCGGGAGCAAGCTCGCTCCCACAATGGGTGCTTCACCTCAGGAGGCTGACATCCGGGCCTTACGCCGCCGACGACTGATCACCCCCAACACCACTGCCACCACCAGCACGAGCCCGCCCACTTCCAGCCCAACCTTGTAAGGTCGCAGCGTCGAGCGGATCGGGTCCAGGGCCTGGGTCACGTAGCGTTTGTTCGCCTTGCCGAAGTCCGGCTCCTGGCATTGATGACCAAAATCCCCAGCCCAATCCACGTACGGGCCTTCCTTCACATAGCGCTGGTACAACGCGCTTTGCTCTTCAAGGCTGGAGTTGTACCCCACCGCCTTGCACAGCACCGCCGCAAACGCCTGGCTGGTATGGGGCAGGTAATCCGCCGCCTGGCTCGCCAGCGCCGTGGCGACAAACCGATAGTGATAACGCACGTCCGGCTGCGCGACGCTGGCCTGCTGGCGTTGCACTTCACCTTCGGCCACCAGTGGCCCGACGTTCAGCTCGACCGGTTCCAGGCTGTAATTGCCGCCCAGGCTGGCGTAATCCGGCGCCATCTCATAACCGAGCAGTTCCATACCCCATTTGCGCGCCATCCACGACGCATGGAAATACGCCTCTGCGCGCCGGGTTGGCCACCATTTGGACTCGGCGTCCTGGCGCAATTGCCCATAGGCACGGGCCTTGTTCTGCAGGTCCGGGTTATCGAAATAAGCCGGCGCCTCATCAAAGCGCCCTTCCCTCAGCAAACGCCTGCCCAGCAGATTGCGCAAGCTGGCGGCCACCGGCAGCGGCACGTAGTTGTCCCGGTCCTCTTGGCTCAACGCCGGTGGCGCCGGGACTTGAGCGTCGACGTACTGCTTGAGCTCATCCACTGTGAGCACCCGCTCGGCGACGGCGGCAGCGTCGTACCAATAGTTGCTCTGGCCGCGATAGAGCTGATCGAAGGCTTGCAGGTAATCACCGCGCTGCAAGGCCAGGATTGCGCTTTCCCCTTCGACCCGGCACTTGGGTTGCACCGATTCGTAATTCCAATCCGGTGTGCGCCGGCTGCCCCAGGATTCATCCTTCGGGAACGCTTGGGCAGCCTTGGCATAGGCCGCCGCCGCGGCCACCTTGTCGCCGTCGCGCAAGGCCAGCTTGGCGCGCACCCACCAGGCCAAGCCTGTGTCGGGAGCCTTTTGCACAAACGCCTGGGCGTTGGCGTAATCGCCGTGCTGGTAACTCACCGCCGCCAAACGGTCAGCATCATCCAGGTTATCCCGGGCGTTGGTCTGCAACAGTTTGACCAGCCTTTTCTCACCCGAAGGTTCTTCACCGTCCCACCAGCCAACGCGGCTGAGCAGGTAGGCGGTGACCAGTCGCTGCACCGCTTTGGCCTTGAGCAACTCGCTCAAGCGTTCATCCGGCTCGACGCTCAGGCGTTGTGCCAATTGCAGCAACGAGCTGTAGCCGACCGGGGATCCTTGCAGGTTCTGGATCGCGTACAGACCGATGGCGCTGTCCCAGTCGTCGGCGGTGTAGGCCACCCGAGCTTCTTCGCCGAGGCTGGCGATGCCCAGTTCCAGCGGATCGCTGAACCCGGCGATGCTCATTTCCCGGGCCTGGCGAAACGCCGCTCGCGCCTGATCCTGCAAGGCCACAGGGTCGCCGCTGCCCGCCTCGGTGCTCACGGCAAACAATGCCCGCCCAAGGGAATACGCGGCCCAGGTGCTGCGCAACCGTCGCTGGTCAGCCGGTAACGCCAGCAATTGCTGGAACGCTTCCACGGCGCGCTGATGCTCACCGACGTTAAAAGCCGCCGCGCCGAGCGCATACAGGCGCAGTTCATCGGGCAGGTTGGCCGCTTCGGCCGCCACCTGGTCGATATCGGTCAACGCCCGCAGGCGCTCCACCACCGCTTGTTGCGGCGGGGTCAGGCCAATCTGCTCGGCCTGGTTACGTTGTTCAACGTAGGAAGGCAGGTCGTCATAGCTGTAGTCCGGGTTGCGCGTCGCCTCGGTGGCCGGCTTGAGCCCGGCAAGCGCCTGGCCGAGGCGGCTGACCTCGAAGCGAAAGCTGCCTTCGGGCAACTCCGCCAGCGTCTGGGCGCGGTTATCCAGCAGGCGCATCGGGAAATCCGGCCCGCAGGCCAGCGCCGGGCCCAGCGGCAGGCACAGGCTCAGGCACAGCAGGTGACGAGGCCACTTACGGGTAAACATTGAAACCTCCTTGGTCGATTTTCGTACAGCGCGCCCAACCGATTGCCCGTTGGCTGCCAGCCGCCAAGCGGCCTTCCTGAATGCGGGTGAAGGTAAGCAGTCCGGGAGTTTGTTGCAACGTGTAACCGGCCAAGGCATCGACGCCGTCACACGCCCCGACAGCCAGCGTCAGGCGCTGGGGCCAGGGGCGATCGAGATTGCCCTGGTTGACCAGGCGGATATCGTACAAACCGCCCTGCTCCCCCCACTGCAACGCCAGGTGACTGTCCAGGTGATCGCCCCGGGCGACGGCGCCGAGCGTGGTCAAGCTCCACGCTCGCCGGTCGCCGGCCAGCGGCAGGCGAAACCAGATCAGCCCCGCAAGATGTTGCGGCGGATCAGCCCGCAAATCCGCCGCAAGCCCGGCCACTTGTTGCGGATCGGCCAGCAACTCCCGACGCTCGCCACCACGATCGATCGGCACTTCGCTTTCCACCACCGGCACGCCGCTCTCCTGGGTCAGCAGCGCCACGCCATAGGCTGGCAGGGCCAGATAAAACGGCCGCGTGGCGATCTCGCTCCAGCGTTGTGCCCAGTGCCGGGCCTGTTTCGGATCGAACAGCCCTTGCCGTGGATCGCTCACCGCGTGGACCTGCAGCACGCTACTGTCCACCGCGTCCAACAATCCCGGCAATGCGGGGCTGTCGAGCCAGGCCGGTAGTGCCGTGATGCTGAGCCGCAAGTTGGCCGGCAGGCTGTGCCGCAGTTGGCCGAGGAAGTTTCCATAGGCCGGCAGCCGTGCATTGCCAGCATCGTGGTCGATCTCAACGCCCACAGGGGTCAGGCCCTGGGCTTGCCAATCGCCCAGCACTTGCTGGATTTGCGCAATGACCTCGTCCTGGTCCAAGGCCTTGAGCTGGCCGTCCAGGCGAATCACGGCGATCAGCGGACGGCCATCCGCCTTGAGCAGGCCCGGGTCGATCCGCGCACGGCGCCAGCCCGCCCCGGGAAAAGCCTGCAACGCCAGTACCCGCAGCGTGGAAAAATCGCCCCGGCTTTGGCGCAGCGCCGGCTCATGAGCCTTTGTCCATTGGCGTTGCCAGATATAGAGCTGTTGATCGAGGGCCGGGGCCGGAGGTTGTTCGCAGCCCGCCAAAAGCAACACGGCGAGGGTCAGGGAGAACCGGAAAAAAACAGTCATGAAGCCTTACCGCGCGCAAAAGATGTGCAGATTAACGCCGAGCACGTCATTGTGGGAGCGAGCTTGCTCGCGATAGCGGTGCATCAGTCAATCTATAAGCGGCTGAACCAACGTTATCGCGAGCAAGCTCGCTCCCACAGGGTTGAGGCCTACCAACGTCATCAAGGCTTACGCGCAATAATCACCTGACTCTTGGCCACCACCGCGTCCAGCGCCTGCTTGATCTGCGCCCCGCGCGGTGAATCCAGCACCGCTTGCCAGGTGTCGGCCCAGTGATTGAGCAACGGGTGGTCAGCGTTGCTGAAATCGACCTTGGCCTCCCAGAACAACAGCATCCACATCGACCAATAGAACCCGTATTGGTTGTGGCTCAACACTTCCAGCCCGGCCTCGCTGACCATCGCCTTGAACTGCTCTTCACTGATGATGCGAATGTGGTTGGGCTTGCGAAAGTACTCCGGCGCGGCGATGTCTTTTTGCAGATCCTCGGAACTGGGGTGCGGCACGCTCAGCAGGTACAGCGCGCCGGGCTGGCCGACCCGTACCAGTTCGGCGAGGAACTGCGCCGGGTCGTCGACGTGCTCGATGACTTCGGTGGACACCACCCGGGTGGCCGTGGCGTCGGCAATGGGCAGCGGATTGCAGTCGGTCACATGGCACTCGACGTCGCGCGCAGGGGTGTCGCTCAAGCGCTGGCGCGTGGCTTCGACCTTGGCCGCATCGATGTCGGCGATGATGATCTTCGCTCCGCGCATTCCGCAAAAATGCACGTTGCCGCCGTCGCCACAGCCCACGTCCAGCAACGTGTCCTCAGGCGTCACAGGGAAACCCGTGAACAGTTCGCCGGTTTGCTGGTTGAACCAGCCGCTGAGCATCGCATCGTGCAGCCCGAGCATGTACGGGTCGACTTTCTCGGCCACCGGTTCGGCGGGCGCGGGCGTGCCCGTGGTGAGTTTTTTCAAAAGGCTCAGCATGACGGGGCTCCAGAAACAGGAAGGACGGTTCGAGCGGCGGACAGGCGTTCAACCAACCGGGCGCCACGATTGCGCATGGGCATTTCGACCCAACGGTAGTTGAGCTCGCTCAACAGCCCGATCAGCAACAACGCACACGCCAGGGCCGGCCAGGGATGGCTTGCCGGGTCCGGCGAGCCCAAGGGGGCGAAACGAAACCACAACTCGCGCAGCAGGAAAAACACCGGGATGTGGATCAGGTAGATCCCATAGGAACGACTGCCCACCCAGGTCAGCACCGTTTTAAGTCGTCCGCGGGGCAACAGGTAATCCCGATCGTAAGAGGCCACCCAGACCAGCACGGCACTCAGCACCGCCATGACCCCGAGACGGTAGAACGACAAATTGAAGTGCTCGGTCGCGATCCAGGCCATCACACCGCCAAGGCCCAGCACCAGCAGCACACCCAAGGGCGGGCGGCGCAACCACGTGGGCTCGAAGCGCCAGTAGCTGGGCCGCAGGCTCCAGATCGACAACAACACACCCAGCGCCAAGGCATCGGTACGGATCACCGACAGCCACAGCGCCCGCCAGGTGAAAAACTGCACGAGCACCACCGCCAGCAGCACCCACACCAAATAGCGGCGCGAGACGAACACCAGCAGCGGCAGGATCAGATAGAACTGCTCTTCCAACGACAGCGTCCAGTACACGAAGCTCGCGCCGTATTCATACTGCATGAAGGCATCGGCAAAACGCAGGTTGGCGAATTGCAGGAAACCGGCCAGGGTCGCCTGCAGGTTGGCCTGCACGCTGCCGAACGCACCGGAACGGTTCAGGAAAAACACCGCGAACAACACCAGCAGCAGCCAGAGCCAGGCCGACGGCAACAGGCGAAACGCCCGGCGAATCCAGAAATCCCGAGTGACGGCCCAGAATTGCCGGGGGCTGTCGCAGCGACGCAATTGCGGGATCAGGCTGCGCCCGATGACGAACCCCGAAATCGCGAAAAACAGGTCCACGCCCCACCACAGCTGGAAACTGTCGGCCAGGGCCGCCAGGCGCGGCCATCCGCCAGGAAACGGCATGCCTTGCAGGTGATGGAACAGCACGCCGATCACCGCAACGGCGCGCAGCAATTCGATGTCCAGGATCCGCTTGCCGCTCATGAATGACTCCCGGAAGAAGGATCGGGTTTACGCGCGATGATGACCTGGCTCTTGGGCATGAACCGGTCCAGCACCTGCTTGATCACCAGGCCGTCGGGTTGCGTCAGCAAGTCCTGCCAGAGGCTCGCCCAGCGCTCCATCAAGGGGGGATATGGCGCCTGGATACGGTCGCGTACGGCCCCCTCGAGGTCCCGGCCGGCCGCTCGTTCGCTGGCCCAGAAGAAAATCATGCCCATGACCCAGAAAAACCCGCTGGCCTGGCGATGCTCGATCACCAGCCCGGCATCCTCCACCAGCGCGGCGAATCGTTCGGCACTGAAAATCTGCACATGGTTGGGCGCCTGAAAGTAGCCCGGCGGCGCGATGCCTTGCTGCAAATGCTCACCCACCGGGGCCGGCACGCTGAGCAGGTACTGCGCCCCGGGTCGGCCCATGCGCACCAGCTCGGCCATGAACGGCCCTGGCTCATGGATATGCTCGAGCACCTCCATGCAGACGATCTTGTTCGCACAGCCATCGGCCAGGGGCAGCGGCAGGCTGTTGCTGACCAGCCCCAGGAACGGCGCGGCGGCCTGGGCCTCGACTTGGCGAGCCAGGTCGCGCACCTTGTCCTGTTCGCTGTCGGTAAAGATCACGGACGCGCCCTGGCGCATGGCAAACAGCGTCGCCACACCTTCGCCGCAGCCCACATCCAGCAAGGTATCGTCGGCCGTGATGGCGAAGCCCTTGAGCAATTCGCCGGTTTCACTGCGAAACCAGCCGTCGAGCATCGCGTCGTAGAGGCCGGCATCCCGGGGCGAAACGGCCACCGTCGGCGCTGGCGGAGGCGCCACTGGCCTGCGCCCGGCCAGCCATCGCCGGATCATGGCTGCGCCGCGTTCCGGCGACGCTCGGACAGTTGTTCGAAAAACCCCCGCAAACGCTGCTCGGCGTTGGCCTGGCTGCAGAATTTCTCCAGGCTGCGCACGGCATGGGCCGACATCTGGCGATAACGCTCGGGATCATTTTTAGCCACGTCGTAGCTGGCGCGGTAGGCCGAGCACAGCGAGTCCCAATCGGTGACATAACGCAGGGTCCGGTAAGCCGCACGCGGGTCGTGGGGCCAGGCGGTCAGTTCCTCGGTCGAATCCACCACGAAGGCATTGTCGTGATCGATGTAGTCGGCCATCGCCGTGTTCAGCGGCGCAATTGCCGGACGGCCGCAGGACATGAACTCCATCAACGGCAGGCACTGTCCTTCGCCATAGGAACTGTTGACCACGTACCGGGTGGCTTCCACCAGCCGTTCGTAGTCCGCGTCCGCCAGGTAACCGTGGATCAGCACGATGCGGCAGCGGTACGACTGGTTCTTGTAGACGTGGTGGAGCATGTCGGTGAGCGCGGCGGTGACATCGTGGTGGGTCAGCTTGAGCACCAGGGTAGCGTCAGGAACATCGCGAAACGTCGCACAAAATGCGCTGATCATGTCCTTCCAGTTCTTGCGCCCGTCGTAGGGATTGAACACCGAGGTATAGATCACACCGTCCAGCAGTAACTCGCAATCCTCGGCCGGGCCGTCCAGCACCAGCGGCGTGCCCGCCTGGTGCACCGGTGGGCCATAAGGCCGCAGGTCGGTGGTGCGACTGTCGATCAGCAGGCCACGCAATTGCAGGCGCATGTGATCCACGGTCGGCCGCTGGGCCAGCACCGCGCCACGGGCGGCAAAGCGGTCCCATACCGGCGCGGCGACAGCGGCGATGGGAAAGTCTGCGCCCATCACCTCACGAACGGTGTTGACGGTGAAGCTGGAATGGGTGATCGCCATGCCGGTCGCGCCCAAGACCACTCGCCAGTCGTGCCGGGCCTCGCCCTGCCAGCTTTCGGTAGGAATGGTGCTGAATTCCCAGGCGAACACCGGGATCGTCGGGCAGGCGTAGTGGGCCGCGGTGCGATGAGGTGGTGAAAACGACAGGAATACGCAATCCTCGCCACGCCCCAGGCAATCGGCGTACAGCTGATCGACCTCTTCGTCAGGCCGGGTCACTTCGACCACCCGCCCCAACCGCTCCAGCACCGGGCGAAACTCCTTGAGCACGAAGTAATAGCTGTACTCGGGCTTACCGAGGTTTTCCAGAATGTTGCTCTGGTTGGTTTCCGAATAAATGATGATCAGCATGAGGCGCTACCTGCCTGGATCGCCAGCGGCAGCCCTTCGTCACAGCCTGGCTCAGCCAGGAAATCCACCAGGCGCTGCTGCACCGGGGCGAACGCGCAGTAGCGGCGCATCCGCTCGTTCGCGGCAACCGCCATGGCCTGGTAGGCCTGTGGCTGGTGCTTGGCCATGGCGTAGCTCTGCTGGTAGGCAAGTTTCAATGAGCCCCAGTCGGGTCGATGGCGCAGCGTGCGATACAAAATGCGCGAGTCTTCCGGCCAGATGGTCGGTTCGCGGCTGGACTTGACGATGAAGGCCACCTCGGCGTCGATGTAATCGCGCATCGCCGTGTGGTCCGGCGCGATCACGGGGCGTGCACAGGACATGAACTCCATCAACGGCAGGCACAGGCCCTCACAGCGGGACGCATTGACGTAGAAACTCGCCGCGCCATACAGCCGGGCGAATTGTTCGTCCTCCAGATAGCCGTGCATCACCACCACCCGGCAACTGAACGGCGACAGCTGGGACAGCAGCGTCAACAGTTCGACGTAGTAGGTCGACAGGTCGTTCTGGGTCATTTTCAGCACCAGCGTGGCGTCCTCGACGTCACGCAGGGCCCAACAGAATGCGGTGATCAACTGATGCCAGTTCTTGCGCCCGTCATCGGGGTTGAACACGCTGACGTACACCACGCCACTGACTTCGGTTTCCACCACTTGTTGGGTATCCGGCAGCACGGCCTGGGGATGTTCCGGTAGCGCCGGTTCGGAGGCCGGCTCTGGAACGGGCTCGACGGCCACCGGCGGCGGTGCCGGCCCTCTCAGGATCCTGCTGATGGCAACGCGCACCGGCACGGGGACCAGGTCGCGAACCGCCTCGCGATACCAGCACAGCAGGTTGTGCTTGCACAGCCACACGGGCCCCTGCTCGCGCTTGCCGGTGAAGGCGCGGATGACTTCGCGCAGGTAATGGCGGGAAATGAATGCGCGCCGCCGCCAAGTCAGAGGGGGCGGCTCAATGATCTGTTCCGGCTCTGGTTCCGGTTCCGGCACTTCTTCGAGGATCGGCGCGATCAAGCCATCGGCCGACAGCCCGAGGGGCCGGCTGTCGATGATGCAGCCCTTGATCTGCAAGGTCGTTCCCGGGTTGATCGGCAGGCTCGGGTATTGCTCACGAACCGCCGCGAAACGCTCCCACAGCGGCGTGGGCAATACCAATACCGGGAAATCCTCGCCCAAGGTCCGGCGGATCGCCTCGGCCGTATGGCTGGACAGGGTAATCACCCGGCCGTGACGGGCCAGCGTGCGACTCCAGTCATGCCGCAGGTCGTCGTCCCAGTGCTCGGCCGGGATCGAATCGAACTCCCAGGCCACCACGCAGACCATCGGGCAAAGCAGGTCCAGCGGCGTCTTGTGCGGGGGGGAAAACGAAAGGAACAAGCAGTCCTGCCCGGCCTGCTGCAATGTTCGATACAACGGATCGACCTCGGCGACCGACGACACCACATGCACCGGCCCCAGGCTTTCCAGCACGGGACGATAGGCCTTGAGCACGAAGTAATAGCTGTACTCAGGGCGGCCGAGGCTCTGGCTGATGGAGTGATCGTTTACGTCCGAGTAAAGAATGAAATTCATGGCATCCCATCATGGCGCCGCCGTCCCGGCAGCCCCACTTCATGACGGTCGAGTCACGCATCGAGCCGGCCCGGGGGCCGCCACGCGTCGTTCATCTCGCT
Organism: Pseudomonas sp. NFACC37-1; assembly: GCF_900101575.1. NCBI lineage: Bacteria > Pseudomonadati > Pseudomonadota > Gammaproteobacteria > Pseudomonadales > Pseudomonadaceae > Pseudomonas > Pseudomonas sp. NFACC37-1. The sequence goes on along the minus strand of NZ_FMUZ01000009.1, from coordinate 68,875 downwards.
ACCCGTCTCGTTCTTGTTTTTTTATGGTCCCGCCCCTGGGGCTCATCTCGAAGATCGAAACCAGGGACAGCCTGACGAGGGGCATTCTAAACACATCCGCCAAGGGTTCGTGAACCGCCCGGCGAGAATAAACCAGCTATAAATATGAGAACTGACCAGTCACGGTTTGCGCTGTTGAAATTGCTGCAAAATTGGCACAGATTGGCAACCAAACAACTACAACAAACGCTTCTCTAGGCCAATCGTTGAGTGACTTTTCCCCGATCTTACGGAAATTTCCCACTCAGTTCGCAATAGACGAAGCGACCATCAAGGGAGCTGGTGCTTGAAAAAACGTCTGTTCGTTACGGGCCTCAGCGGTTTCGTTGGACGTCACCTCAAATCTCGACTGAACGGTCATGATTCGGCGTGGCAGGTGATGCCTGACGCTGCCCGCTACGACCTGACGGATGCCAGGACCCTGGAAGGCCTCTGGCCCGAGATTCCCGACGCCGTGATCCACCTGGCGGGACAGACCTTTGTCCCCGAAGCTTTCCGCGATCCGGCGCGCACCCTGCACATCAACCTGCTGGGCACCTTGAACCTGCTCCAGGCCCTCAAGGCCCGGGGTTTCACCGGCACATTCCTGTATGTCAGCTCCGGTGATGTCTATGGCCAGATCAGCGAAGACCACCTGCCGATTACCGAACTGCAACCGCCCGCCCCGCGCAACCCATATGCCGTGAGCAAGCTGTCGGCCGAACTGCTGAGCCTGCAGTGGGGCATGAGCGAAGGCTGGCCGGTGCTGGTGGCCCGCCCGTTCAATCACATCGGCACCGGCCAGAAGGACAGCTTCGTCATTGCCAGCGCCGCCCGGCAGATCAGCCGGATCAAGCTGGGCCTGCAACCAGCCCGGCTGCAAGTGGGCGATATCGACGTGACCCGCGACTTCCTCGATGTCGGCGATGTGATTTCGGCCTACCTGGCCCTGCTGGAAAAAGGCGTCCCGGGGCAGGTCTACAACATCTGCTCGGGTCGCGAGCAAAGCATTCGCAGCCTGATCGAACAACTGGGCGATCTCGCCCAGGTCGATGTGCAACTGATCCAGGACCCTGCGCGTCTTCGCCGCGCAGAACAGCGTCGCGTCTGTGGTAGCCCAGCCAAGCTACGACAGGCCACCGGATGGACGCCCGAAACAACAACACAACAATCCTTGCGGGCGATCCTGTCCGACTGGGAGATACGGGTACAACAAGAATGAAAAGTGCATTGATCACAGGGATCACCGGCCAGGACGGCGCGTATCTGGCCAAGTTGCTGCTCGACAAGGGTTACAAAGTCCACGGCCTGGTGGCGCGACGCAGCAGCGACTCGCGCTGGCGGCTGCGAGAAATGGGCATCGAACAGGATATCGTTTACCTGGACGGTGACATGGCCGATGCCTGCTCGGTGCAACGGGCAGTGATCAAGTCGGCGCCGGACGAGGTCTATAACCTGGCCGCGCAAAGTTTCGTCGCGGCCTCCTGGGACCAGCCGGTGACCACCGGCATCGTCGACGGGCTCGGGGTTACCCACCTGCTCGAAGCCATTCGCCAGTTCAGTGTGCAGACCCGCTTCTACCAGGCCTCCACCAGCGAAATGTTCGGCCTGATCCAGGCCGAGCAACAGGACGAGCACACCCCGTTCTATCCGCGCAGCCCCTATGGCGTGGCGAAACTGTACGGCCACTGGATCACCGTCAACTACCGGGAAAGCTTCGGCCTGCATGCCAGCAGCGGCATCCTGTTCAACCATGAATCACCGCTGCGCGGCATCGAGTTCGTGACTCGCAAGGTCACCGATGCCGCTGCGCGCATCAAGCAGGGCAAGCAGCAGGAATTGCGCCTGGGCAATATCGACGCCAAGCGCGACTGGGGCTTTGCCGGCGATTACGTCGAAGCCATGTGGCTGATGTTGCAACAGGACTGCCCCGACGATTACGTGGTGGCCACCGGCGTCACCACCACCGTGCGCGAGATGTGCAGGATTGCCTTCGAACACGTGGGCCTGGACTACCGTGACTTCGTCAAGATCGACCCGGCGTTTTTCCGCCCGGCCGAAGTCGAGGTGTTGCTCGGCAACCCGGCCAAGGCACAACGCGTCCTGGGCTGGAAGCCTCGGACCGACCTCGACACCCTGATCCGCATGATGATGGATGCGGACATGAAACGCGTCGCCAAGGAGTAGGCCATGCTCATTCCCGTGATTCTTTCCGGCGGTGCCGGGACGAGGTTGTGGCCGGTGTCCCGCGAGGGCCATCCCAAGCCTTTCATGCTCTTGCCCGACGGCCAGTCGCTGCTGGGCAAGACCTATCGGCGGGCGGCGGGGTTGTTCGACGGTCGAGGCGACATCGTCACCGTCACCAATCGCGAGTACTACTTCCAGAGCCGCGACCACTATCAGAGCGCCCACCTGGAGCGTTATCGCGGTCACTTCGTTCTGGAACCGACAGGCCGCAACACCGCGCCGGCCATTGCCACGGCCACCCTCGCGGTACAGGCCCTGCACGGTGACGAGGCGATCCTGGTGGTCATGCCTGCCGATCACTTGATCAAGGACGAGGCGGCCTTCAAGGCCGCCGTTGAGCACGCCGTGGAGCTGGCCAAAAACGGCCATCTGGTGACCTTCGGCGTGCTGCCCTCGACGCCGGAAACCGGCTTCGGCTACATCGAACGGGGCCAGCCCCTGGATACCAAGGGCGCGGCCAAGGTCGTGCGCTTTGTCGAAAAGCCCGACTTGCAGACCGCCACCCAGTACCTGGAAAGTGGCCGTTTCCTGTGGAATTCGGGGATGTTCTGCTTCTCGGTCAAGACCCTGTTGGCGGAGCTGCACGCCCACGCCCCCGAGTTGCTGGAACAGGCGCGCGCCTGTGTCACCGCCAGCACCGCGGTGGAAACCTCAGGTTGTGTGCAGCAGGAATTGTCCGCGGCGCATTTCGCCGAAATGCCGGACATCTCCATCGACTACGCCCTGATGGAGCGCTCAGCCAATGTCGTGGTGATCCCGGCCGCCTTCGACTGGAGCGATATCGGTTCCTGGAGCGCCGTCGCCAGCCTGGTACCCGCCGACGGGCAAAACAACCGCGCCACCGGTGAAGCCCTGTTTATCGACAGCCAGAACACCTTCGTCCAGAGCGACAGCCGCCTGGTGGCCGCCCTGGGCGTGGAAAACCTGATCATCATCGACACCGCCGACGCCGTGCTGGTGGCCCATGCCGACCGCGCCCAGGATGTTCGCCGCGTCGTCCGGAAACTCAAGGACAAGGACCACGAAGCCTATCGCCTGCATCGCACGGTCAGCCGTCCATGGGGCAGTTATACCGTCCTCGAAGAAGGGCCACGTTTCAAGATCAAGCGCATCGTGGTCAAGCCTGGCGCATCGCTGTCGCTGCAAATGCACCATCACCGCAACGAACATTGGGTAGTCGTCGAAGGCATGGCCAAGGTCACCAATAACGGCTCGGGCTCGCACCTGGTCGCCAAGAACGAATCGACCTTCATTCCCGCCGGCCACAAGCATCGCCTGGAAAACCCCGGTGTCATCGACCTGGTCATCATCGAGGTCCAGAGCGGCGAATATCTCGGGGAAGACGACATCGTCCGCTTCGAAGACCACTACGGCAGGGCCGTCTGATGCTGTTGGCCTTGCAACGCTCACTGTGGAGCTATCGCGGCTTCGTCCTGGGCAGCGTCAAGCGCGAGTTCCAGGCACGCTATCGCAACTCGTTGTTCGGCGCGTTGTGGACGGTGCTCAACCCGTTGTCGATGATCCTCGTCTACACGGTGATTTTTTCCCACATCATGCGTGCCCGCCTGCCCGGGGTCGAAGATGGCATGGCCTACAGCGTCTACCTCTGTGCCGGGCTGCTGACCTGGGGGTTGTTCGCGGAAATCACCACCCGCAGCCAGGGCATGTTCCTGGAAAACGCCAACCTGCTGAAAAAGATCAGCTTCCCCCGGATCTGCCTGCCGGTGATCGTGCTGTTCAATGCGGGGATCAACTTCGCGATCATCCTCGGGCTCTTTCTCGGTTTCCTGCTGATCACCGGGCGCTGGCCAGGCATGACCTTGCTGGCCCTGGTGCCACTGCTGGCCCTGCAAGTGATGTTCGCCGCCGGGCTGGGCATGCTGCTGGGGATCCTCAATGTGTTTTTCCGCGATGTCGGGCAGTTGTTCGGCATTTGCCTGCAATTCTGGTTCTGGCTCACACCGATCGTTTACCCGATGACGATCCTGCCGCCATCGATCCAGCAACTGCTCGCCCTCAACCCCATGACCGCCCTGATGCAGAGCTACCAGAACCTGTTTCTCTACAACCAGTGGCCGGTCTGGAGCTCGCTGGTACCGTTGCTGGTGGTGGCCCTGTTGTTGTGTGCCTTGGGCCTGCGCATGTTTCGCCGGCGCGGCGGTGAAATGGTGGATGAACTCTGATGGGACATTTGCGCGTCACCGGCCTGGGCAAGGCCTACAAGCAGTATCCGAACCGCTGGAGCCGGCTGTTCGAGTGGTTGATCCCCTTTTCCCGCCAGCGCCATCAACTGCACTGGATCCTGCAAGGCGTGGATTTCGAGATCCAGCCCGGCGAAGCCGTCGGCATCGTCGGGGTCAACGGTGCCGGCAAAAGCACGTTGCTCAAGATGATCACCGGCACCACCCAACCCACCTGCGGCCACATCCATTTGCAAGGCCGCGTCGCCGCGTTGCTGGAATTGGGCATGGGCTTTCATCCAGATTTCACCGGCCGCCAGAATGCGTTCATGGCCGGTCAGTTGCTGGGGATGCACGTAGAGGAAATCGAAGCGTTGATGCCCGAAATCGAGGGGTTCGCCGAAATCGGCGAGGCCATCGACCAGCCGGTACGCACTTATTCCAGCGGCATGCAGATGCGCCTGGCGTTCAGCGTTGCCACCGCCCGACGCCCGGACATCCTGATCGTCGACGAAGCGCTGTCGGTGGGCGATGCCTACTTCCAGCACAAGAGCTTCGAGCGCATCCGCAGCTTCCGCAAGGCCGGCACCACGCTGCTGATCGTGTCCCACGATCGCTCGGCGATCCAGTCGATCTGCGACACCGCCATCCTGCTCGAACACGGGCGCATGGCCATGCGCGGCAAGCCGGAAGAGGTGATGGATTATTACAACGCGATGCTGGCCCAGCGTGAGGGCCAGGTGGTTCGCCAGGAAATGCTCGCCAACGGCCAGATACGCACGATTTCCGGTACCGGCGAGGCCGGCATCGTCGATGTGCAATTGCTCAACAGCCAGGGGCAGTCGGTGGAAGTGGCCGAGATCGGCCAGCCGATGGTGTTGCAAGTGCGGGTTGAAATTCGCCAGGACATCGAGCGGCTGGTGCTGGGCTTTTTGATCAAGGACCGCCTTGGCCAGCCCATGTACGGCATCAACACCCATCGCCAGGACAAAGCCGTGACCGACCTCAAGGCCGGCGAACAGATCACCTTTCGTTTCAGTTTCGACATGCGCCTGGGCAAGGGCAATTACTCCATCGCCCTCAGCCTGTCGCGGCTGGACTCGCACTTGGACCGTAATTTCGAATGGCGCGACTATGGGTTGGTGTTTCACGTCATCAATAATCGCCAGGAGGATTTCGTCGGCTGTTCCTGGCTCCAGGCCCGGACCAGTATCCAGCGCTCGAGCCAGACTGCCGTCGAGGCGTTGCCGCAAAAGGAGTTGCCATGAGTCGTTTGCTGGTTGAATGCACTTACGTCTATGAAAACCCGAAGGCAAACTCCGGGATCCAGAGGGTCGTGCGCAATGTCATCCGCGAACTGCCGGTCAAAGAGCTGGAGCGCGAATGCATTCCCGTCGTGATGCTGCAAGGCAAGCTCTACGAAGTTAAAAGCCTGGCACCACCGCCCGCGAAAGCATGGGACCTTGTCAGCCTGCGCGCGCGACTGGAGCAAGCGGCCAATCTGTTCTGGCTCAGGCACCGGACACTGGAATCACGACACGTCTTTAGTCAGTCGGTCTGGGCGCGTCGCCTGTTGTACGTCGGCTGCCGGCTGTTTGTCTTTGGCTGCCTGAGCCTCCCGATTCGTCTACTCAACCTGCTCCTCAGGCGCCGGCAGGTTCCGCCGCGCATCGTGCCGCTGGAACACCGGCCCGGGGATCAATTGGTGTTGCTGGATTCCTCTTGGCACGCGGATTTCTTCCCCCTGGCCGAACAGCTCAAGCGTGATGGCGTCGGAATCATCTCGGTGGTTTATGACCTGATTCCCCTGACCCACCCGCAATTCTGCGACGCTGGGCTGGTCAGGGTATTCAATCGCTGGTTCGACTGGATCGCCCGCACCGCCGACGGCTACATCGCCATCTCCACCACCATCCGCGACCAGCTTCGCCAGGAAATGGTCCGGCGTATTGGCGAGCAGCAGGTGCACGAGCGCTGGTTCGACTATTTCCACTTGGGCAGCGAACTCGACCTGATCGACGCCACTCACGCCGTCGACCCGAACTTGTTGCGGCTGTTCAAGCGCCCCGAGCCGGTGTTCCTGATGGTCAGCACCATCGAACCGCGGAAAAACCACGCCTACCTGATCGATGCGTTCGAGCGGGCCTGGGCCGCCGGGTCACAAGCACGGTTATGCATCGTCGGGAAAATCGGCTGGAAATGCGAGGCCCTGATCGAACGTATCCAACGTCATCCACAACTGGACAGCCGCCTGTTCATGTTCAACCACCTGGCGGACCAAAGCCTGGAACACGCCTATAGGCACTCCACCGCGCTGGTGTTCCCATCCTACGTGGAGGGCTTCGGCCTGCCGTTGGTGGAGGCCATGCAACGCGGCTTGCCGGCGATGGGCAGCGACATCCCGGTGTTTCGGGAAATCGGCGGTGACTTCATGGTCTACTTCGATCTCGACGATCCCCAAAGCCTGGCGAACCTGGTCATCGACATGGAACACACCGGAGTATTCCCGGCCAGGCGCAACCTGGATCAATGGCAATGGCTGAACTGGCGCCAAGCCAGTGCGCAACTGGTAGAAAGGATCGAGGGCCACGTTAACGAAGTCATTGTCGACCGGGAAACAGCATGCGGATAGCCCTCAACGCACGCATTCTCCAGGCGCCACGCACCGGCATCGGCCACTACGTGGCGGAACTGGCGACGGCCTTGGCCCAAGAGCCGGATGTACAGTTGTCACTGTTCCACGGTTGGGGCTGGAGCCCGCAATTGCCGCCAACAGCCAAGCCTGGCTATTCAAGGCTGAGCCCCTTGCTGCGACGGGTTCCGGGCGCCTACCAGGCGCGGCGCTGGCTGGAGCAGAAACGCTTCGATCAGGGCCGTTCAAAGGCTATCGACCTGTATCACGAACCCAGCCTTTGGCCGCTGGCCTTCGAAGGGCCGACGGTGATCACCCTTCATGACCTTACGCACCTGCGCTACCCCGAGACGCAACCACCGGCACGCCTGAAGGAAATCGAGCGACGACTCAGCCGTGCAGTGGAACAGGCGCAGCTGATCCTGACCGACTCGCAGTTCATCGCCGATGAAGCCCAGCAGTATTTCGGCCTGACCACCGAGCGCCTGAGGGTCGCGCCGCTGGGGGTCGCGGCACGTTTCCACCCGCGCGAACCGGAAGCGATCGACGCCGTGCTCAAGGCCCATGGCCTGGAGCATGGCCGATACTTTCTCTGTGTCGGCACCCTGGAGCCACGCAAGAACCTGTCGTTGGCCCTGCGCGCCCATGCCGGGCTCCCTGAATCCCTGCGTCAGGCTTTTCCTTTGTTCATTGTAGGAATGAGCGGATGGCAACAGGCGCAGCTCAATGATGAGTTGAAACGCGCCCTGGCTGGCGGTCATGTTTGTCTGGCGGGTTACCTGCCTGACGAACAGGTCGCCCAATTGTTGGCGGGGGCACGGGCACTGGTGTTCCCGTCGTACTACGAAGGTTTTGGCCTGCCGGTGCTTGAAGCCATGGCCAGTGGCACCCCGGTGATGACCACCCGCTGCTCGGCGATGCCGGAAGTGGCCGGGCCGGCCGGTATCTATTGCGAACCCGACGATCCACACGGCATGCGCGACGCCATGGAGCGGTTGATCGAAGATCGCCTGCATTGGCAGGCGCATCGGGAAGCGGGATTACAACAGGCCGCGCTGTTTTCCTGGGAACGCTGTGCAAAGGTCACTGCCCACGCGTATCGCCAGGTCTTGGGAGGTTGAATGCGAGTCCTGCACTTTTACAAAAGTTATTTGACTGACTCCATGGGCGGCATCGCACAGGTCATTTTCCAGCTTTGCGACAGCAGCGACCGATTGGGTATCGATAACACCGTGCTGACGTTGAGCGAACATCCCGCACCCGGTCCGATCCAGCTCCGACAGCATATCGTTCATCAAGCCCGAATGGACTTCCAAGTAGCGTCCACCGGCTTCTCCTACAGCGTGTTCAAGAAATTCCGTGAGCTGGCCGCCGAAGCGGACGTGATCAACTACCACTTCCCCTGGCCGTTCATGGACCTGGTGCACTTTTGCAGTGCCGTGAAAAAACCCTACGTCGTGACCTACCATTCGGACATCGTCCGCCAACGGCACCTGCTCAAGCTCTATCGGCCGCTGATGCGACGCTTCCTGGACGGCGCTGATCGTATTGTCGCGGCCTCGCCGAACTATGTTCAAACCAGCGATGTGCTCAAGGAATACAGCGCCAAGACCCGGATCATCACCTACGGCCTGAACAAGACCAGTTATCCACAGGCTGACGCCGAACGCATGGCGGGATGGAAGGCAAAACTGGGCGAGCGCTTCTTTTTGTTCGTGGGGGTGATGCGTTATTACAAAGGCCTGCACATCCTGCTCGACGCCCTCAAGGGTGTGGATTATCCCGTGGTCATCGTGGGCGCCGGCCCACTGGAAAAACAATTGCATGCCCAGGCGACGGCATTGGGCCTGCGCAACCTGCACTTCCTCGGGCGCCTGGGGGACGAAGACAAGGTCGCATTGCTGGAACTGAGTTATGCCATCGTGTTTCCTTCACACCTGCGCTCCGAAGCCTTTGGCATCTCCCTGCTCGAAGGCGCGATGTTCGGCAAACCGATGATCTCCAGTGAAATCGGCACCGGTACCAGCTACATCAACATCCACGACGAAACCGGCCTGGTGGTGCCCCCCAGCAACCCCGAGGCCTTCCGCGAGGCGATGCGCACCCTGTGGGAAAACCCGGCTCAGGCCCAGGCAATGGGCGTCAAGGCCGAAGCCCGTTACCGCCAGTTGTTCACCTCCGAAGAGATGGGCCAAAAATGGGTGCGGTTGTACGAGGAACTGCTGGAGGAAAAGGCGCTTTCCTACGCCTGATACCTGTGGCAAGGGAGCTTGCTCCCATTGGACCTGTAGGAGCTGTCGAGTGCAACGAGGCTGCGATCTTGTCCCAGACCATTGAGTCGCAAGCGAAAGATCAAAATCAAAAGATCGCAGCCTTCGGCAGCTCCTACAGCGCAACCCAGCGGGAGCAAGCGCCCCCGTCACACAGCGACCCACTCAAATGCTCAGGCGTGCTTTTGCAACCCGGCAACCGTACGCGGCATGCCCACGAATCCGGTCAAGGCTTCGATCCGCGCCAACCAGGCCCGCACATGGGCATAGTCTTCCAGCGACACATTGCCTTCCGGTGCGTGGGCGATGTAGCTGTAGCCGGCGATGTCCGCGACGGTCGCCGTATCACCCGCCAGAAAATCACGACGGCTCAATTCCTGATCAATGACTTTCAACACCGCGTGGGAACGGGCAATCACGTCCTCGGCGTTGTAGGCCGCGCCAAACACCGTGATCAGTCGCGCCGTGGCCGGCCCCGCATGGATCGGCCCGGCCGCCGCCGACAACCAGCGCTGCACCCGCGCGGCGCCGACTGGATCGGTGGGCAGCCAGCGGCCCTTGCCATATTTGTGCGCCAGGTACACCAGGATCGCGTTGGAGTCCGCCAGCACCACGCCGTCATCGTCAATGACCGGTACCTGGCCAAACGCATTGAGCGCGAGGAAGTCCGCCTGTTTGTGCGCGCCCTTGGCCAAGTCGACGAACACCTCCTCGACCGGTAGCCCGAGCAACGAAAGCATCAATTGAACGCGATGGGAATGGCCGGAAAGCGGGAAGTGATAGTGCTTGATAGGGTTCATGGTCGACTCCGCAGGAAGTGACGCCATCAGCACAACGGCGTCGATGGGGTCATCTTCCGCTCCGGGCCAAAACAAGAGAATCACCCAGAAATGCAATCCATTGTTTCAGCCAGAGAAACAATGCGTCAGCCGCTCAAGGCTGGATGTTCGCGCAATGCACTGACGACAAAATCGACAAAACTGCGGACCCGCGCCGGCGCATTGCGTCCGCCCTGGTACACCACATGGATCGGCAGAGGCGGCAATTCGAAATCGGCCAGGACGATTTCCAGTTCGCCGGCGGCCACGTTGCCCGCCACTTGATAAGACAGGACTCGCGTCATTCCCAACCCCTGGCAAGCGGCGGTGATCGCCGCCTGATTGGCCGTCACCACCAGCCGAGGGGCGGGCCGGACGGCCAACGGTTGGCCAGAATCGATGAAGGTCCAGCTTTTGACCTGGCCAATGGCCGACGACGCCACCACGGGCATTCGCTCCAGGTCATCCGGATGCCGGGGCCGCCCGTGGCGTGCGAAGAAGTCCGGGGAGCCGCACACCACTCGCCGTACTTCACCGACCCGCACCGCGTGCAGGTTGCTGTCCGGCAGCTCGCCAATGCGCAGGGCAACGTCGATGCCCTCCTCCACCAGGCTCACCGTACGGTCCAACAACAAAGCGTTGATGCTGACCTCGGGGAACCGATGCAGGTAATCCACCAGCAGCGGCGTGACGAACAACTGGCCGAACAGCACCGGCGCGGTGATCGTCAATTGCCCACGGGGCTGGACGTGGCTGCCGGCCGCCGAATCCTCGGCTTCCTGCAAATCGCTCAGGATCCGCCGACAGTCCTCGAGAAAGCGCTGACCGGCTTCGCTCAGGTACACATTGCGGGTGGTGCGCACCAGCAATGGCGTGCCGATGCGTTGTTCCAATCCTGCCACCGCCCGCGTGACGCTGGCCGCCGACAGGCCCAGGCGCCGCGCCGCCGCCGAAAACCCCGACTCCTGGGCCACGGCGAGAAAAACCTGCATTTCCTGGAACCTGTCCATCCATCCCCCGATGAGAAATCCTGATACAAGTTTTCCGCGCGCCTTAAAAACAGCGCTGCGCCGCCATTGTAGAGGCCTGCGCCAGTGAACCACAGCCTAGCGCAGCCGGACACCGGGACATTGGCCCGACCCGCGGCGATAGCCCTTGGTACCATCCCCTCCTCATGACAGTTTAATGACCAAAGGAAGAACCTTCTGTGGGAGCGAGCTTGCTCGCGATGGCGTCAGTCAGTCAGTCAGTCACACGCCATGTGGACTGACACACCGCTATCGCGAGCAAGCTCGCTCCCACAGGGTGGGTGTGTCGTTCAATGGATTGGCTTCAACTGAAAGGCCCGTTTCTCGTGAATATTATCTATCGCGCTTCAACCCACCCCCGCGCAGCCCTCATCACCCTGATTGGCTGCGTATTACTCGTCCCCGTGGGCCTGCGTCTCGCCCTCGGCTGGTCCGACCCGCTGGGCTATCTCTCGGACCTGGGCATCGGTGGATTACTGATCGCGTTGCTTTACCGTCGCCCCTGGTGGCTGGTACTGCCGGTATTGCTGGCCTGGAGCGCGTTGACGCTGGCCAGCATCGAATTGGTCAGTGCGGTGGGGCGGATGCCCAATCCTTCGGACATTCATTACCTGACCGACCCGCAGTTCGTCGAAAACTCCACCAGCGGCGGCTTCGCCCATCCGTGGCTGGCCGCGGTCCAGTTGGCCGCGCTGGCATTCTGGCTGATGACCCAATGGACCCGCCGCCCACACTCGGCGCCACGCTTGCCTCGCCACGCCTGGGCCGTGCCAGTGTTGCTCCTGCTGAGCCATGGCGCGCTGCAAACCTGGCGGCCCAGTGAAGCGGACCAATGGAACGTGTTCAACCTGCCTCACCAACTCGTCACCGCAGGTGTCGCCGCCGGGCAGGACCAAGCCCGGCAATGGCTCGACGGCGATGCCGTGGATCCCGCCCCGCCCATGGCAGGGCTGACCCGCCTGGACCTCGATGGCAACAGGCTGCTGGCCGAACCGGGGCGTGCGCGCAACGTCCTGGTCATCGCCCTGGAGGGCATTCCCGGCGCCTACGTGAGTGCCAACCGCCAGGCCTTGAACAGCCGCTACCAGGAAAACCTGATGCCCAACCTCAGCGCCTGGGCCGAGCGTGGCATGAACACTCCCGATTACGTCCTGCACAGCCACCAGACCATTCGTGGCTTGTACGCGATGCTGTGTGGCGACTACGACAAGCTCGACGACGGCACGCCCAAAGGCGTCGAAATGCTCAACCAGACCCAGCGCAACCAGGCCTGCCTGCCGGCCCAGTTGCGCCAGAACGGCTTTTCCACGCATTTCCTCCAGGGCGCGGGCCTGCGGTTCATGGCCAAGGACCGGATCATGCCGCACATCGGCTTCGACACGACCCTGGGCATGGAGTGGTTCACCCGGCCTGCCTACCTGGAGTTTCCCTGGGGCAAGGACGACAAGACCTTCTTCGAAGGGGCGCTGGATTACGTCGGACAACTGCAGCAGGCGGACAAACCGTGGATGCTGACCTTGCTGACCGTGGGCACCCACCAGCCGTACTCGGCGCCGGATGACTACCTGCAACGCTACGACACCGCCAAGCAGGCGGCGGTGGGTTACCTGGACGACGCCTTGGCGAGCTTCCTGGCGGGCCTGGAGCGCCAGGGCATCCTGGACAACACCCTGGTGGTCATCACCTCGGACGAATCCCATGGCATCGACGATGTGCGGCTGGCCTCGTCCTGGGGATTCAACCTGACGCTGGCGCCGGAACCATTGCCCCGGATCAAGTCAGGCACCTACGGCCATGTGGACCTGACCGCCTCGATCCTCGATTACTTCGGCTTCACGGTGCCCACGTCGTTGTCCGGTCGCTCAATGTTCAGGGACTACCCGACGGGCCGGGAAATCATGTCGTTCACCAATGGCAAGCTGCGCTACCACGACGGCAAGGGCACGTTTACCGAATGCGATTTCCTCCAGCATTGCCGTTACTACAGCAGCGAAGGTTTCATCGCCGACCGCGCCACCTATGGCGGGCAATACAGCGGCCAGCGCGCCCGATTGATCAGCGCCCGGGCCACGGCCCTGGACCAGACCCTGATGCGCACGCCCCTGAACCAGCACTATCAGTTCGGCAGCGCCGATAAAATCCCGCTACCGGCCCAGGTCACCAACGACTGGACCGATAACCTGATCGGTGCCCAATACCTGGAAATGCCCAAGGGTTCACAGACCCGCGTCAGCCTGACCATCCGCGCGGTGGAGGCAGACCATGCCGCCTACATCTCCCTCAAGGCCAAGGAGTTCGAGCAGGATGTGCCAATGGACCTGCCGACCGAGGTGGCGGTGACACCCGACCAGCCGCTGGTGATGAACATCAGTTTCGACAACCCACAGCAGCGCAAGGCGTTTTCCTTCCATCTGCTGGGCCATGGCGTCGGCGCCATCGAGATCAGCGACTTCAGCGTCGTGACCGAACTGCCGGACCAGACGGACCAGCCGCAATACCTGGACGATATGCAGGAAGACAGCGAGGCCCAATCCAGTTGAACAAAAAACGCGCGGCCATGGCTGCGCGTTCTAATGTTCGGGCTCGGGCTTGATCAATACTTGATCAATTGCATGATTTCGAATGCGTTCAATGCCGCCCCACGCAGTAACTGATCGCCGCTGATGAATAGGTCCAGCCCGTGTTCGCCGTAGATCAGGTTGTAGCGAATCCGCCCGACTTCCACCGCATGCTTGTAGGTGGAGGTCATGGGCATCGGATAAGCGCCGAACTCGGGCTCATCCACCACTTCAACCCCCGGTGCCGCACGCAACAATTCACGCACCTGCGCCAATGACTCGATGGGCTTTTTGAACCGCAGGCTCAGGCTCTCGGCATGGGAGCGCGGGGTCGGCACCCGCACAGCCGTGGTGCTGATAGCCAACCCCGGTTCGTCCAGGACCTTGCGCAGCTCCCAGACCACTTTCATTTCCTCACGGGTGTAACCATTGGCTTCGAACGAATCGACCTGGGGAATCACGTTGAAAGCCAGGTTGTGGGCGAAATGCTCGCTGTCATCGCGGTCGCCATAATCACTGAAGGACTTGGCCTTCTCTCGCAGCTCCAGCATCGCCGGCTGCCCCGCACCGCTGGCCGCCTGATAAGTGGAAATGATCGCGCTCTCCAACCCGAAGGCCTGATGCAGCGGCCCCAGCACCATCAGCGCAATGGCCGAGGAGCAATTGGGGTTGGCGATCAGTTTTTCGCCCTTGTAACGCTGACCGTTGATGGGCGGCACCAGGAGCGGAATCGCCGGGTGATAACGGAAGGCCGAGGAGTTATCGATGACGTAGGCGTTTTCAGCCAGACGCTCGCCATACTCCAAGGCGAAGGCCCCGGAGACACACAGGAAGACGATGTCGCACGAGGCGCAACCCTCGATCGAAAAGGCTTCGATCAGGTGCTCGACCTGACCCACCTTCAAGCGCTTGCCCGCCGAACGGCCAGAGGCCATGCAGACCACGTCATAGTCGGTGTTTTCAAGCAATTGCAGCATGGTCATGCCCACTGCACCGGAGCAGCCCACCACGGCGACTTTCTTCATTTCGCTTCCCTTATCCACCTTTGCAAAGGCTCAACCGTCTTGGTTTTCCTGATTGCCTGCGATCGATTGTAGGGAGACGGGCCCGTCCGCTACAGTGCAGCGCAAGACAATAAACGGTGGATTTACGCCAAATGCATGCGCATCCCGGAACCGTGGCAATCCTCGTTTATGAAGGCCTGTGCGTATTCGAGTTTGGTATCGCCCTGGAGATCTTCGGCCTGCCTCGCCCTGAGCTGGATGTAGCGTGGTATGGCCATCAAATCGTTGCCGTCGATCCAGGACCGATGCATGCGCTGGGCGGCCTTCGGATCGCCGTCGACGCAGGGCTCGAAGCACTGGACAGCGCGCGAACCATCATCATCCCCGGCTGGCGCAGCCACCAGGCAGCACCCCCCAAAGCGCTGTTACAAGCACTGCGCCGCGCCCACGCCCGCGGCGCACGCCTGCTGTCGATTTGCTCGGGGGTGTTTGCCCTGGCCGCCACCGGGCTGCTCGACGGCAAGACCGCGACCACCCATTGGCAATTCTGCGCAGAACTGGCAGAGCGATTTCCGCTGATCACGGTTGACCCGAACGTGTTGTATGTCGATTCCGGGCAATTGATCACCTCAGCCGGCAGCGCGGCCGGCATCGACGCCTGCCTGCACCTGATTGCCCGGGACTTCGGCACGCATATCGCCAACTCGGTGGCCCGTCGCCTGGTCATGGCGCCGCAAAGGACCGGTGGCCAGGCCCAGTTCATCGTCGCCCCCGTGAGCAAGTCTCCACGCAACGAACTGACCCGCGTCCTGCAGTGGCTTCGCGAGCATCTGGATCAGCCCCTGAGCGTCGGCGACATGGCCGCCCGCGTCGCCATGAGCGAGCGCACCTTCCTGCGGCGCTTCGTCGAAACCACAGGTCTGCCGCCCAAGACCTGGCTGCAACAGGAACGCTTGAACCGGGCACGGGCGCTGCTGGAAAGCACCGACCAGGGCATGGCCGGCATCGCCCAGGCCTGCGGCTATCGGTCGGTGGAGAGTTTTCGGGCGGCGTTCCGGAACGCTGTCGGTTTGCCGCCCACCGCCTATCGCGAAAGATTCGGCAGCGCGCAGGTCCGCCCACAGCAGGCCTGGGGCTAATCCAGCAAGCGATGCAGCTTGGCGTACTGCAACAGCATGATGGTCTTGCCGTCGCAAATCTCCCCGCTCTCGATCATGCCCAAGGCCTGGTCCAGAGGCAGCTCCAGCACCTCGATCTCTTCGCCCTCGGCTTCAAGGCCACCGCCTTCGTGCTGCTTGTCTTCATCGAAATATTCGCCGACGAAAAAATGCACCCGCTCAGTCACCGAGCCCGGACTCATGAAGGCGTCGAACACCTTGCGCACGTCCTGGATGATGTAGCCGGTTTCCTCCTGGGTTTCCTTGCGGATGCAGGTGTGCGGGTCGTCGTTGTC
Source organism: Pseudomonas sp. NFACC37-1 (assembly GCF_900101575.1). Taxonomy (NCBI): domain Bacteria; kingdom Pseudomonadati; phylum Pseudomonadota; class Gammaproteobacteria; order Pseudomonadales; family Pseudomonadaceae; genus Pseudomonas; species Pseudomonas sp. NFACC37-1. The sequence goes on along the minus strand of NZ_FMUZ01000009.1, from coordinate 52,667 downwards.
CAACAGGCCGGCGCAGGTTTCTATCAACAGATCATCGTGCCCGTTGACGAAGGCAGGGAAGCGGAACTGCCGGGTCAACACCACCGTTTGCTTGGCCTTGCTGTACAGCAGGATGGTGGCGCCGTTGCCCCGGTCATAGGTCTCGCGCGTCAGTTCGCGCCATTGGCCGTTGCGGCCGAGGTAGTCATAGGTGGTCTTGCGCAGCACGTACCAATCGTCCGAGAGGACTTCGACGTGCTTGATGCGTACGCGATCCTTGATGCTGATTGCCTGTGTCATTTACCCACTCCGTTCAAAACCAAAGGTCCCATTAGAACCCTATTACAACGATGCAGGGACGCGTGGCAATGCGCGTTTGTGGGCTGTCTTGAGGTAGGCGCGTTCAATGATCTGGCGCGCCTGGGGCGACACCTCTTCGCCCATCAGGTACGCATCGATTTCCTCGTAACTGCAGCCATACGCCACTTCATCCAACTTGCCGGGCGCCAGGTCTTCCAGGTCCGCGGTCGGCGCCTTGCGCACCAGATGCGCGGGAGCGCCCATCGCGTCGGCCAACAACCTCACCTGGGTCTTCGTCAGCCCGGACAACGGTGCCAGGTCGCAGGCGCCGTCGCCGAACTTGGTGAAAAACCCCATCACCGCCTCTGCCCCATGATCGGTACCCACCACCAACCCGTTGCTTAAGTTGGCGATGGCGTATTGCGCCAGCATCCGTGCCCGGGCCTTGGCGTTGCCTTTGGCAAAGTCGGTGAGTTCGGCCGAAGGCTGCAAGCCATCGATGGCGATACTGCCCATCAGCCCGTCGACACACGCGACGATGTTACTGGTGGTGATCACGTCCGGCCGGATGAAGTCCAGGGAGGCCTGGGCGTCCTGCTCATCGGCCTGGGCCTTGTACGGCAGCCGGACGGCGATAAACCGCGCCGCGTAGTCTTCACCCCGCAGTTGCTCCACCGCCAACTGGCAGAGGCGGCCGGCGGTGAGGGAGTCGACGCCGCCACTGATCCCCAGGACCAGGGACTGGCAACCCGACTCGCGCACGATCTGCTTTATGAACTCGACGCGGCGGGCAATCTCGGTTGCTTCGCCGCCCTGTGTGAGTTGGCGGTCAATACCCAGTTCCCGGGCAATGCTCTCTTGCTGAAACGAAGTCATATCAAGCTCCCAACTATGGATTGATCAGGGCAACGTTGAACACTTGGGCGGCGTAGCGCAGAAACGAGGCATCCTCGCAGACGTTCTTGATCGGGTCGTCGGAGAACTTCACCACCGGCTCGCCGTGGACCCGCACCAGTTTCATGACGATGCTCAGCGGTTCGACACCGTCGACGTCGCAAGCCAGGCTGGTGCCCATGCCAAAACCGAATTTGGCCTTGCCGCGCACATGCCGCAGGATCGGCAGGCACTTTTCGAAGTTGAGGCCATCGGAGAACATCAGGTCCTTGGTGCGTGGGTCGACACCGAGTTCCTGGTAGCGCCCCAGCACCTTGTCGGCCCAGACGATCGGGTCACCGGAGTCCTGGCGCAGGCCGTCATAGAGCTTGGCGAAGTACAGGTCGAAATCCTTGAGGAAAAAGTCGGTGCTGATGCAGTCCGTCAGGGCGATACCAAGCCGGCCGCGGTACTCGTGTACCCAGTTTTCCAACGCCGCGTTCTGGCTCTCGCGCAAGCGCCCGAGTTGCTGGTGCACCATCAGCCACTGGTGGGCCATTGTGCCGATCAGGGGCAGATCGAACTCGTACGCCAGGTGGGCGTTACTGGTGCCGACAAAGACCCCAGGAAAATCGCTGCGCATCACATTCACCACTTCACGCTGGGCCCTGAACGACAGCCGCCGCCGGGTGGAGAAGTCTGAAACGCGAAACTCGGCGAGTTCTTCACGACTGGCATTTTTCTCCAGCCATTCGAACTTCTGGTACAGCTTGCGGGTGACGTCGGCCAACTCGACCTCGGGGTATTTCTCGCGGTTGCGCAATTCGCTGACCATCGCCAATACCGGTTGCTCGAACATGATGCAGTGCAGCATCGGCCCACGGACGCGGATGTGCAGTTGGCCATCGACTTCCGCAACGTGGATGTAGCGCAAATTGAAGCGAAACAGGCCGAGAAACTGTTCGAAGTCCGGGGTCAGGTACTCACGGAAACGCTTGTTGAACAGAAACCGCTGCTCTCCTTCGCGCAGCTGCAACCCGGCGAGCCTTTCCAGCTCGACACGAATGTCCGGAATCAGGTGACCGAGCCGCTCCTTGGAACGCACGATGAACTGATATTCCACCTCGACGTTCGGGTGCTGGTGCAAGACCGCCTGCATCATGGTGAAGGTGTAGTAGTCGGTATCCAGAAGACTCTGGATGGTGCCGCTGCTTGAATCGAATGCACTGTCCATGTCTTTTCCTTATGCGTTTGCCAGGCGGATGGTTTCTTCGCGGGTCGCGGCAACCGAGATCCCCGCTTGCTGCATGTCTTGGATGGCCTGAACGGCGCCCTCCTCACTGATGGCCCGGCAAGCCGGGAGGTGAATGATCACCTTGAAGCCGGCGGCGGCCAGTTGCAGAGCGGTGGTCTTGACGCAGAAATCCAGCGCCAGCCCGCCGACAATGACCTGCTCGACACCCAGGCCCCTCAGGTACTCGATCACCCCGGTGGACAGCTTGCCGTGCAGGTCGTGGTAGCAGGCGCCGTACGGGTGCAAATCCGGCTCGACACCCTTCCAGACGAAATAGTCGTAGTCGTAGGGGGTCGGCAGTTGATCCAGCAGGGCGAAACCTTCGGTACCAGGAACGCAGTGGCTGACCCAGGTGATGTCGGCGTGCTCGAGCCCGGTGGGCACGAACATCTGTGCGTGATCGGCGACCACCCAGGGGGCCTGGGGCGAGTGGGCGTCCTTGCTGCCGATTCGAAGGCTGGCCAGGGACGCGATGAAGTTCAGCTCACCGGCAATCTGGTCACCCCCCGGCACCGGCAGCTCATCGGGGCATAGCGGCGTGAAGCTCTTTTGCGCATCGACATCGAAGGAAGCGGTTTTCCGGGTCAGGCTGTTCATGCTGGGTTTCTCCTCTTCATGGTCACGAGAGTACATAAGGTGTACTTTCATAACAAGCCATCTGTAGAAAATATTTTTGACTTGCCCTTTCTATCCAAACCAATTGGTGCATCAGAAAGCGGGTTTTCACAAAAAAGATTTTGCTGATAGAGTACATGTCATGTACCAAAAGAGGATAAGCCATGTTCGAGATAGCCCTTTATGGCGGCGCCTTCAATCCCCCTCACGCCGGTCATGCCCAGGTGATGATCGAGGCCTCATGCCAGGCCAGATGCGTGCTGGTGGTCCCAAGCTTGCGGCATCCCTACGGCAAGCAAATGGTCGACTATGAGGTGCGCCTGAACTGGCTGGAATCGATCGTCGAAAACGTTCAGCCGCTGTGCCGCGCCGAAGTGCGCGCAAGCCGGGTGGAGCAGGTCGTGGCCCGTGGCGTTGAAGGCGCGATCTACAGCTACACCCTGCTTGCCCATCTCGCCGACAGCCTGGCCCTGGACGGCAAGCGGATCGCGTTGGTGGTGGGGCAGGATGTCGCGGATCTGCTGCCGACCTTCTATCGCGGGCAGGAACTGCTGGAGCGTTTTTCCATCCTTCGCGTAGAAGAAAAGATCCACGTGCGCAGCACGGTGGTTCGCGAACGACTGGCCTCGGGCGAACCGCTTCCCACCCACTGGATGGCGCCGGGCATGAACCCGTTAAACTATGACCTTTACGCTACCCACGGAAATCGACATGCCCACTAGCACAGCCCCCGCTCGCGGTTACCTGCACACCATCGACCTCTGTGTGCTGCGCTTCTGCCGGGAGACCCAGGCGCTGGAAATCCTCCTGAACCGACGGGAAGCCGAGCCGTTCGCCGGCCATTGGGCGCTGCCCGGGATCGTGGTCAATGGTGGCGTCGAAGATCTCACGCTGAACGACGCCGTGGAGCGCCTGCGCAGCTCGAGCAAAGTGGGCATGCCGCTGGCCTGGATCGAACAGGTCGGCACCGTCGGCGACGCGTTCCGCGACCCACGCTGCTGGTCATCGTCAACGTTCTACCTGGCGATTGTCAGCGAGGCGGTCCGGCTCGCCGAACACCAGGGGTTTTTTCCCCTCAAGGATGTCGCCGACGCCTCGATCAAACTCCCTTTCGACCACAACAGCCTGGTGGCCGCCGTCCAGGAACGGTTGTTGTCCAAAGCCCTCTACAGCAGCCTGCCGCTGATGTTCCTGGGCCCGGAATTCAGCGCGCCGGAAGCGGTGAGCATTTTCTCCGTGGTGCTCGACCGCCCGGTGCTCAAGACCAGCATGCGCCAGCGTTTGCTGAAGATGACCGAAGCGGGTTATTTGCAGGAAACCGGCCGCAAGAAAAGCGGCGACGGCGGCCGCCCGCAACGCACGGTGGAAAACCTCAAGCCGGCCAGCGTTTATCTTTTCGATCGTTGTTTTCTAGAGTAGCGCTTAGCGGGCCAGCGCAAATGCTGGTGATTATTCGCAGGTGTTAAGTGGACCACAACGTATAAGCACTGCCCTATCCACCCGGAGCCTTGTATGTCATTAATCCTTCGCGTCTGCGCCCTTCTCTTGCTGTCGGAAATCGCCCTTGCTGGCCCTTTGATGGAAGCCATCAAAGAGCGCCGCGCCGAACGCCAGCAAGACAGTGCCCCACTGAAACTCCCCGCCGGCGCTACGCTACTAAAAGATCTCCCCTACGGCCCCAACACCCGAGAACGCCTGGATGTCTACCTGCCCCACAAGCCCAGCAATGCTCCGATCATTTTTATGGTGCATGGCGGCGCCTGGCGAACCGGCGACAAAAACGCCCAGCAAGTGGTGGCCAATAAGGTCAGCCGCTGGGTGGCAAAGGGTTTTATCTTCGTCTCCGCCAACTACCCGCTGCTGCCGGACGCCAAGCCCCTGCAACAAGCCCAGGAAGTGGCAAAGGCGCTGGCAATGACGCAAGCCAACGCCGCGAGTTGGGGCGGTTCGGCTAACCATGTGATAGTGATGGGCCATTCGGCCGGAGCGCATCTGGTCGCGCTCCTGGCGGCCTCCCCCTCGTTGGCAGCCGCACAAGGCGCCAAGCCGTGGCTCGGCACCGTCGCATTGGACAGCGCCGCACTGGACGTGGAGAAGATCATGCAGGCGCGGCATATGCCCTTCTACGACGAAGCCTTCGGCAGCGACCCCACCTACTGGCAACAAACCTCGCCGTCCTACGTACTGGCGAATGGCGTCGCGCCGATGCTGGCTGTGTGCTCCACCCGGCGCGACGTGGCCTGCGAGCAGGCGCACCTGTTTGCCACCCATGCCAGCGCGCGAGCCGTCAGCGTCAGCGTGCTGGAGCAAGGCATGACCCATAAGGATATCAACCAACTGCTCGGCACCCCCGGCGCCTATACCGAGGAGGTTGAACGCTTTATGGCGGGACTGGATAACGACGTGGCTAAACGCTTGGGCCGCTAGCGGCAAGTGGACTGGCGCCGCGTTGCGTGTAGCGCCTAACAATGAGCTGCAACGATGGCCAGCGTTTTCCTGCAATCCCTGTTTGCCAAAGCCGCCGCGCGTTTTTGCGTTAAACACAGGCAATGAAAATAAACGCAGGGGATTTGATCAGTTCAGCGTTTAAGCCTCGACCCTTCCCAGCACCTCGAGGTTTTCCATGCGCCGTCCATTGTTCACCACCGTCCCCGTTCTACTGTGTCTGGCCTTGCTGTGCACCGCCGCCAGCGAAGCCGCTGAACGCCAGCGCAGCGGCGGTTTTTCCACCAGCCGTGGCCACAGCGGTACTTATCAAACCACTGTCAGCGGTCAGCGTGGTGCCGGGTTAAATCGCCAGCAAACGGTTACCGGCGCCGATGGCAAAACCGCCACCCGCTCCAGCACTCGTCAATACGACCCGGCCAGCGGTCAGTTCAACCGTTCCACAACCGCTGCCAACGGTGATACGCGCACCGTGCAAGGCACTCGAACCGATGGCCAGAATAGCGGCACCTATACCGGCGCCAACGGCAATACGGGAACCTTCAATCAGCAGACCAGTCGCACCGATGGCACGGCGAACCGGCAAACTGAGGTGACCACAGCCACAGGTAAAACCCTCAGTCGTGATGCCAGTTACAGCTATGATCGAGTCAGTAACACGCTTCACCGCAGTGTAACCGGTAGCCAAGGCAATACCCGCTCGGGCAGCATCACCGTCACCCCCACCCCTTAAGGCGCCGCCCACGCCATGACGCCCACCGACGAGCAGCTAATGACCGCCATTGCCAGAGGCGACCAGCATGCATTTACCACGTTGGTGGCGCGTCACCTGCCGCGCGCCTATGCCATTGCCCGGCGTTTTTTTGCCCAGCAGACCGACGCCGAAGACATCGCCCAGGAGGCGTTCACGCGGGTATGGACCCATGCCGCCATTTGGCAACCCGGCCGGGCGCAGTTCTCTACATGGTTGCAGCGTATTGTGGTCAACCTGTGCCTGGACAATCTGCGTCGACATAAACATCGCGCTGAGCAGGATATCGACAGCCTGCTGCACGAGTTGCTCGACGCCAAGGCCGACACCGCCGCTAATGTCGAGCGCGCCCGAGAAGCCGCGAAGATTCAACAAGTCGTGCAACGCCTGCCGGAAAAACAACGCATGGCGGTACTGCTCTGCTACTTCGACGAACACAGCAACACACAAGCCGCTGCGTTGATGGGCCTGCACCCTAAAGCGCTGGAAGGCCTGCTCGGCCGTGCCCGCCAACAACTACGGCGCTGGCTGCCCAAAGGCTTGAGCCCGCACCACGAGGATAAACAGCGATGAACGACGTCGATGACGAGCTGCGCCAGCAATTGGCCAATCAACCCCTCCCGCGCCCGCCCCACGGTTTAGCCGCACGCATCGTGCAAGCCGCCACAGCTCAGCCGCAGCGCCAGCCGTGGTATCGCGCCGTGCAACAGTGGCGCTATGGGTGGTCAATGAAAGTCGCGGGCCTGGCCTTGTGCGCAGTGCTGGGCGTGTTGGCTGGCCACTGGACGACGCCTGTGGCCGACGACGATATGCAAATCGCTGCCCACGTCATGGGCGGCCTGTTATGGACAGACGAGCCATGAACAAAACCCGACTACTGAGCGTCGCCCTGCTGCTTTCCCTCGGAGCTAACGCCTTTCTCGGCGGCTGGCTGCTAAACCGCCCCAACGCGGTGTCCTTCGAACTGGGGCAGAACCAACTGGTGAGGGAACTGATTGGCAAGGTGCGGCGTTTACCCGACGAGCAACGTCAAGACGTTCGCGCCGTTATCAGCCAACACGCGCCCGGCTTGCGCAAGCTGGCGGCGCAAACACGCAGCAACCGACAAGTCATACTTGACCAACTGAGCGCTGACAGCATCGATAGGCAACAGGTACAAACCAGCTTCGCCAAACAACGCGAAGCCACCGTGCAACTGCAAACGGCAGCCCAGGTGATGTTGTTGGACATAGCGGAAAAATTGCCGCCCGAACAGAGACGGCAATTTATGCGTGAGGGACCGTAGGAATGTGCTGCGGTCATCGAGAAACTGACTCACGAGATTGCACAGCTCAAACGATTGGAGTTTGCCAAGCGCTGCGAGCAAAGGTTTCTTAGCGGTTCACCACTTTCGCTGGCAGCGCGATCACCAGCAAAGAGCTAAGCAACAGGCATCCGGCAAAGATGCACATAGCGATCTGCGGGCTGTGGAAATGATCCATGACCACGCCCATCAGTGAGTTGCTGACCAGCCCAGCGATGTTGGCCACTGAACAAGCCAAAGCAAAGCCGGTAGCCGCTGCGGTTCCCTTGAGAAAGGTGGCCGGCAGGCTGAAGAACACAGGTACTGCGCCAATGATCGTCAGCGAGGCAACGGAAAACAGCAGCACCGTAACAGCGACGTTCTGGGTGAAAAAAGTGCTCAGGAACATCGCCGCAGCGCCAATTATGAATGGAACGATAATGTGCCAGCGACGCTCGCGATGCTTATCGGAGCTTGCGCCGATGGCGAGCATACCGATCAGCCCCGCAAGACTTGGGATGGCAACCAGCAAGCCTATCTGGCTGGGGTTGGTGACACCCGCAGTCTTTATGAAACTCGGCATCCAGAAGCCCATGGCATAGGCACTTAATAGGATCGAGAAGTCGATACCGCCGAGCATCCAGACTTTAAGGTTGAAGAAACCTTCGCGAAACGAATGCCCACCTTTGTTCTCACTGTTGTCCAGACGCAACACGCCTTCGAGCTCGGTCTTTTCCGCCTCGCTGAGCCACTTGGCCTCGCGAATGTTGTTGGGTAGGACGAAGAAGCACAAAAAGCCCAATACAACTGTGGGAATCGCTTCAATGAGGAACAGCCACTGCCAGCCAGCGAAGCCGCCGACGTTGTTGAAGTTGCCCATGATCCAGCCTGACAGCGGGCTGCCGACCAGAGTCGACAAAGGCAAACCGATCATGAACAAGGCAATGATGCGGCTGCGCCGATACGACGGGAACCACTGGCTCAGGTAATACAGCACGCCCGGCAGAAAGCCGGCTTCGGCAGCCCCGAGCAGAAACCGCAGGGTGTAGAACTGCCACTCGTTGGAGACAAACATCGTCAGGCCGGAGAGCAATCCCCAACTGATCATGATCCGCGCAATCCATAGACGCGCGCCCACTTTTTCCAGGACCAGGTTGCTGGGTACTTCAAACAGGATGTAACCGACGAAAAACAGCCCTGCTCCCAGACCGAAGACGGTTTCACTCATGTGGAGCGAGTCAAGCATCTGTAGTTTCGCGAAGCCGACGTTTATACGGTCCAAATAGGACGCCAAGTAGCAGAAGCACAGGAACGGGATGATGCGCCAGACGATCTTGCGATAGGTGTCCGAATGACTGAGGTCTATCGCACCGGGGGCTTGTGTATTGCTGAGTGACATGATGCTACTCCTGATTCTGCCGCAGCAGCGGCGCGCAATGGCATATGTTTGAATCGGTAGTCAGGAAGTCGAGGCTCTAGCGGCCCTGTTTATTATCGGAACCCGTCTCTTTTTGGACGGCTGTTACGCTTGGGGTCACTCGATCTATCGGTGCAAGTAATCAATGGCTTCGGCTTTAGCGACAACGTCACCATATTTGTTGTCGATATCGAACAGATTTGCCTCGTGCGGCGCCTGGTGTCGGTCGCCTACGCATTCACGTACCACTATGCCGCGAAAACCATGCTGCACGGCGTCCACCGCAGTGGCGCGTACACACCCGCTGGTGGAACAGCCAGCCATGATCAAGGTATCGATGCCCAATGCTTGCAGCATGGGTGCCAAGCTGGTCCCGAAGAAGGCGCTGGCGTACTGCTTGGTCAGCACCACTTCGCTCGGCAGCGGCAGCACTTCAGTGCAGAACGCGGCCAGGGGGTTGCCCTCGACCATGTCCTTCATCACCGGCGCCTTCTTCACCCACATGCCGCCGTCGGCGAAATGCCCGGGGTGGTAGCGGATGTTGGTGTGGATCACCGGAATGCCCTTGGCCCGCGCAACGGCCAGCAGCTCGACGCTATGAGTCACGGCCTCGACCACGCCCGGCGCGTACAGTGGCGCGCCCTCGGTGGTGTAGCCTTGCATGAAGTCGATCAGCAGCAGCGCGGGGCGCTGGCCGAAGCCGACGCGGTTGCCCCAGACGCCGGCGTAGTTGTCCTCTGCGGTGGTCATGGCGGAGCTCCTCAGTACGCACCGGACAGCAAGGCACCGGCGCCGGGCACGATCGGCTCCAACTGCAGGGCCTTGAGCATGGCATAGGTGGTGGCGATGGCGGCGGTGAGCACCGGCTTGCCGGTTTGCGCCTCGACCTTGGCGACGGCGCCCAGGGAAGGCATCTGCACGCAGGCCGAGAGCACGATGACATCGACGTCGGTCAGGTCGAGGCCTGCGACGATGCCCGGCAGGTTAGCCGGGTCATGACGGGCCACTTCAAGGTTGTCCGGAATCTCCAGGGCATGCCATACCTTGACCTCGATGCCTTCGTGCTGGATGTAGTCGACGACCAGTTCGGTCAGCGGCTTCATGTACGGCGCCACAAGGGCGATACGCTTGGCGCCCAGCACCTTGAGGCCATCAACCAGGGCGCCGGCGCTGGTGATCACCTTGGCCTGGGAGTCGTTATCCATCACCACCTGCCCCAGGCGCTGCTGGGATTCACGGTGATAGCCGCGACCCATGGCCATGATCGCCACCAGGCAGGCGTAGCCCAACACGTCGACGCGGGCGTCGGACAGCTCCAGGGCGCAGCGGTCGGACTGGGCGTCCATGGCCGCCAGCTCTTCCTTCTTCACGTGCTTCATGCGCATACGGGCCGAGTGGTAGGTGAAGCGCTCGGGGCGGATCAACTGGCGCGCAGTGAGCATCGCCGGTATCTCGGTTTCCATGGTGGTGTTGGAGCTCGGCACTATCTGGCCGATGCGGTAGAGCTTAGTCATGTCGTGTCTCCGGAATCAGCTGAGGGGGCGGCCAAGGAAGGTGCCGAAGGCGGCGAAGAAGCCTTCGAAGTCGTCCCAGGGAATCATGTGTCCGGCGTCTTTCACGTGCACGGTCTGAATCGACGGCTGCAGACCGCGAATCTCGGCTTCGTCTTCGGCACCGATCACGCCGCCCTTGCCAGCGATCATCAGCAAGGTGGGCAAGTGGTTGCGGGGAAAGTCCTGATGGATATCCACCTCGTGGAAATCGGAATACGCCTTGAGGATTGCCGGCGCATAACAGGTGTGCAGCCATTCGGCACGCAGGGCTCGTTGCTCTTGGGTCCAGGTCGGGCAGAACACGAGCATGTCGTCGGCGTTCATGCCGTCTTCGGCCTGGCGGATCGAGTCGACGTACCACGGCAGCTTGCCCGGGTACTCGCGGCGGCCGGGGCCGGAGACCGGCGGGTCGATCAGCGCGAGCCGGCTGAAGGGCGCGTCGGGGTGGCGGGTGGCGGCGCGCAGAATGAAGCGCGCGCCCATGGAGTGGCCCACCAGCAGACAATCCCTGAGCCCCAGGGCCTGGGCGAAGGCGACGATGTCATCGGCGCAGGCGTCGGTGCCGTAGTCCAGGTTGGGCCCGGTGGAAGACAGGCCGCGGCCGCGGGCGTCGAGAACATAGGTGTCGAAGTGCTCGGCCAGGCGCTCGGCCACGAACCCCCAGGTGATAGCCGGGCTGGTGATACCCGGAATCAGCAACAGCGGCTGCCCCTTGCCGCCATAGCGCAGGTAGTGCTGGCGGATACCGTTGGCCTGCACGTTGGCACCGTAGAGAAATCTGCTCACGCCGCGTTCTCCGATTTCAGCGGATGGTCGAACAACTCGTAACCGAATACCCACGATGGGTCTTCCTGGGTACGCAGCCAGGTGTTGGCGTTGGACACCGCCTGCACGCGGGAGGCGCGCTCCTTGCGGTTGGCCTCGTACAGGCGAAAACCAGTGGCGTAGTCGTTGAGGCCGGTTTCCATCAGGCAGCGGGCGAGCATGGCGCCGTCTTCGATGGCCATGGCAGCGCCCTGGGCCATGTGCGGTTTCATCGGGTGGCAAGCGTCGCCCAGCAGCACCATGCGGCCCCTGCTCCAAACCGGCAATGGCTGGCGGTTGAGCAGTGGCCACTTGGTGATGCTCTCGGCGTTCTCGATCAGCGCCTGCACGCTCGGGTGGTAGCCCTTGAAGGCGTCGAACATGGCCTCGCGGCTGCAGTCGACGAAGCTGGCATTGCCCCCTTCCCATTCGGCCTGGGGCACACCGCTGACGAAGTAGTACTCGTCGCGCTTGGCGGTGGTGTAGTAGACCATCAGGTGGCGGTCGCCCGACCACCACTTCACGCAGTCTTCGAAATTGAAATCGTACTTGGCCAGCTTGTGCGCCGGGATCAGCGCGCGGTGGCCAACCCAACCGCTGTAGGTGGGTGCTTCGGCACCTAGCAGGTGCTCGCGGACCCGGGAGTTGATGCCGTCGGCGCCGATCACGATGTCGGCGCGGGCCTGGGTGCCGTCGGCGAATTTCAGCAGCACGTCGCTGCCGCTTTCATCGAGGCTGGCCAGGTGTTTGTTGAAGTGCACCGAGCCGGGCTTGATGGCGGTCATCTGCAGGGCATGTAGGTCGCCGCGGTGCACGGTGATGTAGGCCGCGCCGTATTCCTTGCGGGCGAAATCGCCCAGCGGGATGCGCGACATGTATTCGCCATCCTGGTCGCGGCTTAGCCAGAAGTCCGGGTGCGAGCCCATGGCTTCGACCTGCTTCTCGATACCTTGGCGGCGGAAAATCTTCAGCACATTAGGGCCCATGTGGATCCCGGCGCCCAAGCGCGAGAATTGCGGCGCCTGTTCGTAGATATCGACTTCGAAGCCAGCCTGTTGCAGCGAAGCGGCGGCTGCCACGCCACCCAGACCAGCGCCGACGATGGCGATTCGTTGTGTTGCCCCCATGGGTCGTGTCTCCTCGATGACCGATCTCAAAGCGCGGGACCGGAACGCATTTACAGTGTATGCACTATTTATTTTTCCTGTGAAGAGCTTGTCTAAAAAAATTTCAAAAACGACACCTAGTGAATAACCGCCAATATAGCCAATAAAATATAGGACTGCTGCAATTTAAAGTAATTGGCCCGTCCTTTGCTGAGCCGCCTGAACAGTGTCAGCGCTTGCAAATATACAGTGTATACATTACAAATACGCACCATCAAGAAGCGCTGCGCGCCATCGCGGTGCATAGTTCCAAATTCAGCGAAGGAGAGAGGCAATGGCTGTCAGCGACGGTGAACTGACCCAGATGTTCGAGCACGTGCTCAAGCTTTCGAAAGTGGATGCCACCCAGAGTGTGGCCATTCTCAAGGCCCATTACTCCAACCCGCGCACCGTGCGCGCGGCAATGGAGGCCGCCCAGCGCCTGGGCGCCAAGGTCTACGCCGTAGAGCTGCCGGCCTTCAACGCGCCGGTGGCCATGGGTAATGACATGACGGCCTACTGCGGCGACACCGCGCTCACCGGCAACCTCGCGGCCCAGCGCGCGCTGGAGGCAGCCGACCTGATCATCGACACCATGATGCTGCTGCACTCGCCCGAGCAGGAGCAGATTCTCAAGACCGGCACGCGCATGCTGCTGGCCGTGGAGCCCCCGGAAGTACTGGCGCGAATGCTGCCCACCGAGGCCGACAAAGCCCGCGTGATGGCCGCCGAAGCGGTGCTAAAGCAGGCCCGCACCATGACCGTACGCTCCCGCGCCGGCAGCGAATTTCGCGCCGCGCTGGGCCAATACCCGGCCGTGACCGAATACGGTTACGCCGACGCCCCGGGCCGCTGGGACCACTGGCCCAGTGGCTTTCTGTTCACTTGGCCGAACGAGGAAACCGCCGAAGGCACGCTGGTATTGGACGTGGGCGATATCTTGCTGCCGTTCAAGACCTACTGCCGCGAGCGCATCACCCTGGAGATCGACAAGGGCTTTATCACCCGCATCCACGGCGGTTTCGAGGCCGAGTACCTGCGCGAGTACATGAAGTACTTCAACGATCCCGAGGTGTACGGCATCTCCCATATCGGCTGGGGCCTGCAGCCTCGCGCGCAGTGGACCGCCATGGGCCTGCACGACAAGAACGACGGCATGTGCATGGACGCCCGCGCGTTCTACGGCAACTTCCTGTTCTCCACCGGCCCCAACACCGAGGTGGGCGGCAAGCGCAAGACGCCGTGCCATATGGACATCCCATTGCGCAACTGCGATATCTACCTGGATGACCAGGCCGTGGTACTGGCGGGTGACGTAGTCGCCCCGGCCGCCTCCATCGCCCGTTGACCCACATCGCTGGCGCCCGTGACGCAAGGTCCGGGCGCGCGGCGGTGGTGAACTTTGAGTTATCGTATGTATTTTTCAGCTGCTTCGGACCCGTCCTGCCCATGAGCTCCCCCGATTCTTCCTACGCTTTCACCGAACAGGTGGGGCACTTGCTGCGCAAGGCTTACCAGCGCCATATGGCGATCTTCCAGCAGAACGTTGGCGAGTCGCAGCTCACGGCGGTGCAGTTCATTACCCTGTGCGCCGTGCGCGACAACGGCCCCAGCTCGCTGACCGAGCTGGTGGCGCTGACCGCCGTCGACCAGGCCACCATCCGCGGCATCGTCGAGCGCCTCAAGGCTCGCGAACTGGTCGAGCTGGGCCACGACGCCAAAGACCGGCGCAAGGTAATCGTGCACCTGTCCGAAGCCGGCCGCGTGGCGGTAGAGCAGACCGAGCCCTGCGCCCTGCAGATCAGCGAACTGACCCTGAGCAACCTCAATCCCGGCGAGCGGGTGGCAATGCTGTTCCTGCTGCGCAAAATGATCGACGATCCGGCCTGACTCACCCGCTTTGCCACACCTGGCGCGAGGCTCCGCGCGCCAGCAGGCAATTGGCACCGTTCTTGCCTTTTGATGTAGTAAGCACTACACGAAATAGAGAGCGGCATGAACAAACCTCTTTCGCCCACCTCCACGATTAGCGTCAACTGCACCGTCAACGGCCAGCCGGTGACTTGCAGCGCCATGGCCGACACGCCCTTGCTATTGGTGCTGCGCAACGACCTGCACCTCAATGGCCCCAAGTTCGGCTGCGGCCTGGGCGAATGCGGGGCGTGCACGGTGATCGTCGACGCAAAGGCTGCGCGCTCCTGTGTGCTGCCCTTGAGCGGGGTGGCGAATCGTAACGTCACCACCCTCGAAGGCCTCGGTGACCGTCACCACCCGCACCCGGTGCAGCAAGCCTTTATCGATGCCCAGGCGGCCCAGTGCGGGTATTGCCTGAACGGCATGATCATGACCGCCAAGGCCTTGCTCGACCGCAACCCCGACCCTAGCGAAGAACAGATCCGCCGCGCACTGTCGGCGAACCTGTGCCGTTGCGGTACGCACCTGGAAATCCTTGCTGCGGTGCGGCGCGCCGCCCAGCTATATCGTGAGGGCCACTGCAATGACTGACCGACCCGTTCCCACCCAGGCCGAACTGCTGGCGCGCGAGGGCGTACTGCTGGTGGTCGACCGGATCCAGCCACCGCCCGGCCTGGTGCCCAAGGGCAAGACTCCAGTCGTCAAGCCCAAGGAACTGGGGTTGTTCATCGCCCTGTGCGACAACGGCGAATACTACGCCTTCAACGGCCACGTCGACCTGGGCACCGGCATCCAGACCTCTCTGGGGCAGATCGTCGCCGAAGAACTCGACCTGCGCATGGACCAACTGCGTGTGGTACTGGGCGATACCGCCCGCACGCCGAACCAGGGCGCAACCATTGCCAGCGCGACCTTGCAGATCTCTGCGATACCGCTGCGCAATGCCGCCGCCGAAGCTCGTCGCTGGTTACTGGCCGCCGCCGCCAAACGTTGTGGCAGCGATGACCTGCGCATCGAGGCCGGTGTGGTACATGGCCGCGATGGCCAGGCGCTGAGTTTCGCCGAATTGATCCAGGGCCAGCACATCGAGCTGAGCATCAGCGGCACTGCGCCCCTGAAACCGCTGGACGATTACAAACTGGTGGGGCAAAGTTCGGCGCGCGTCGACATTCCGGCCAAGGCCACCGGCGATCTGACGTTCGTGCAAGACATGCGCGTGCCCGACATGCTCCACGGGCGGGTCGTACGTCCGCCTTATGACGGCTACGATACCGGTGTGTTCGTCGGCACCAGCTTGATCGCCGTGGATGAAAGCTCCATCGCCCATCTTCCCGGCATCGTCCGCGTGGTGGTGATCGGCGACTTCATCGGCGTGGTCGCCGAGCGTGAAGAACAAGCGATCAAAGCCGCCCGCGAGCTCAAGGTGCAATGGCGGCCCTGGCAGCAGCATTTACCAAACCTCGACAATATCGAACAGGCGCTGCGCGACAACCCGTCCATTGAACGGGTCGTGCACGACACTGGCGGCGTCGATGCGGCATTGGCCAGTGCCGCGACGCGGCTGACCCGCCGCTACCTGTGGCCCTATCAATTGCACGGCTCCATCGGCCCGGCCTGCGCGGTGGCCGACTATCAACCGCAGGCCACCCGCATCTGGTCCGGCACACAGAACCCCCATGCCCTGCGCGCCGACCTCGCCTGGCTGCTGGAGTGCGATGAAACCAGCATCGAGATCATCCGCATGGAAGCCGCCGGCTGCTATGGGCGCAACTGCGCCGACGACGTGTGCGCCGATGCCGTGCTGCTGTCCCGCGCGGTCGGCAAACCGGTGCGCGTGCAACTGACTCGCGAGCAAGAGCACGCCTGGGAACCGAAAGGCACTGCGCAACTGATGGACGTCGACGGCGGCATCGATGCTGCCGGCGACCTGGCCGTGTATGACTTTCGCACCCGCTACCCGTCCAACGGCGCGCCCACCCTGGCGCTACTGCTTACCGGCCGCGTCGAGCCGGTGCCGGTGGCCTACGAGATGGGCGACCGCACCGCTGTGCCCCATTACAGCTACCCCGAGTTGCGGGTGAGCATCGAAGACATGGCGCCCATCGTGCGCGCCTCCTGGCTGCGCGGCGTATCAGCGCTGCCCAATGTATTCGCACATGAATCCTATATCGACGAACTGGCTTACGAAGCCGGCATCGACCCGGTGGAATACCGCCTGCGCTACCTGCCCGACGAACGCGCCGCCGAACTGGTGCGTGCCACTGCCGAGCGCGCGCAATGGTCACCGCACACCCAGCCTGGGCAAACGCCCAGCGAAGATGGCGTGCTGCGTGGCCGCGGCTTCGCCTACGCGCGCTACATCCACAGCAAATTCCCCGGTTTCGGCGCCGCCTGGGCCGCCTGGGTCGCCGACGTGGCCATCGACAAGCACACCGGCGACGTCGCTGTGACCCGCGTGGTGGTCGGCCATGACGCCGGCATGATGGTCAACCCGGCCGGGGTACAGCACCAGATTCACGGCAATGTGATGCAGTCCACCAGCCGCGTGCTCAAGGAACAGGTGACCTTCGAAGAATCGCGGGTGGCCAGCAAGGAGTGGGGTGGCTATCCGATCCTGACTTTCCCGCAGGTGCCCGAAGTCGATGTACTGATGATGCCGCGCCAGAGCGAGCCGCCGCTGGGCGCCGGAGAATCGGCCTCGGTGCCGAGCGCGGCGGCCATCGCCAACGCCGTGTTCGACGCCACCGGCATCCGCTTTCGTGAACTGCCGATCACCGCCGAGCGGGTGCTGGCCGCGCTCAAGGCCGCCGAGCCTCAAGACCCACTCGGGCTGCCTTATGCCGCACCGGTGAAAAGCAAGAAGCGCAAATGGCTGTTCGGCGGCCTGGCCGGGCTGTTCGGTACGGCCCTGGGCCTGGGCATCAGCGCCATGCCGTGGCGCGCGGAAATCGCCGCGGTCACGCCGCCGCCGGCCGGTACCTGGAGCACCGCCACTCTCGAGCGCGGCCGGCAACTGGCCGCCGCCGGGGATTGCGCCGTGTGCCACACCGCCCGCGATGGCGCGACCAACGCCGGCGGCCTGGCCATGGACACGCCGTTCGGCACCTTGTACAGCAGCAACATCACACCTGACGGGCAGACTGGCATCGGCAACTGGTCCTTCGCCGCCTTCGACCGCGCCATGCGCAAGGGCATCAGCCGCGATGGCCGGCATCTGTACCCGGCATTTCCCTACACGGCCTTTCGCAACATCAAGGAAGCCGACATGCAGGCGCTGTACGCCTACCTGATGTCGCAACCGGCAGTACCGAGCACGCCACCGGCCAACCAGATGCGCTTCCCGTTCAATGTGCGGGCGCTGATGGCGGGTTGGAACACGCTGTTCCTCAAGCAGGGTGAATACCAGGACGACCCGACCCGCAGCGCCCAGTGGAACCGCGGAAATTATCTGGTCAACGGCCTCGGCCACTGCGCTGCCTGCCACTCGCCGCGCAACTTGATGGGCGCGGAACAGGGCGGGGCGAAGTTTCTTTCCGGGGCGATGGTTGATGGCTGGGAGGCGCCGGCACTGACCGGCCTGTCCAAGGCGCCTACGCCCTGGACCGAAGACCAGCTGTTCACCTACATGCGCACCGGTTTCAGCGCCGAGCACGGCGTGGCGGCCGGGCCCATGGGGCCGGTGGTCAGCGAGTTGTCGACCTTGCCGGACGATGACCTGCGGGCGATCGCCCATTACCTCGGCACCCTCGAAGGTAAGCCCGCCGCCCAAGCGCAGCAGGCAGTTGCCAGCGCACCGAGTACGGCCAACCTGGCCAATGGCCGACGGGTGTTCGAAGGCGCTTGCGCCGGTTGCCACAGCGCTTTGGACGGCGGGCCCGAGCTGTTCGGTGTGAGCCCGTCCATGGCCACCAATACCAACGTGCACAGCGAACGCCCCGACAACCTGATCAAGGTCATTCTGCACGGCATCGGCAACCCCGCGGTCAGCGAGCTGGGCTATATGCCGGCCTTCAAGGACAGCCTCTCGAACACCCAAGTCAGTGATTTGGTGGCCTACCTGCGCAGCAACTTCGCCGCCGACAAGGCGCCATGGCCGCCCCTGGCCAAGCAGGTCGCGTGGCTGCGTGCCAACCCTGGCAGCCACTGAGCCCTGTCAGCCAACGGCCAGCCCGCGCAGTACTTGGTCGCGGGCGTAGTCCAGCCAGCGGTCGCGGGCGCTTTTGCTGTCCAGATCGACACCCAGGAAGGCACCCAGGGTGTGCAGGTTGGAGTTGTAGAAGTAGCACAGCGAGGCAATCAGCAGGTAAGTATGGAGCACGTCCACGTCGGCCCGAAACACCCCCTTCGCTTGCCCCGCCTGGATGATCGGCGCCAGGGTATTGAGCGCCGCGCCTGACAGCACCAAAAGGTGGGGCGATTTGCGCGAGTGCTTGCCTTTGTGCAGGTTTTCGCTGTTGAGGATGCTAATGAATTCGGGATGGCGCCCGTAGTAGTCCCACACGAACCCAAGCAGTTGCTGCACCGCCGCGATCGGCTGTTCGAGGTCGAAGCGCTGGCGGCTCTCGGCTTCGTTGAAGTCGGCGTAGATGCCCTCCAGCACGCGGATGAACAACTGCTCCTTGCTCTTGAAGTAGTAATAAATCATGCGGTCGTTGGATTTCGCCAGCCGCGAGATTTTTTCGATGCGCCCGCCCGAGTAGCCGTCCTGGCTGAATACTTTGGTGGCGGCCTTGAGGATGCGTGCGCGGGTTTCTTCGGCTTGTTGGCTGCGCAACCCGGAATTGGGAGTGGCCATGGGGATCCTGTGGCGGAGAGTGCTGGGGCAATGATACGCCATGAAGCTGTGCGGTATGAGCAGAGGTAATCATGCAGCAACTTGATCGGCGGTATCCGCCAGGCGCTGCCCCGTCTACGCGAGGGGCAGCCGATCTGGCTCTGGTCGATGCCTGCGGGTACGCATCGGCACCACGCAGGAACTTCTGATCGCCGGTGTGCACTGGATTTAGAGAATTAAAGCTGTCGCTGAGAGGTCCCGTTTTTCGCGACCTGTAGCCATGTCGTGAGAAAGTGTAAAGCTGTCGCAAAAGGCAAAATCGGCGCGACAGGCACAAGCCCTAGCGAATTAAATCTGTCGCAGTCAGCTTTGACGCGGCTTTGCGACCGAACGATGTCGTATTTTTAGATCAAGCATGGACGCCGATCTGGACGACCGATGCACAGAGCCGAGCGCCTCAGTGTAGTGACCCTCCAAAGCAGCGAGTGGGACACCCTTGAAAGAAAGCCCCTTCGCACAAGGACTACTCAAACTTCTCAGGGCTTGTCGCCGCAGTTTAAGTTCTGATAGCCTATTTACGTGCTCGACAGGCGCATGACACCCGTCATTTTCAGCCGGAAACGGCACTGTTTGTATCGCCTTGACCGGTTAGATTCTTAATCCATCGGTCCTTTTAGCGGAGACGGGTGACGCTTCAAAAAGGACGTGGAGCAGAATCATGGATCAGTCGTATACCCCTCCTAGTACCATCACTGGTATTTCTCGTCTCGCTAAAGCAATCCGCCGCGACCGTGGCATCAAACATACTTTGGCGCTTGACCAAGCTGCACAAATCGCAGGTTTTCAAAATCACAAGCACGCAAAGCGTCAGCTTGCGTTGATCAAGCCGCGTGAACCTCTCCAGTCGTTGTATCTCACGGTTTATTGGTATGATCGTGAGGCCCAGCCTGTTTCTGGCCGCTGCACCGTTGAGGTTCAACTACCTCAGTCCACGCTCAACTTCCTTCCCTCACTGAAAGCACGCAGTTACTGGTTGCTGGGAGGTTTCGAGTTAGAGAGCGCCGATCATCTTCGTGCTAGATCCAACGCAACATCGCAGGAGCGTGCCCAGAAAAGGATCATGGATGCAGTTCGTGAGCTGCAGTTTTGCGCGGAAACAGGCCTTCGTCCAATGAGGAAGATAGCTGACAAGAAGCGTGTTTCTTTTCTTCAGGAACTGCCTGGGCAGGATCATTTGAGTCTGTGGGTTGAGGCTGACTCAGGTAACTGGCTTGCGCTAGATGAGCCGTACCCAGGTCGCTTTGATATGAACCAAGCCAAGCGTGAAGAGTGGATTGCCGCTCAGGGGCTCAAAACGACCAAGCCTGACTGGGAAGGCTTGTACCTTCCAGGGAGTAGTATTCCTATTCTCGTGACGGCTGATGCCAATCTGCAAAACAGGGTTGCGAGCATCGTCAAACAGCTGCCGCCTTTGCCCGGTGTTGATTGGAGTTCATTGTCAGGCAGCTATTACTCCCAGTTCTTGAGTCCAATGCGAGTTGCGAGTGGAAAGCGCTATCGCGCTAGGCCCGACGCCTCCTATGGACGTAGAGCAGGCGCTATTGCTTATGGTGGGCGCCCGGGCTTTGCATCTGATTGGCGGCCCGAGAAGTCGATGACAGTGAAGCAGCACCAAAAGCTGGGCGAGATCCTCAAGGGCCTAGCATGGTCCGAGCTTTCGATGCCAGCGCACAATAAGCTGAGCATCTGGATTTCCACATTGGATGACTGGTCCGCAATTGAGCACTCGGGAGAGTCCAGTAGTACCCTTACCAACCTCTACTATGGAGATCGTCGCGCCAGGTATCCGACTCTTCGTGGGCAATTGCGGGGATTGAGTAAAGCGCGCTCCTTGATTCTTTCCGGCTACAACGAGTGCCCTCCTAGATGTGCCCTCCTGAAAGCGCTCGACGCTGTAGAGCAAAGTGCGATCAAGCGGGCAAAGAGGGGCTCGGGTAAGAGCTAAAACGGGTCCCAACATCCAGCCTCTGAGGGAAGCTTGATCGTGCGAGAAATCACTGATCGGAAGCAAACCGAGGGTTTGATCCCCGGCCGCTTCCGACAGTTTTAATTCTCTAAAACACAGTGAATTTTGAGAATTAAAGCTGTCTTAGCCAGCCCCCAAAACTCGCGGCCTCCAGCCGTCACAAGAATCGCGCAAAACTGTCGCAACCTCCCAAGAAGCCTGCAGATACCAACGCGCTTGAGAATTAAAGCTGTCGCAACTATAACTGATGCACGTCTGTGTCAGCTCTGGGCACTGCCGTTGATGCAGAACTGGCCCAGTTGACGACCTAACGCTGACCTACGTCTCATCGGAAAAAGACCAGAGCGGCCTTTAGAATCATATTTCTATGTCAAAGGAGGATGGACCAGAAAGCTTGCACGGCTATTTGAGGCAGTTGGTCGCGTATTTTTTTGCGTTTGGCAGAGCAGAAACTTTGACCATAAGTCTAGATCATAACATCTTGATTCCGTTTATGATGTTCATACCGAATAGATATCAAGGACGAAGGGGGGAGCATGTCAAACACAGTAACAACGGTCTGCTATCTGTGTGGGTTACACCCCACGGGGGAAGAAAGCCATATTATACCAAGGTTTGTGTCGACCAGAATCGCCAGAGACTGCGGAGGATTTTCGTTCAGAGAAGCATCGAATCCCAATCAGGTGATTCAGGATACGATTTCGTTTCCACTACTATGCGAAAAATGTGAGGATCGTTTTGGTGTCTGGGAAGACGAATTCGCAATAGAAACGTACCGTCCCTACTTCGATGCGCCTGCTCACCCTGTAATTTTAAGCCCCAGCACATACGATTTAATGGTTTCTATAACTTGGCGGATACTGAAATATACTCTTTTAGAGCACCCACCAACTCTGAATTTTAGTTACTTCCATGAGGCGGAAAAGTCTTGGCGTGAGTATCTCCTAAAAGAGCGGAAAAGTGTCGACCCATTTAATATATATCTAATTTTAGATGATGACTTTTCAGACTCTACAATTAAATCTTCCAAAGCTTTAAGCCGCACCCACCTAAGACATACCATTGTTCAGGGGATATTTGATATACCATACATCGGTATGCTACCAATTTTGGGACGCCACGTAGTCATGGCTAAGCTAGGACCATTTATCCTGTATGGATCTATGTTCAATATGGAGAATCTAAGCAACCAGCCGGACTCTTGGTCAGATCTTAAGCTAAGTGTTACTAACACTGCTAGAGTGGCGCCTTCAGAGTTACCAGAGGATTTGGTTTCTCATTTGGATAGGGTGTCTTCTCGAATTACCGAAGGCATGGAGCGCCTCTCTAAACGCCAGAAAGAAAAACAGACCGATTTCGTCAAGAAAAAACTATCAAAAGCAGCTGTAAGGCACCTTGTTGATAGAGACCAGCAAATTTTTGGGGAACCAGAACCCTAGCGCTCCCCCAGAAGATTTCGACACTAAAGGCTTAAAAGATCGCTTAAAACTGAGAATAAGTTAGCCAGATTTCGTGAAAGGGCCGTTGAACCCTTTTATGACCCAGACCTCGAGTCTGCCTACTAGATCGCGTAAAGCTTTCTACTCAACTTAAAACAGGAGAGTTTTTCCTTTGACGGTCATATCTGATTGAACATGGAGAACTGATGATAGAGCTCGTCAAACGTCACAATTGTCACGTGCGAGGCAACCGCCTGCCTTTGCATTTCAAAAGCTTTGAGCTTTATCTTGTCCTCGCCTAAACTTTTGAGAGTCCCTGCAATTATGAAACATTTTGGAGCAAAAACCTCAAACGCTTTTGGGCTGCTGTATGATTTGCCGAAGAAGTTTAAGGTCAATTCATTTCTTTGATTCAACACTTGGCTGATCGTTCCAGACATTTCACTTGAAAAGGGATACGTGCTTCTATATTCAGTACCTAGAAGTTTGGTGCTAGGGGTTTTGATCTCTATCAAGGATATATTGTTATTAATGCTATCCACCAACGCAAAGTCGGCACGTTTGCTGCCAGCGCCTTCGCTGTTGGTGCTGCCAACGTGAAACTCACGTTGCAAAAACACTGCAAACCCTCCAAGAAGCCTTTCCAGTATGCCTTTGCGGGCTTCCAGCTCGGCCTGCCAGAAACTCTCATCGGTGGCTTTTTCAACTGCTGACATTTCCCATACAGATATCGCATCAGCCAAGTCTTCAGAATAAATCCCTCTCTTGATCAGCGGGACAACGTCCTGCTCCAAAAGCATTGAATTAATATCTGTAAATGCATTTATACACAGAGCTGCGAACTCTTTTGCTTCATCTCCAACGTCATTATCATCCATATATTCCTTGAGTTCTACGACGCTATTTTTTGCCCTCAGTCCCAGTTTTACTTTTTCCTCAAACCCAGGAACACCTTTAATGGCTAGCTCAAATGCTTGTCGATCATACGCTTCTCCTAAGACTTCTATGAGCGATTTTTTGGTATGGTCAGCGATAAACTCGAGAAGGTCGCTTAAGCCTTCCTCCATATCATTTTCCGGGTCGAAATGATGGGAAAGCTTATAAGTTAGCGCTTTACTGATATCTTCCGCATCATTTACTCTTGCAGCTAGCAAGTTTCGGGAAAGTTTCATAGACCGCATTATTTCTTCGAACAACGTGTCATCTACACTCATAATATATTCCTTGAGCTGGTCTCAAACCAACATACTGTCAAAAAATCGCTACGATCCACCTGCAGTAGCATAGTGATCGAAAGATACACCAGTTGCCGACAGTCAACGACGCCAGTTATCGCCAATGCGGAATTGACCTAGTTGCCGACTCCCCACGTCGCTCCCCCATAGCCATGCTGATGCATCTTGAACAACGCCGTACGGATACGATAGTTTTGCAGGGCGGCCTAGATGACTTTGCCGGACGGATACCGAGTAAGCTCACATCGAGCTTAAGGAGTGATCATGTCCAAGCGCAAGAAATACAGCCCGAGTTCAAACGGGAGTCCGTGGAACTGGCCCGTCGCTCAGGAGTCAGTTGCCGCCAGATCGTACAAGAGGTCGGGGTGGACTCTCCCCATGGGGCACTCTTACGGCGCTCCGGCACTGGCTGGCGCAGCACATCCTGAAGAGACAATTGGCATCGACGAGGGATCCTGGACCTTCACGAGCAAGGATTCCAGCACCAACTTCATCGGCGGCTTCCAGATACTGACGTGGCTGGGTATCACATCCTTTGTAGTCCGGATGTTGTAGATCGGGAAATTGTGGGGAATATTCGAACCAGGTTTTCCGAGGTTGAGGTAATGCTGTACCCCATCGAGATCGCATTTTCCGTTCTGGTCGCAACGGGTAAGAAGCAACTTGTTGTTCTCGTCCTCGATGCACATGCTCTGCGGCCGTCCGCTGCTACCCGCAGGCCCTAGAAGCTGGTCCGGCGACGGGCAGCTTTTCACCGCCGTTAGCTTGTGGGTGATGTAGGGATCATAATGCCCAACGGCTGTTGAATCCTGCTCCACGTATGACCCTTCGGGGTATGCCTGAGTCAGGGTTCCTAGCCGGCGGCCCACCTTAAACCAGAACCCGGTGGCCGAGTCCGCTTCTGAGGTGACGATTATTAACCTCTGCGGCTGAGTGACAGGATATTGGTAGTTCCGGGCATAACCGTAGAGCGGCCGGAGCCGCATGGCCTCGAAGGCGGGATTGATGAGTACCACCAGATCAGCGATCGGGGAGTAATCTTTGCTGTCCTGCGCGTCGCGCCGGAGATTCTCAGCTATGCCATCGGACAGGGAGGAGTAAACAATTGCACCGCCGAAGCTATGCCCAATCACGAGGAAGCGTGATGTCTGATGACCGGTGCGAATGTCAGAGAGTGATCGCAGCAGCTCCGTAACCCCGCCACCGTTGCCGATGTTATGTGCAGTGCTCTTGCGGT
Source organism: Pseudomonas sp. NFACC37-1 (assembly GCF_900101575.1). Taxonomy (NCBI): domain Bacteria; kingdom Pseudomonadati; phylum Pseudomonadota; class Gammaproteobacteria; order Pseudomonadales; family Pseudomonadaceae; genus Pseudomonas; species Pseudomonas sp. NFACC37-1. Next base: position 27,584 of record NZ_FMUZ01000009.1, on the reverse strand, counting down.
CCCAGAAGGTGCCCAAATAGCTGGGAACCATCCCAAGCACCGAGTCTGAATTGATCGAATCCCCACGCCATGCAACGTAGATCCCGAGGCCAGGCTTACCGCCCGCCGAATCGAATACCAGGGTTTTGAAGTTCTTAATGTCAGAGTCATCAGGCGCTGCGCTGTGGTGCCAGCCATGAACGTAGACCGTCACCAGCCCCCCACATCTCGCTACCGCCTCCGCCGCAGTAAGAGCCTCATCGAGCTGATTGCGGCTCTCGGGGTTACCAAACTCATCGAACTCCACGAACTGGACGCACCGTTTCTCCTCAAGACTGCCGCCGCACTCCCTTGATGGGGATAGCACAGGCGCAGGAATGACCCTCGGCCGATCCTTGTTAATGACGCCATTGGCGTCGGGGGGTAAGTCCCGGAGAGTTCGGTATGGGGTATTAGGCATGCACCCAGCAAGGGCCAGAGCCAGTCCAAGCGGGACGAAGCGGCCAACGTTGAACATGTTTCCTCCGTGAAAATAGCAACCCTCGGTGGGCCAGACAGACTCAGGCAAGCAGTATGCCGCTGCCGTTGCGCTTACACTTACACAGCACTGCTTTCACGTTAGCTGAAGTCTCGACAGCCGAGCATGTGATTTGTACAGGAGATACGCATCTCCCAAGGGGCCTAAATGGCTAACTCATTGAGGCCGTTCCCCCCGCTGCTCGGTTGGGTGATTCAAAAGCTTGGTGAGTCTTTTGGAGTGAAGGACGGAAGTGAGGGCAGCTTGACTACAGATCAGCGCAGCAACTGAATGCGGTGATAGCGACCAACTGGCATTGACGGTTGCACTTAGGAGAAGAGGCAGTCTCCTTATGAATGGCCGTTTCTTCCCGGTTCTGTTGAATGAGGATTCGCATGAACACCGCCGGTCATTCGCACCAAGCACCGCCATTAAGGCGCATTCAAAATCGACAGACTTTCGTGCAGTCCGCCACTATGCCTCGGGTAGCATTAGCAGCATGAAGCGCAATCGGGCTTGTTGTTAACGCTTACAGGCAGTTGGACCGCTCTAGGATGAACCTTATAGCTATTATAGAGCGATTATAGAATCCTATTCTGGACGCCCGACTCACGCTGCCCACTAATGGCCGAAAGCGCGGCTTGCTGTGGGGACATGTGGTGAGCTACAGATATCGGTAGAGCGTGAAAACAGCGCCTAGGGCCGCTTACGCGAAGCCGAGCACGACTTCGCTTCGCAGCCCCCCCCAAGGCTCAGGCTCGCGACGCTAGATCGCATCTGGGGCGTCACTATGCCTCTATGGTAGCCAAATCCAAGTACCTCAAGGCAGTAGCCAGTCCAAAGGCTCAATCCGGGACGTTTGAGGCTACTATGCCCAAAAGTCTGCAGCGTACTAAATACTTAAGCTGAAAGAGCGTTCCTTCCGGCCATGGCTAGGTTTTTTCCAACACTCGACCACGCGGAATTCCGCAGCAAAGGCGAGTTCACCCTCATTCAGAAGCTTGCGGCACTCGGTGATGGATTCACAATCATCCATTCGCTGTCTTTGCTGCGAGGTAGGACCGAACGGGTGTACTCGCAGGAGCTGCAGGAGTACCTGCAGGTCTCCTTGGACAGGAAGCATCTGTCTGGCGAGGTGGACTTCGTGACCCTGCATGCGGAGTTGGGCATGCTTTGCATCGAGACTAGTCGGGGCAATACAAGCCTTCGGGCGTTCGACTCATTCACGAATGTGACGGATACGAAATCGCCCCCTAAATCAGGTCAGGGATAACACTTTCGTCCTTGTCGAGATGCTGCAGTCGTGGCAGCTGAAGTGCCCAGTCGGTTACGCAGTGCACTTTCCAGACTTCGATCTCGAAAGCTCGCAGATCACCAGCGCATATGTGCCGCTCGACCGGCCTGTCCGACGGTATTCTGACCCTGCAGAAGCATCGTCGAGACGTGCCCACGCGCATCATACAATTGATGGCGCACTGGAAGTCTGCACTGACTACGGCAACCAGGCCAATTTCAGCCGTGAAGTCGATCAATTCCTCGACGCTGTCTGGCCGCGGGAAATACGGGAAGGGTCTCTTTGGCCGCAAGATCGTTGCGGACGGCGAGCTGTGGCTTCGACCAGACGGACAGGCGAATCAGGTGGCCTTGTGCCTCGACACTGATCGGAGTCTGATCGCGGGGTTCTCAGGTAGCGGCAAGACGCTCATTGCGCGTTCTCTTGCCAAGCAGATCGTGGCCCAGAACCTCAAGGTACTTGTCCTTCTAAAGAACCGCCAGACCACGCAGAAGGTGGCCTCTACCCGGCCTCCAGTGGTATCCGTTTTGATACCACCTCAAGCCATCATCAGCTCACCTAACCATCGCAACTTTCAAATCTTGAAATCTATGTCTATACCGATTAATGGCACATTGCCAACAATCAGGGATAGACATCATGAAAGAGATGAAACGAAATATTGAACCACTAAGCAAAGCCGTGGTTATAGCTGTTGGCGCTATGCTCATAGCTGGCTGCCCAAGCAAGTCACTCGAACCAGGCGCTGTTGCTATGCAATGGGCTACAAACGTATCCCAAATGGGCGTGCACCCATTTTACCCCCTAAGGGAAGATGTGTTTCCTGGAGATATCTACTTAGTTCCTGCCCATAGTGCAGGAAATTTAGCATCAAAGAAAATCCCAACTAGATTCTACAAAATCCCTCCTGTCTATCTTGCCTCTCTTAATGTGTGCGATCTTTACAAGGAGATGAAAAAAAGACCACGAATGCCCACCACCACAACATACAAATTAAAGGACAATGATATTACCCCATGGTCACCGCCTGACTTCAAACTCTCACATACTGGCTGCGACTTGGACGGCCAAACTGACTTCGCAATTGGCAGAACCGTATCATTTCCGGCGTTTACATTTGCATCTCTATCTGAATCAAAACTTGGAGCAAATGTAATTACAGGAGGAGTCGGCGCGCTATTTGGAGGAGGCAGAAAAGATCAATATTATGTCACCGTCTCAGTACCAGTTGCCGAATCAATCACTACCCAAAGCACGGACATCTACCGAAAATTCGTGGGCACCTACGACACAAATCCAGCAGACAGTACTAAGGCTGCCGACATCAAAAACTTAATATTGCTTATTAAAAACTCTAACAATAACGCCGGAGGAAGTGAAGTTAGTATTTCCACAGCCCTCGCCTTGATCACTGATGTTTACTACGCTCGTGTTATTGACGTATCAATCTCAGCCTCGGACTCATACTCCGGTCAACTATCCGCCACTGCCCTGTCTCTCATCGAAAGATCTGAGAAACTAAGTAAATTGAGGGACAGCCTGGCAGGCCTGAAAGCGGAGGTTCCAGAGAACAATAAAGTTGAAGAAGCAAGACAGCAGAGCATAAGTGACCTGAATGAACGAATCGCAATTGAAGCTCAAGAAATAGCCGCATTGAGCCAGATGGCCATACCAAACGCACCTGGCATAACAGGTTCAGTTACTAGATCATCAAGCACTGGCGTAACACTGACCCAGGTTCTTCCCAAGCCAGTTGCTATCGGATACCGGGCGATCATGCTCGACGCCAAAGACTTTACAGAGGGGAAATACACGATAATACCAGGCAATAGTGATGTAGGGCCTGCATTTGTGGAGGAACGCGAGGGATCTTAATAATGCGCTAGCCTAGATGTAGGCTTTGCACACTTTTGGGTTCTTGCTAACGGCCCAGTGGCCGATGTTTCCACTGGGCGTTATCACCATGCAATAGTTGATATCCCGCCCTAAAAGACCTGGGCATCGATCTCAAGTGGATATCCCACCAGTATTGCCTCCCCAATATCGCCATCACAGCTACCCCGAGCGTACAGTCGTGGGCCTTTCTGGCCAGGTAAACTTCATTAGGATTAAGTACACCGTCAAAGTCGAGAAATAAAATCAGGGACTTAGCAAGATATTGGCGGTTTCGGTTAAAATTATTTTTCGCCAGGTCAAATAAAGAAAATGTCGCGAGCCTCGCTATACGATATAGATAATCGGTTGCCAATCCTTCTCAAACTCCCTGAGGTTGACCAGGGGCAAACCTTTATGGACTCAAGACCCTCGATAAATTCCGAATGCAGCGAGACATCCATCAGGGCGCGAGGCAATTTTTCATGTTTGCGAAGGAATGCAAGGTTTTGGATCAAGTCGGGCGTAAACAGCTCCTCCGTTATAATGCCCCATCTACGCCCTGGCTTATCCAGAATTACCTCTCAACCTCTAACTTCTCCAAAGTGCGAGCACGGTCTTTGCCTTGGAGGTCTTGTTGATATTTGATTGTCCTAGCAACCGTCTTAAGGTCTCCGTTTGGCAGCTTAACAGTTAGCAGAAAGTCAGTGGTCATTACCAGCGGAACAGAGGTGGATTTTTACTTTGGGTGCCGAACACCGATAGCTCTGGCGATCGCCTGGGTGCTTTCCAACGGCAGCAGGGGATACTGCTCGCGAGTATCTACGACGTTCTCTGAAAACTCACAGACTAGAAAGTACGCTCGTTCGAGGCCGGAGAGGAGGTGATGAATTCGATCAATCTTAACGCCTTGGATTTTCCAGGAACGCCCCATCGAAGGGACATCCTGAACACGCAACCAAGGCACATAGTCAGCTCCGGTGCCTGCTCCAAAACCATTGGCGATGTGCCGTTCGATATCCTGATTTGAAGCAAACCTACGACCACGCCCCCTTCCTCCTCGTCAGTCCGTCCGGACCGCTCCCTTCATTCAGCAAGAGAATAGTTCTAGGAAAACACTGGCTACCAAGCCCCCATGTCGAAGGGCCTTCCAGACCACCCCTGCTAAAAAATGACGCGGCTGTCCCTGACGAACGGCCTAGCCCATAAAAAAGAAAACCCCTTTTGATACATTGGCTTACGAGTTGTGCAAGGCTTTAATAGCGCGTGCCTGACTTTATTATTTTGCGTCAATCTTTATTCCGAACAGCCACGCTGAATTTAGAGAATTAAAACTGTCGTACCCAGGGACGACAAGGCTTTTATGTACATTTCACAGCCCGACGGCTGGTCAGCCGCCGGGCTGTGAATCATCAACGAGGGATGTAGTAGGCAACAAGGCCAATGGTCATCAACCAGACGTGGGTTGAACTGTCGACTGGCGTGTCATCTGGGAAAGGATCATGGTGAACATGGCCGATTCTCCGGCCAGGGGAAAGATCAAGGTCGGAATTGACTGATGACTGTCCTGACTTTGTATTTAGTGGTGTTGATCACCGAGTTGACGAATGCGGACGAAAAATACCTTGACTGAGCCTGAGCACTTCTAGCTGCCTCGATATGATTCTTCCATTTAGCCCATGCCACCTCTAAGAAATCTTAAAGAGTTTCGCACCTCACAACGTCTTGTTGAGCAGGTGATTAGAGCCAAAAGCGGGGTCAATTTACTAGAGTGCTGTCTCCGAATATCCAGTCTTGATACTGTTCGTCGGTAGCAGGTACGGGCTTATATTCACACCGCACTCGCATGAACCTGGTCGGTATCTCGGCTGTCTTTTCAAAAAAATCAGCAAAGTCGAAAGCTCTCAGCTTATACGGCGCAACCAACACCGCTTCTTGAGTGGAGCCTAAAAACACCACTGGTGTGTTGAGTGCGACGTTGCTGCACTCGTGTGAATAGTTGAAGTCCAGCGCGTGAGCCATCAAGTAAACCTTCTCAGGCACTCTGGAGTCGGCAATTTGATCATGCGACCACCCCCAACCAAAGTAAAGAATAACGCCCGAAACGAAAACGGAAAGCACGGAGGAGAGTGGCGGAAAATAATCGGCCTCGCCCTTCAGTTTGCCTTTTACCCAACCTGCACTGACGAAAATATGGACAATCGATAGCACCAGGGCAGTGAATAGAACAAACGGCAAAACAAGCTTAATTACCAACAGCCCAGTCGTGAACGCCATGGTAATGGGGAAAGCAGAGGCGTCGACATGGAAGACGCCGTTGACATACCCCGCAGCTTTTCCGCGCGAGTACACAACTACGCCGGACAGAATTACTGAGACGAGAAATTTGGTACTTGCGAAGCTAAACAAAGATCGAAAAACAGCTGAGCGTTCAAGTGACACACATATAAAAATCGTACAAAAAACGACGGCCCACAGGCGAAATGCCACGGTATGCTCTCGTATCCAATCTGAGTCACTATCTGCCGAACGAGTGACTGCAAGAATTACTCCGATGAGTCCCACAACGCTAAGCGCCCAACTCAACTCGTAACGGCGCTTGTCTTCTGCGAAGCCTTGTTTAGCCAGCCATCCAGATAATTGTCTGTGGATCTCCCTTACGTAGAATTTCAAGGTCTTTTGGTTCCGCGACAAATCCAGCTCGCCACCCCGCAGTTCTTCGGCGATAGATTCAATATGCTTTTCAATTTTCCGGGTCATCTTTTTTACGATTTCTAGTTTTGTGAAAACGGAGAGTGTGTAGTGGTCAACTAATTTCGGACACTGCGTTAAGTTTTTCTCGGCCACAGCGGGCGCCAACCCGCAGCTTGTTGATAGGGGTATCTAGAAGCGCCTGGCTGGAAGCGAGCCGGTTGACATTATGCCCATCGGGTCTATCAAACAACTGATCTGCCAAGCTCTTTACCTCTGCGGCTCGGAAGCTTCTCGGTATCGATGCGTTTCCGATACGAAATCGATAAATGCCACTGCTGCGGCAACCGCAAAGCGCAAAGCGGCAAGGTGTGATTGCGGGACGCTTACCGCCGATAAGCGGAAAACCCAAAAATAGTGGTTGCGCGGCCATTTTCGGTTAATATTTTCTGAGTGTTCGGCGCACATTTTAAGAAAATCTTGGCGCGGTTAAGAAAATCTAGCCAACGACAGGGGAAAAAATGGGAAATCTAGTGGGTTACGCCCATTAGATTGCGCATTCCACGCCATCCGGCCACCTATTCCACGCTCATCCGGCCGGGCAGTCGGAGCGCAGCGACGCAGGTTTGCATTGTTAGTCTGAAGTCTCTGTCGCCGTCAATTTCGTTGCGCGTCTGCGCATCGATTCGCCCTTCAGTTCGATCCGATAAGCGTTGTGCACCAGCCGGTCGAGGATCGCATCGCCCAAGGTTGGATCGCCGATCAGCGCATGCCATTTGTCCACCGGCATTTGGCTGGTCACCAGCGTCGAGCGGTTGCTGTAACGGTCGTCCAGCAGTTCAAGCATGTCGCGCCGTTGCGCAGCGGTAAACGGCGCCAAGCCCCAGTCGTCCAGGATCAGCAAGTCGGTCTTGGCATAACCCGCCATCAGTTTCGCGAAGCGGCCGTCGCCGTGGGCCAGGCCTAGTTCTTCCATCAAGCGCGGCAAGCGCAGATAACGCACGCTGTAACCGTCGCGGCAGGCCTTATGAGCCAGTGCGCAGGCGAGCCAGGTTTTGCCTACGCCAGTTGGGCCGCCGATGATCAGGTTCAGGCCGTCGCGCAGCCACTGGCCGCCACCCAGTTGCAGGATCAGAGATTTGTCCAGGCCGCGCGGGCTGCGGTAGTCGATGTCTTCCAGGCAGGCGTTATGGCGCAGTCGTGCGGCCTTGAGGCGAGTAGTCAGGCGTGCGTCTTCGCGCTCGGTCAGCTCGCGGTCGACCATCAGGCCGAGGCGTTCGTCGAAGCTGAGATCGTTGATGTCGGGGGTTGCGTGTTGTTCGCCAAGCGCCTTGATCATGCCGTGCAGGCGTAGGATTTGCAGCTTGTCGAGGGTCGGGTTAGGCAGCATGCCTCGTGCTCCTTTTTCAGTCAGTGGTAGTAGCCAGGGCCGCGCAGATTGATATGTTCTTCGGGCAGTAACGGCAGGTTTTACTGGGCCAGCGGTAGCCGCTCCAAGCCTTGGCGCAGGATCGATTCGAGGCTCTTGTAACTGCATGCGCCTAGGGCCAGCGCACGTTGGCAAGCGGCTTCCAGCCGCTCTTCGCCGTGCTGCTTGCCCAGCGCAGGATGCCCAGGCAGGCGCGGAAGCCGTGCTGCGGGTGGATTCGGCGTTCGAGGATGTAGGCGATGACGCCGGCCGTATTCGGGCCTGTCTGCTCTGCCCAGCGGATCAGCCGTTGCGGCGTCCATTCGGCGTGTTCGCGATGGCTCTTGGGCATGTGCTCGGTTTGGGTCGTGTAGCGGCCTTTATGCTGCGAGCGCAGATGGCTGGCCACGCGTTGGTTGGCGTGGAAGCACTCCACGGTTTGCGCGGTGAGCCGCACTTCGAGTTGGTGCTTCACCAGCTGATACGGCACCGAGTAGTAATGGCCGTCGACCTCGACGTGCCCAGCCAGTCGGGCAGTTTCTGCGACCAGGTGGCCTCGGCGAAGGTGTAGCTGGAGGCGCCCAGCACGGCGACGAAGATCTGCGTTTGGCGGATTTCGCCGGTCTGCCGGTCGATGACTGGCACCGTTTGGCCGGCATAGTCGACGAACAGCTTTTCACCTGCACGATGTTCCTGACGCATGACCACGTCGACCTTGGCGGCCCAGAGCCGGTAGTGCTCGCAGAACCAGCTGTATTGGAAGCCTTGCGGATGGGCGAGTCGATATTCTTGCCAAAGCAGGGCCAGGGTTACGCCGGGGCGGCGCAACTCTGCGTGGACATGAGTCCAGTCCGGCATCGGACGTTGATCGCTGGGGACGTCGGGTGGTGGCGGAAAAAGACGCTGCTGCAACTGCGCCTCGCTCGCCGCACACGGCCAAGTCAGCCCGCTGGCAGCAAAGCGATTGAGGTACTCACCGATAGTTGCGCGACCCACCTGCAAGCTGACAGCGATCTGGCGAGCAGATGGGCCGACCTCAAACTTGAGACGTAGCACTTCCTTAATTTTACGCATGGATAACCGCTCCACGACGACCTCTCTGCTTCGATAAAAGAGGTCGATGGTAGTGAATTAATCCTGCGTTGCTGCCTGCCTTGTGGGTGGCCGGATGCCCGTGGAATCCGCACATTAGATCAATGCGATGGAGCTACCCACTGGTGCGGCAGCAACTGTCCAATTTCACTGGCCCTCTGTGTCGGCAACCGCGTAAGCACATCCTTGAGATAGCCATACGGGTCATGCCCGTTCAGGCGTGCCTACTGAATCAGGCTCATAATTGCCGCAGCCCGTTTTCCGCTGCGCAACGACCCTGCGAAGAGCCAGTTTTTGCGTCCAAGCGCCCATAGTATTGGCGTTAGCGCCAAATTGACCCAGTTGCCGAGATATCACTGACCCGGGCAGACTCCTCGATAACCACTACTTTTACTGGATTTGTGTTGACTTGAGGGTGGGTTAATCGCAGGTCAGCACGTGGGTCAATTCAGCGTTGGCGTTAACATGGAAGCAAGCAGATCAGGGCTAATGCCCTTCGGGCCCATCAAACGACTGCTCTGCCAAGCTCTTCACCTCTCCTGCTCGGAAGCTTCTCGGTATCGATGCGTTTCCGACACGAAATCGATAAATGCCACTGCTGCGGCAACCGCAAGCCGAGCATGCCTGGGCTGCAGCCCGCGATGTTGGCCGTCCTTGCCATGTCCGGTACCGTACAAACCCCTCAACTGCGTGAGATTGCTGGTCAACTGAGTGAGGTTGCGGAGGATATTCTTGATGTTTTCAGCGCCCTTAGCTGCTTCACTGACTCCGTCGGGAACCAACTGCAATGCTTTGGTAACCTTCTTTGTCAGATTGCCTAGGTCATCGGCCTTGGTGAACGGAATTTCTCGTTTCGTGAGAATGGATTTGCAGCAGCTTTCCACCAGTTCTTTGGCTGTCCCGATCGCCAATTCGGGGTCCGAATCGACTGCATATTCCAGACGTTCAATTTGCTTCGCCATCCATCCGGCGCTCAGCGCTTCGACAACAACTCTCGCTCGCATGACCGACCTGGTTGCGTTCGCTTCTGTCGAAGCGCTGCTTATCAACCGGTAGGAAAAGCGCGGGCGGCCGGCGATTTGCTGCTCCTGGTACAACTCCCAGCCGGCGTTCTGGAGTTGATCGTTGAAATGCTCAACGAGCTTAATCGCTTCTCCTCGTTGGGGGCGAACTACGGGGTGCACCGTTTCGCAGAGAAACCGGAGAAATGCCTCAGCGCTCCCATCGAAGAGGTTGAATCGGGGGTCGCTGAAGACCCAGTCATCCTCCCAGTCATCGTTGTTGTAGCGATGTTGCCAAATGTCGCCGACGGCGTCTTTGTAGCGATTGTCCGTGGAAGGAAGGGTTTCGAGCTCATACAGGCGACTCAGAAACTCAACATCATTGAGCTCCCCATACCACTTTACGTTCTCTAGACGTAGCCCATCCGTGATGTTTTGCCGCACCGATTTCGGTAGGTTGGAAGACTTCCCGGAACGCCAATCCACCTGATACTCACGTGCAGGCACGATCAGCGCCGAGTACGCGTCGCTTTGCTCGTGCTCAGTTACCGTCCTTAGCGCGGTTGTGATCCTTTCCTGGAGCTGGACCCGTTTGACCCCGAGCTTGGCGTACTCCAAAGCAGGAATGATGAAGTGGACTTCCCAATAGTTGGTGCCGCCATTCCAGTTGTCGTTGCCTGTCAGTTCCGCATTCGCAGGATGACCGCGGACTACCTCCGCCGCCTCATCAGCACCCTCTGCGCGGAGAACCGCGTATACCGTCGCCAAAAGCGGCTCAATTTCGGTTTGCTCCATACGGCCCCCAATCCAGATAACTGAAAGTCATCGTAGCTAGCAGGACGGGCCATCTGCTATCAAAAACTAGATATGTTGGTAAAAAAGCTAAACTTGAGGTATGCCCAGCAAACTAGGGGCCATTTACATGCCTTTCACTTTTCAGCCCTTTCCATACATTCCCTGAACCTGCAAGCGTGCCTTGATGCCCATCTGAGCAATACCGCTTGATTCTGGGCTACTTGCTGGCAGGAAACTCTTCAAAACCAGCGGCAACCAGACTCGGGCGAAGTGCTTTCAAGCAAGTATGTGGCACGGCCAGCCAGAACAGGTTCCGCGCTCTGGTCACGGCGACATAGCCGATGCGACCTTCCTCCGTAAGGGTACCGGCAAGCAAGGCGTCAACATTCGGCCTTTTGGTTACGTACAGAACCGCACCGATAGACTCGCCCTTCACTTGGTGGATGGTTTCCACTCTAATCCCGGGGCTCCGATCTTTCTCCTCTACCGCACCAGTTAGGGGAAGGTCCAACAACCCGGTTTTAGCCAGCTTGTTGCCCAGCTTGTCTGCAGCCTTCAACCCAAATTGCCCTTCGGTGGTCGAAAGAAGCTTTTTGAGATTGGTCAGTAATTGGGGATGCCACTCGGTTTTAGCCAAAAGCGTAGATGAAGGTAGCCCGGCCTCAGCGTCGCGGATGAAACCCCACAGCAGTCGTCTAAGCCCAAACATCCATGCATCCTGCGGGGCACCCTGAAGGTGAGTACTGAGGCCATGCGGTGGCTTATCCATCAAACCCTCCACCGCTCGGCACACAAGCTTGAAGCAATCTTGATAGCGGCCTTGCTGGTCTCGGACCAATGCTGCTTTGGTGAAAAGAGCGACCGTACCTTGACCTGGGGGAGCAGCTTTGCCGGATAGCACTGCCGCCCGGTCAGTCCCCCGGCTGAGGATCACCGCATCTTGATATTGCATGCCCAAGTCATCAATTTGCGCTTTGAACGATTCAAAAAGCTTAGGAAGCTCGGAGTCCTTGTATCCGACGAAGTACGCCCCCCCGTTTTCAGGCTCCCGATCGGCCTCATCCTCGCGGCCACAGAGTGAATTAGCGATGCTGATGATTGGAGGCAGTGAACGATAATTGCGCGAGAGCTTGTAGTCATTCACCCCCGCACGGTTGTAATAGGTGCTCAGGAATGAACCGTCAGCTCCTGCGAAGCCGTAAATGCCCTGGTTTACGTCACCGATGAGCGAGACTTGAACTCCAGCCTTGATGAGCAATTCCAAAATAGCCTGATGCAAGGTGCCCAGATCCTGGGACTCATCGACCAAAATCTGCGGGTAGCGGGCGGCAAGCGCTCGCAATACTGCTGGTTGCCCGATCAACGTACGGTACACCCAATACCGGCCAAGCTCGTGCGTGTAGGCCCCAATGCGGCCCAGACGCCTGATCGCATCTAATGCCTTAGCGGTATCGAGTTTCACCAAATCATCGTGAGTACCGGTGAAGAAGTAGAAGTTCCCATGCTCCAGGCCCACTTTGACGTCTTTGATGGGGGTCGGACGTCCTTCCTCAGGCCAGTACCTAAAGTTGGCCAGGAACGGCTCTGTACCGGACACGAGGTACGCGGCTTGGTCTGAGGACATTGTCCGGTAAGCGTGGGGACGCAGCACATGCTGGGTGAAGAAACCGTCGAGCGTGTCCACCTCTACGCGCTTGCGGTTAGCGTCGTCTGGAAGGTCTGAAGCGAGCTGGGCATAGCCTTTGTTGAAGGTATTGACCGCAACATTAGAGAAAGACAAAAGGACAACCCGACCCCGACTATTTTCCATTTTTTGCCGGACGGCAATCAGACGCCTGATCGCTGTTGCCGTCTTGCCGCTACCTGCGCAGGCCGTGACTGCGATAGGTCCTAGAGGCGCGTTGATTATGTCCTTCTGCTCATCGGAGAGCTTCATGGTTTGATCGCTCCCTGGCAGACATGCTCAATCGCTTTGCGGAGATAGTCAGGTACTTCGCACTTTGGCGTGCTAGCAATCTGTTCAGCCAAAGCCTGGGCAAACCGCCCCTTTTGCAGATTACCGCTACTCGCTTTACGCTCGAACATGCCACAAAACAGCGCCTTTGCCTTCGCGGTGTTGTCTGGCTGAGCATCGACAATCTTGCGTAGCGCTGCCGAAATGATCGGATGAGGGTCAGCCAAGGCCTTGAGCATCGAGTCGCGGTTCGCCTCAAGCAATGCAAGGTCGTATTCCAGCGTTTTCAAACCGTGGAACACTTTGACGAAAGCGTCTTCCGATTTCTTCATCTTGACGGTGTTGCTCGATAGCCTCACTTCGTCTCCCAGCGACGGGTAGACTTCTTTCCGTTTTAGCTTCTTCTTTTTCTTGGCAGGCTCAGCTAACGGATCATCCGCGTCAGGACCATCGGCGACAGGGGCATCCGTTTCTTCGAGATACGCAGCCTCGGCAAGAATGTCTTCGATGTCACCTGCATCCAGCGCACCTTCCGCAAGCTCGTTGGCCTCTTCCTCCTCGAAAGGATCGGCGTCTGTTACGACGGCAACCGGGATCCGAAGTCCGTTTTCACCGAACAAGGGTAGGAAAGAATCGAAATTGAGTCCTTCGACACTGATCAGGCTGACCCCGAACTCTCGCAGGTCCAGCCCCATGAGCGTGGCCAGAGCATCGACGAGCATGAGCTCGGCGGCGCCTTCCACGAATATTACCCGGCGAGCAAAAAAAAGTTCGGCTCGGGTCACGTCCAGATAGCGCTCCAGCTTTTCGCGTTTGCCCTTACCGAACTTGATGTCGCGCGGGAAGAAGGTCTCTACGCCGGCATCGTTCTCAACCAAACACACCAGGGATTCGAGCTTAGAGTTGCTGGCAAAATTGGGGGAGTGACTGGTGACGAACAGCTGCACCGCCTTTTCACCTTCGCTCGTTGGCACGCCTGCGAGGTAGCGCAACAACACGCGCTGCAGCTGAGGATGCAAATGGGCTTCCGGCTCTTCAACAATCAAGCTGCGATACGCGGCGTCCGGATTCTTGGCCAGCTCGCTTAGCACTACCGCCATGAAAATCAGGTTGTTGAAACCCAGGCCATTCTGCTCAATTTCCATTGCTTGAGCCGTGAGGGAAAGCCGAGCAGATAATCGCTGAAAGTCCGTCGCGCTAAGCCCAACAGAGAGTGTCTGTGCCAATTGATCGCCCATCATCAGGCCGTGTCGGGACGAAATCGCGGTATGGGTGTGCTGGATCGCTTCGGTCTGTTGGAGCTTTTCGTCCAGTTCCTTCAATGCTTGGTTAATCGCGTCACGGCCTGGTTCATCCGTGAGCATGTGAAGCAGGCGTGCCAGCTGGCTGTTGCGGCTGGGTCGAAGTCCCTGAGCGGCATCCCGCAGGGGTTGGAGATAAACGCCCCTGAGGTTTTCCATCATGTCTGAGGTAAGGGCCACGTCCTGATGATCGCCACACCAACGTTTTACCCTGAAGCGTCCTGTCTGATCTGCGTCGGTATAGCGGACATGGATATGGACTTCCATGGTCTTATCAGCTGCAGGCTTGAGCGCAGCGATAAAGTCTGCTTCATCATCGTGGCTTAAATCACGAAAGACAAAATGGAAGGAAATGTCGCCAGCCGGCTCGCCTTCAAGCGGACGGTGCCGGTCGGCGACATCAAGGCGGGGATACGGTTCGTCATGACCTGCGAGAAGGGTCCGAAGCGCATCCACTACAGCGCTTTTGCCAACATTGTTTGGACCTACCAGCACATTCAACCCAGGCTGAAATTTCAGCTTGGCGTCACGTAGCTTGCGGAAATTCTTAATAGTCAGCTCAGCGAGGTACATGAAAGTCTCCATCCGTGTTGTGCGGATAAGAGCCTATATGAGCTGAAGTGCGCAATAGGGCTTCCACTCTACGACTTCCAAGGTCCGCTATAGATGAAGGCGATCGTGCCCTAAGGTGCGAAAAAGGATGCTACCCCCACCGAGCCATGCCCCTCTTCCCACACCCTACACCCAGCAGCACGACGAGCACACTGAGTACGCCGAGTACAGTCAGCACAACTGAGCACCGAAAATCAAAAATAAAATCATGAAATTCATAAGATTATAAATATTTAATGCGCGATATCGCGCAACTCGATTATCTGAACTAGCTTCATATCAGGAATTTGAGTGGTCTGTAACGTTCATTCACGTGCATAGAAATGCGCGATATGAGCGTGTAATGACGGTTTGCCATCGTCAACAGATGCCCTGAAACTGGACTCAACAGAAAACGGATAAGGGCTGCACAATGGCCAACGCAAAACAGTCAGCAAAACGCCGCTTAACGATGGCGGAACGTGCCCAGCAACTGATGCTGGTCCACTTTCCCAACATTCCCGATGCGTTGAAATGGACGCGAAAAACCCACGACGGCTTTAGCACGATTCCACGAACCCTGCCCATTGCCATGCAGATTATTGACGCCGACTCGAAGGGGCAGCCTGCCGGGCACGTGCTGTTTTGTCTATGGGCGCGTATGCCCGATCATCCGGTCATAACGATCGAGAACCCCAGCACGTTTGCGGCTGAAGCCGGGTTTCTCGGGGAACGGGCCGTGGACACCTGGCGCCGCCGGATGAAGAAGCTCCGGGAGCTAAACTTCATCATGACCAAGCCTGGCGCTTCCGGTGAATTTCATTACGTGATGCTCACTAATCCTAACGCTGCGGTCGAGTGGATGCGCGGCCACGGCAAGGTTCAGGATGGCCTTTATAGCCGCTTCATCGAGCGACTTCCTGAGATCGGTGCCTATGGCGACATAGAAGCGCTCCATGCCTATTGGGCTGCGCTCAAAGAAGCGGAAAGGGTGGCTGCTGAAGTTGCTAAGCAGGCATCGAGCCCCTCCGTATTGGACGAGCCGGCCCCCGCTCCACCAACCAAACCAAAGCGGGCCAGGAGGACGAATGCTAATGCGTAGGAGAGAACGGGGCGCTAAGTGCTAATCACCCACCTCGGCGCCCTCAAAAATAAAGTCCTGGACTAACTGAGGGTCGAATCTGACTGGTCAGGGATGTGGTGGTGCAACGCTTAGCTGATCGATACAACCTAGAGGAGGCCGAAAATGCAGTTACTAAGGAGAAGAGTCGCGGGCGCTGAGTGCCAATCCACCCACCTCGGCGCCCTCAAAAATAAAGCCCTGGACCAGCTGAGGGTCGAGTCTTGACTGGTCAGGGCTGTGGTGGTGCAAGGTTAGGGGGACTAGACCTCGCAAGGAGTCTAGCACCCCTTTTATCTTTTCACGGCGGGGAGAAGTCCTTTGAATTCTCACAGATTAACGAACACTGGTTGGATATCAGTATCTGGCTCGTGGTTGTACCCTATTGATCGTAATAAGAGCCACAGCTGATACTCACCCCTCGTCCCCTGTTGCCACCGAGGATGGCTGTTTGAGAGGAAGTGATACGAGAGGGCTCCAATACCTCCTCTGGCGCCCCGCTACGCAGATTCTCGCGATTCGTGCATGCTCTATGGCTAGACCACTCTTGGCGCTTATCGCCAAAATTCAACGGACGAAGCAGGCTTTTCCATGAGCGGACTCGCAGACGAACACATCCCCATTGCTCGCACTTTTCATGAGATTGAGGTGAAAGCCAAAGATTCCGACGAGTCGGACATTTCTCAATGGTTTTCTGGTACGGGAAAACTTCGCTGGCCAGAGCTGCTGAACGAACACCGAGTCATTTTGCTATCCGAAGCAGGCTCAGGGAAAACCGCTGAAATCCGTCACATCACCAGGACCCTTCGTGCTGAGGGCAAACATGCTTTCTTCATGCGTATAGAAAATATTCGTCCGCAGATCGAGGAAGCGTTCGACGAAGGATGTTATGAAGAGTTTATCGACTGGGTTGATAGCGGAAAGCAAGGCTGGCTGTTCCTCGACTCAGTAGATGAGGCAAAGCTGCACGACCCGCGAGATTTTGAGCGCGCCATAAGGGCAATTGCAAAACAGCTCAAAACCGTTCTTCCGAGAGTTCACATTGTCATCACTGGCCGTGCAACTGCATGGCGTGTGAAAACAGACCTACTTCTCTGTGAAACGCTGTTCCCCTCCCCACTGGCTCATCGAGTTCCTGAAGAAGGCACGAGTGTTGGCGAAATAGGCGAATCAGCCACAGAGCGCCCCAGCGGCTCGCTCGGTTCTTCAAGTGTTTTCAAGATAGTAGCCCTGGACGATCTGCACGATGATCAGATTGACCAGTTTTTGCAGGCAAAAAACGTCAATAACATTAAGGTGTTCAAAGATGCTGTGGCGCGAAAGGAAGCATGGAGACTGACTACCCGCCCCATTGATCTGACAGAACTGATTGAGTTCTGGAAAGCAAACGAGCGCATTGGGACAAGCTCCGAGCTGATGCAGAACAGCATCGACCGTAGACTGAAGGAGCATGATTCAAACCGCGATGACCTACTTCCGATAACGCCTGATCAATTGAGAAAAGGGGCTCGCCTGCTAGCAGCTGGCGCTACCTTGGGACAAAGCTCGTCCATCGTACTGCCAGACATAGAGATTCAAATCAAAGGAATCCAGGCCGCTGACGTTCTGCCAGACTGGACGTCCAAAGATGTCAAAACGCTGCTGAGCAGGCCCATCTTCGAACCAGGTATTTACGGAGCGGTACGCTTTCACCACCGATCAGTACGAGAGTATTTGACAGCAGAATGGCTGCATAAACTGATCATGAATAATGCCTCGCGACTACGGGTCGAAAACCTTTTCTTCCGTAGTCAGTACGACATAGAAGTAGTCATTCCAACGATGCGGCCAGTACTGAGCTGGCTCGCTGTCATGGATACTCGAATCCTTGAGCGAGTACGCCGCGTAGCTCCGGAAGTTGTGTTTGAAGGTGGGGATCCTAGCCTGCTACACAAAGACGTCAGGATCGAAATCTTGCGGCAAGTATGTGCCGAGCTCGTCTCTGACTCAGGCAGTCGCTCATTGATTGACTCGACGTCAGCACGAAGATTCGCCAGCGCAGATCTCGCCGACGAGATAAATGCGTTGCTCGAACAATATCGCGACCACGAGACAGTAAGTTGGTTTCTGCTGATGATGGTCTGGCAGGGAGAAGTTGCAGGCTGCTTGGCCCAAGCCAAGATCTTCGCATGTGAATCTCGGGACAAGCACACTCGACTGGCCGCGATCTCCGCACTGGAAGCTCTGGACGCGAAGCTTGAGCTGGAGGAAGTCCGCAACAGGTTTCTCGAAGAGTCTCCTGAGCTGGATCGCAGCTGGCTCGCTGAACTGATCGGTGGGCTACCAGTAACCGAACCTTCCGTAACATGGCTCTTGTCAGCCGCCGAACGTGCCGCACCCGAGGAGCGTTACCACCCCGACAGCCTTAGTAGAGTGCTGGTGAGCCATGTAAAGGGATGGCCTTCTCACCTAGTTGGAGCTCTAGCCGAGGGCTACTACGCGTTACTAAAAACACCTCCAGTTGATGACACATACCTAGCCCAAATTTCAATACGCTATGAATGGCTGATCCAGCCAGCTGCCAGTGCAATTTCTCAGATGGTGCTGGCGCGTACTGAGCTATGCCTAGAACCCGAGATGCTTTCTCTGCTCAGGATGATCCCAGCAGCGGACAAATCAAACGAACACGATATCCAGCCGCTGGTGCATTCCCTTCGAAGCGACATCGCCGATTGGCCGGCGCTTAACCATGCGATGTTTTGGCACGATGTTCGCGAATGCAGGATTCGGAACGTGAACGGCCGCAACGATGGCATTGTGAACTTTCATCAAGTGGGTATTTTCGGCTGTTTGTGGAGCTTGCAAGCAATCGGTTTTTCCACCCTATGTGATGACATAATTTCTCGCCCACTGCCAGACGACCGGCTTGTAGGGCTTTCGGCGGCGTGGACTCTTTACCAGGCCGCAGATAGGCCCGGGGCTCGGCTCAAGGATCTAAAACGCGTTACAGCGGGGAATCCATCCCTCGAAGCAATGCTCACTAACTACTTGAATCCCCCCGAAGATGAAATGGCGAAATTCCTCCAGCGAGAGTCAGAATGGAAGAAAAAGGCTGAGAGGGAAAAGAGTCGGCGCGAAGTGCAGGCGACCGACTGGAAAAATAGACTGAGATCAAACACAGAGTCGCTCCGCAACCCGCCTGTTCTCGGACAGATTACAAATGGGCAGCTATATCTGTTGGATCAAATGCGACAAAACTCGAATACCCATACCCACTGGAGCGACGCCAACTGGGAAAGCCTGATACCTGAATTTGGCAAGGACGTTGCCCTGGCATTCCGGGATGGCGCAATCAATTTTTGGAGGAGCTACTCGCCTCAATTACGCTCCGAAGGAGCATCCCCAAACAGTATCCCTCACACAGTTATATTCGGGCTGACTGGTCTGTTGATTGAATCACAGCAACCACAGGCCATGCTGGGCCTCTCGGACGACGAAGCGAAGTTGGCTACGCGCTACGCCATGCATGAATTGAATGGCTTTCCGAGCTGGCTGCCCTCGCTTTTTGCATCTCACCCCAATTCGGTAATCGAGATCGTGTTGAACGAGATTGATTATGAGCTCACCAGGCCGGCCGAAGGAGCAGAAAATAGTTACGTCTTGTACGACGTGAGCTGGAGCGGAGAATGGCTGTGGCCCGCTTTAGCATCTTTGATCATTCCTTACATGCGCAAGAAAGACCGCAACATCTCTCAGCTCAGGCAGCTGCTAAGCATTGCCCAGGGATCGCCGCTCGATGATTCTGAGCTGGCCTCGCTGGCTGCGCGAAAAGCTCGGGCCAGTACTGAAAGCGTATTTGCAGCTGTGTGGTTTGCAACATGGGTAGGGGTAGCGCCGCGTCCGGGCCTGGCAGCTGTTTCGGCCCACTTAGCCGCAATGACATCGGCACAGGAGCAAACTAGCTTTTCGACGAACTTTATCACCACTCTCGTCGGAGGTAGGTTTGAGAAACGCTGCGCGCGCCAAGGATTCAGAACTGTTTCAATCATGAGCGACCTGTTCCTGCTCATGCAGCGCTACATCAGAGAGGAAGAGGACATTAATCGTGCGAACTCAGGAGTTTATTCGCCAGGGGAGAGAGACGCCGCTCAGGACGCCCGCAACGCTTTGCTTTCTTTCATCCGAGAGACACCTGGCAAAGACGCCTTCCTCGCCCTGATACATATTTCACAGAGTCACCCAGTGCAGAGTGCCCGACAGTGGATCGCAAGACAGGCTAAAGACAAAGCCACCCTTGATGCTGACTCCGTTCCATGGTCAGCAGCACAGCTGTTGGAATTCCACAGCGGCCTGGAACGAACCCCAAATAATGATCGAGAGCTGTGGGAGCTAGCCGTCGACCGATTGCTCGACCTGAAACATGATCTTGAAGACAGCGACACGAGTAATGCGAGTATCCTGCAAAAATCGAATCAAGAAACCGAAATCCGAAATTACATAGGCGGGTGGCTAAGAGACCACGCTCGAAATCGCTACTCCGCCCCTCAAGAAGAGGAGTTTTCAGACGCGAAAAGGGCTGACCTACGAATCCACGGGCACACGTTCGACGGTCAGATACCTGTGGAGCTCAAACTTGCTGACAACTGGTCAGGTGCGCAGCTACAGGAGCGCCTGGAAAATCAACTTTGTGGCGACTACATGCGTGATCGACGTTCGAGTTACGGTGTCTTTCTTCTAGTGTATCAAGGTACCCGATCCAGAAAGTCCTGGACGGCATTACCCAACAAGCAGCGGCTGCCCTTTGACAAGCTTGCGGACGCTCTTCAGAACGCCTGGATGGGCTTCGCTCACCAATTTCCTAACGTAAATGGCATTAGGATCATTGGGATTGATCTCACTAAACGAGGCGTGGATGCGAAGACAGCATCACTCCAGCGTAGGGCAAAAACCGGCAAATAGCTGTGAGAAAACCTCGACCGTCTATGCATACCTCATGGGGCGGAAGGCGGAAGCCACTTAGGGCTACACTGCAAGACGTTTCAGCTCAACGGTCTTCGGCCCATGACTAGTCGCGAGCTACTCAAACCGACGCAAAAGCTCATGTGCCAGCGGAGAAAATGACGGGACTTAGAGAAGCAACGCGCAGCGGTCATTTCTGATCGTCATGACCTTTTGACAATCCCTCAGCAGCCCTTCGACTTCCAGCGAGTATCCCAATAGGTTCGTCAACCTCCGCCTGTGCCGCAGCGTGGATAAAACGCCCAACATCGGGTTTAGAAGCCAGGGTGGCCCTGGCTTCTTTGATGAACTGATCTTGCATCTGCCACTTATCTGTTCTGACCTTACGACGTCCCTTCATTTTCTAACTCGCAGGCCGAATTCACTAGGGCTAGTTTATCAGTTCGAAGATGCCTCGCCAGTCGCCCGTATCAGCGACCTGACTCCTTAAAAAAGTCGTCCCTAGCAACGAGACCAAGATCGCTGGAGTGTTCCGGCGGATCATCGCTGAACATGTGTTCCGCTCGCCGTTGCTCCTTGAGATTTGCCAAGGCCTGGAAGAAGCAATGTTCACAGAGATGGATCTCGTACCGCTCCCCATCATGCAGAGTGCCACTTCCCCAGTGCGCTTGTAGCGTTCCGAACTGGTATCCGCCTTCCTCGATGCGCGTTGAGGTGCCACATACGTCGCACTTCACATCGGTAACGCTCTCCACCTCTACTGGCCCAGTGATCTTCATTGCCGGGATCTCCATAAGCGGTTGCTGGCTGAGGAAGGGGCTGGCAGCAACGCCTCATGGCGCCGCCAGTGACCCGCTGGCCATTCAGTTTTAGGCTGTAAGAGGTTCATTCATCAAGATTCGAGCTGAACAACTCAGGGTATCCGCTGATTGCCAACTCGCGCCGAGGATCACCAGGCTGCGTCGAATGAATGACCTCATCAAGCCACGCTGCGTGGAGCAGCAACCTGGGCTCCGGGTAATGGCGAAGCAGCCGCGCTGCCTCAATGCGGAAAGGCTCAGGAATCAGCTGACTTTTCGAAAGCTCGCGCAGGAAATCTCCCGTCTGAATCACACAGCGGGTACGCTCCACCGGCATCGTCATTTGCGCACTCCCACAATAATCGCGCGGGCCATTACTGTAGCCTTGCCTCAAGCAAGACCTTGTCTGTTGCGTGCTGATCGAAGCTCCCACGCCACTCTGGCCAGTTTAGGGTCAGAGAAAGAGCTATCTGCCTCTTCAAACGCTTATTGTCCGAACAAGAATGCGCTTCTTTGCTCGGCCCAGGCCATTTGCCGATCAGCGGTCGACCAATCGCGTAAATATCCCCAGCGATGATCTTCCAAGACAATGGATCCATACTATTCTTGAGCTAGCCCTTGGCCAGCACTCAATGCTCGCCGGTTGCCAAGGAGGCAGAGCAGTGACACAAGGAGACGAATGTGAAATTCGATTTACGGCGTGCCATCAATAGCATCTCTGACATAGTAATGAATCGCCCAGCACCACTACGGGAATTTGATCAGATCTACATGAAAGTGGCCGACATGGTCATTCAGGCTGAGTACGTTGCCCGGGTCTTCGATGGTAAGAAGGTGGTCTTTGTCGGTGATGGCGACGGCATCGCTCTCTCAGCAGCTCATTTGAAGGCACAAGGGGTAGTGGACTATGGACCATCATCTATCACGCTGCTCGATTTCGATGAGCGCATCGTCAATTCTGTCCGGCGGTTCGGAGAAAAGCTGGCGGATAAAGTTCATATCACTGCCGAGCTGTATAACGTCGCCGATCCATTGCCAAGTCACCACTTTGGAGCTTACGACGGGTTCCACATCAACCCGCCATGGGGCGCCAGTAATGATGGTCAGAGTGTCACGGCCTTTTTGGAGCGCGGCAGCCAGGCTACCAATGCGAAAGGTTTGGGGATCGTCGTCATTGCAGACGACCCGGGGCTCGCCTGGACACAGGAAGTGCTTCGAGACACACAGAAAAGAGCAATAGAACTCGGTTATGTCGTAGCGGAGATGCTCCCACAGTTACACCTTTATCACTTGGATGACGCACCCGACCTGCGTTCATGCTCCTGTCTGTTTCGAAGGGTTGAACCCAGACTGATGGAGAAATCGTCCGAGAAGCTCTCCACAGCGCGTCTTCGCAATTTTTACGGCAAGAACAACCCCCTCACTTATCAGTACGTGCGCGAGATACCGACACTCAACGTGGCGAAAGAAGCGGATCAGCGATATACCCTCGAACAGTACAAGGAGGTACCAGATGCCTAATCCAATAGAGAATGGCCAAGGCGTGATCTTCATGAAGGTTGGCCTTCATGCCTCCGAAACGTTTGAAGACATCGTGCGCCGGAAAAAAAGAGAGTACGAAGAAGCCGGGTCGATCTTCTGGGGCTATGGCGGCAGCTCATGCCATCCAACGACGATGGTTCAGCCTTTCGGTAAGTCCATGGCACAGGCCGGTAAGCAGTTGCTCATCATCATGAACGAGATGAATTCCAAACACTCAGCTCCGCCTGTCGCCGCCTCTCAATATTCAGAGGATGGAGTTGACTGGCAGGCAGTCCCTCAGGGCATCGAAGTGCGGGGTTCACGATTCGCTTTGGTGCTGGATAACTTGGAAATGGCCGAATTCGAGGTCAATCTGAAGGAGTTTGAGGTCGGCTTGGGGCAATCCCGAGGGAAGCTCGCTTCAGAATACATCAAAGGTCAGAACGACAAAGGCTGCCTGATTTACAACGAATTGGACATTCCACCACCACCGGAACAGCGCATCATCAAACAAATCGGTTTAGTAGCCAGGGTGAAAGAACCGTTTGCCGTGTTCCTTCGGTAATTCAGGGAGCATAGAGATGGGAAAGGTCATCTACCTGACAGGAGCGCCGGCGACTGGGAAATCAACCCTGACTGCCCGTGTTGCCGCTCATGCAAAGGATATAGAGGTGTTCACGTACAGCCTGGAGCTTGCACGGGTCACGTCATCGCGAATCGGAAAACTGACGCAGAGCGACATGCGAGAGCAGTCCGCCAAAATCATAACCAGAGAAGACGTCGCGCTTGTCGACGAGCAACTAATCGAAAGGGCCGCCTCGTTCAGACAGCGGGATGGATTCCTAGTGATTGACTCGCATCCAGTGACGATTGAGGAGTTTGGCTACAGGGTTACGCCGTTTACTAAAGGGATGCTGTCCCGACTATCTCCAGACGTTATCACCTGCCTGTACGCGGATGCAGCTACCCTAGAGGCTCGTATCAAAGCGGACGCTGCGGGACGGCCGCTGCCATCGCCTGCCGACCTGAGTCGTCACGTCGACCTGCAGTGCCAAGTAGCTTGGACCTATGCGTTTGAAACAGGCGCTTCCCTTTACTTCCTAGACGCCTCGCTACCTGCGCACGAGGTGATGGCAAACTTCATGAAGGTCGCAAAAATCCCAGATATCACGCTGTCGCAGGCAAGCCCTGATCCATACCGAACAAATCGAGAGTAAAGGGCGTACGGCTTTCAGGCTTGCGCTTGCTGCGCAAACGAGCAACTAGACGCTCCCAATCGGCGAGGTTTCCCGAAGCTGATATCACGCCAATATCTTGGACATCTGTTCTAGAGAGCAACTCGGGATTCGATAGCTGAACCGAGTACGGCGCTTCCATATCAGCAACGAAGCTTACGGAGTATTTCTTGGCCACGTTGCCGGTGAGGGCATATTCAGCGTTGCGGACCACGGCAGTTACTTGGGAGGCACCCAACGACTTGTCACTTGAGAAGTTACGTAGAAATGCTGCGGTCACTTCAAGCTCAGTTTTCGCCGCCAGAGAAGCGGCCGACTTGCATATCAGGGCGTAATGGCTGGTCTTGCGTCGCCCAGACGGCAGGTCAGCACGGCTCGTGACCAACACGTGCTCAGGCAGGGCGTGGTGCTTCCCGGCGCTGTCGACCCAGCTGTTCCATACGAAGACATCTCCTGGCGTGACATCAATGTCCTTAGCCTTACTGGCCATAGGCGAAAATACCACTTTCATGTCGCCATCAATCAACGCGGCAGCATCCCGAGCATTTTCGCCGAGTGATTGCCCAATTCCCCAGAAGAACAGCCCATCGCCCAACTGACGCTCCCAGTCTTTGCGGCGAATGATGAGGTCGAGGCCTTCGCCTGACTCAACGCCCATTTTGGTCCAGCAGAAAGTTGAAGGGAGCATGCGGGTGATTCCTTGGGTGGTTACACCGAGAGTGTACCAAACGGCCTATTCACTTTCAATTCAAACAAGACTATATTGAATAACCTGAATAACTTACCCATGAAAAATGCTTACGATGAGCTGCTCACTGTTCTCAGAAAGGATACGCGGAGCGATGGTCAGATTGCCCGGGATAGTGGGGTTTCTCAACCTACGATCTGGAGGCTTCGCAACAAGCCAACCGGTCGTCGGCGAGCAAGCGATCAATTCAATAAGCTGTGTCGATTCTATGGCTTAACTGAATTACCCAAGCTGAGTCCTACGGGATCATTGGAGACAGAGCTCAAGGGTGCGATAATGACATTATGGGATGGCTCAGATGAGCATGCCCGGGCGCTGATTAAAGTACTCCGTAGCCTCAAGGCACTTGATGTACGAAATCACTCGACGCCTGAGGGCTAAGAGCAACACTAAGGGAGGTCGAAATGCCGGCAACACAAATCGACCGAATATTCGGGGTACTGGAGTCTGCAGGCTACCCACGAGAATTCCAGCATTCCCTGCTCCCTGACTGGGTGACTCCTGACGTGTTACAGGACTCAGGAGCGACTCTTGAGGTTGCGTCCATTCTGGCTAAACGCTTGGGCCTCCGGGTCAGCCCTCTGGTCTCAGAGTCACCTGGGCTTGAAGATCTGCGCCGACGCGATGTGAAATACAAACGTTCGATTCCAAATCGCTCCCGCAATCTGAGTGCAGCGACCTCCTTGGCGATGTTTGCGGCCGAATCAGCAGCTTACGCCACGCCCGTACCCTACACGCCGTTTCCCAGAGATCCTCTGGAACTGCGTGCGGAGATACTCAAGCACGAGCCCGGTAAGTGGCTGGGGTTGCGGAATTTGCTTCAAGCTTGTTGGCGACACGGTGTGCCAGTCATCTATCTCGATCATGTCGGTGACGGACTGCCCAAAATGGATGGGATGGTCACTCATGTCGAGGGCCGTCCCGTCATCATTCTCTCCAAGAAAAGCACTTCCTGGGCTTGGCAGTCATTCATCATCTCCCACGAGATCGGTCACTGTGCTCTTGGGCATATTGAACCGGACGAAATCCTGATCGACGAGACATTAGGTACCGAGTCCTACGCGATGGACGACCCCGATGAAGACGAGCAAGCGGCAGACCGATTTGCAATCACAATGCTGAATGGTCGCGAAAACGCTACCTACGGGGCAGAGGGTAAGCGCGCAAGCGCTGGGGGACTCGTGGAAGCTGCCATGGCTTACGGGACCGCTCATCAGGTGGACCCGGGGCACATCGTGCTCAATTACGCCAAGCATAATGATGCATGGCCGATGGCGATCGCAGCTCTCAACATGATGCAAGTTGGACTTGAACCAGCAGGCAAGATCGTCAACGACCTTGCGTGGCGTTGCCTTAGGGAAAACGTGCTTCCCAGCGACACTGCGGCGTTACTCCACCGCGTTATGCCTGCTTGAAAAGGATTTCGCAATGGCGCTCAAACTCTTCGTCGACAACGATGTGATCTTGAAGCTGGCTCAATACGAAATTCTTGAACACCTAACCGCACTTTTTACAGGTCCGGTTGATCTGATCGCACTGGATTCTGCAAAGTACAAGCTGCTTCCAAAACGGAATCGCCTGGAGTTGTGCAAAACAGAGGTGGTCGCCAGCCGAGTGCAGGCATTTCTGGACACCGCGATCCCAGCCTCGTCAGAGCCTGTTGACGTTGAACTCCTTGAGAGACTGAACGGCTCGCCCGGTATTGATACCGGGGAGGCACTTCTCTTCGCGGCGGCCGCCAGCGCGGATAACGCAAGAGTGCTCACTGGTGATAAACGAGCACTTACCGGACTCGGCGAGCTACTAGACACCCATTGTGCTCAGCTCTTAGCTGGCAAGATAATCATGCTGGAAGCGCTCCTTCAAGGTTTCACCCAAATCGATCCCGGGCATACCCAGTACGTTGTTCGATTAAACCCAACGGTCGACAAGGCGCTCACTAATGTTTTTGGCGTTTCCGCACCGGCCTCAGTTGATAGTGTTTTGGCCGGGCTGGAATCGTACAAAGGGCATGTGAAGAAAGCACTTGGGAATCTGCTGAGCAATGGTCCACCGTTCTAGCTGAATCAACCGTTCGCGCTATACCTGCATGGAGCAATTACCCATTCAGCGATTCAACTCGCTGATAATACTGGGCTATCAAGTACAAACCTCCATCTAGATAACCGCCGTTACTCCGTTTACCTGGGCTTCTTAGGGTGCTGGGGGCCCGGTTGCGAATCCATGTACTGGTGGAACGCTCGCATCAAATCTTCATCCGTAGCTTTTGGAACCGGTGAACGACGAGTTTTTCTCGCAGCAGCTTTCTCCTCGGGGACAAGGATTTTGTTTAATACTGACCGCTCCGCTGGGGTGGTTGAGGAGTCGAAAGCGCGCGCCTGAACACGCTTGTCGGATCGTGTCCCAGGAAGTGGTGTAACTGAACCAACCGAAGGCGCCCTGTGGGCGAAAGAGGATGGTCATCGTGGTTCTTGGCTAACGTTGAGTTTGCGAAGACCAAACACTCACCAGAGAAACCACGATGACCAAGCCCACTATCGCATTGACCGAGTTGGTTGAGAAAGGGGCAGATGCTGATCTGCTCAAGCAAATGATCCAGTTCGTTGCCCAGCGCATGATGGAGTTCGATGTCGAAGGCCTGTGCGGCGCCGGCTTCGATGTCAAAAGCCCAGACCGGACAAACAGCCGCAACGGCTACCGTGATCGCCTCTGGCAAACCCGTGCCGG
>NZ_FMUZ01000013.1:0-142208 GCF_900101575.1 Pseudomonas sp. NFACC37-1 | reverse complement strand
CGCGGAGCAACTTGTGATGCTGATAATCTGTTGACTAGCAGTCTGACTCCACAAGCACCCACACGAATTGCTTGATTCAGTTGTTAAAGAGCGGTTGGCTGAGCCTTTCATCTCAACCGAGGCGCGCATTCTACAGCGCCCCGTGTATCTGTCAAGCGGTTATTTTAAGAAGTTTTCAAAGTTTCGCTTCGGAAACCTCAACAACTTCAACCACTTGCGCTTCCGATCTCTCGTTAGCGGGAGGCGAATTCTACAGCGTTACTCGCTGCTGTCAACACCTCTTTTTCACCGCTTTCGACCGAGAAGATCGAACCGCACATAGAGCCAAACAACACCGCTCTACCTGCTCCTTCCGGACTTCGATGAACTGAAGCCCTGCGCCTTCGAAACCTACTTAACTCGTTGAATCTCAAGGAGTTTTCCGTTTCGACTGCGCCGGAAGTGGGGCGAATTATAGACTTCCAGAATCTGCCGTCAACCCTTAATTTCGCTTTATTCAGATTTCAGCGTAATACGTGCGAAAGCTTTCTTACCGGCCTGGCATACATGAGTAGAACCCAGCTCATATATATAGGTGCGATCCACAACCTCACCATCTATACGCACACCACCGGACCCCAGGAGATCTCGAGCCACCGCCGCATTCTTGACCAAGCCAGCCTTATTAAGGACCGCGGCAATTGGCATGCTCTCGACAGCAGTCAACTCGATCTCTGGCAGATCATCCGGCAGCTCGCCATCCTTCATACGATTACCCGCCGCACGATGAGCACTGGCCGCAGCCTCCTCACCATGGAAACGCGCAACGATCTCTTCAGCCAGCTTGATCTTGATGTCCCGCGGATTGGCCCCAGCCTCTACATCCGCACGGAATGCATTGATCTCATCCATGGACCGGAAGCTCAACAACTCGAAGTAACGCCACATCAGCACATCAGGAATGGAGACCAGCTTGCTGTACATGACGCCCGGCGCCTCCTGGATGCCCACGTAGTTGCCCAACGACTTGGACATCTTCTTCACGCCATCCAGACCTTCCAGCAATGGCATGGTCAGGATGCACTGCGCCTCCTGACCATAACCACGCTGCAGCTCACGCCCCATCAACAGGTTGAACTTCTGGTCGGTACCGCCAAGCTCAACATCTGCGCGCAAGGCGACCGAGTCATAACCCTGAACAAGCGGATAGAGGAACTCATGGATGGCGATTGGCTGATTGGTCGTATAGCGCTTGTCGAAATCATCGCGCTCGAGCATGCGAGCCACGGTGTACTGGGACGTCAGGCGAATGAAATCCGCCGGTCCCATCTGATCCATCCAAGTGGAGTTGAATGCCACTTCGGTCTTGGCCGGATCAAGAATCTTGAAAACCTGAGTCTTGTAGGTCTCGGCATTATCGAGAACCTGCTCGCGAGTCAGAGGTGGGCGCGTCGCACTCTTCCCGCTCGGATCACCGATCATGCCGGTGAAGTCCCCGATAAGGAAGATGACCTGGTGCCCCAGATCCTGGAACTGGCGCAGCTTATTAATAAGCACGGTATGACCCAGGTGCAGATCGGGCGCCGTCGGATCGAAGCCAGCCTTGATACGCAGCGGCTGCCCGCGCTTGAGCTTTTCGATCAGCTCGGACTCGACCAACAGTTCTTCCGCACCACGTTTGATCAGCGCTAGCTGCTCTTCAACCGACTTCATAACAGACCCGTAAGGCTCAGATTCAAAGGGCCCCAACCATACAAGATCGCGCACCAAATACAAGGTTTGCCCGGCGCACGGACGCCAATCCACAGAACAGAGCGTTCACGGGCTTGCTTCGCAGGGGTTTTGGTTATATTTTATACAGTTATTTCATCTTCATCATGTCATTCATCTTTTCCAATTCATCTTTTCAAAAGTCAAAATTACTTATGACCACAGAACCGTCTAAAGCGCCGCCGCTTTACCCAAAGACCCACCTGCTTGCCGCCAGTGGCATCGCAGCCCTCCTAAGCCTGGCGCTCCTGGTGTTTCCCTCCAGCGATGTTGAAGCCAAAAAGACGACCCTGAGTCTTGAACTGGAAAGCCCTGCTGAACAACTGACACAAGAACAAGACGCCACCGAAGCCGTTCAAGCCACAAACGAACCGGCCGCCTCTCCTTTTGCGCAGATTGAAAACAGCCCGGAAGACACTGCCCAGGCCGCCGCTCCGGTAGAAGCGCCTGTCGTGGAGGAAAAGAAAGGACCGGAACATCGCGAAGTGATTGTTGCCAAGGGCGACACGCTTTCCACCCTCTTCGAAAAGGTTGGCCTGCCCTCCACATCGGTTCACGAAATCCTGGCCAGCGACAAGCAAGCCAAGCAATTCACTCAACTGCAACGCGGCCAGAAACTCGAATTCGAACTCAATCCAGACGGACAGCTGAACAATCTGCACACCAAGCTGAGCGACCTGGAAAGCATTACCCTGACCAAAAATGACAAGGGTTATGTATTCAACCGCGTCACCGCCAAGCCTACCGTTCGTTCGGCCTACGTCCATGGTGTCATCAACAGTTCATTGTCCCAGTCCGCTGCGCGCGCCGGCCTTTCCCATAGCCTGACCATGGACATGGCCAGCGTCTTCGGCTACGACATCGACTTCGCCCAGGACATTCGCCAGGGTGACGAATTCGACGTCATCTATGAGCAGAAAGTGGTCAATGGCAAGAGCGTCGGCAACGGCCCGATCCTTTCCGCGCGCTTCACCAACCGCGGCAAGACATACACCGCGGTGCGCTACACCAACAAACAAGGCAACAGCAGCTACTACACCGCCGACGGCAACAGCATGCGCAAGGCATTCATCCGTACACCGGTTGACTTCGCCCGCATCAGCTCGAAGTTCTCCGCCGGCCGCAAGCATCCGATCCTGAACAAGATCCGCGCCCACAAAGGTGTCGACTACGCTGCCCCCCGTGGTACGCCCATCAAGGCGGCCGGCGACGGCAAGGTATTGCTGGCCGGACGTCGCGGCGGTTATGGCAATACCGTGATCATCCAGCACGGCAATACCTATCGCACGCTGTACGGCCACATGCAGGGCTTCGCCAAAGGCGTGAAGACTGGCGGCACCGTCAAGCAAGGCCAGGTGATCGGATACATCGGCACCACCGGGCTGTCCACCGGCCCGCACTTGCACTATGAGTTCCAGGTCAACGGCGTCCATGTCGATCCACTTGGCCAGAAGTTGCCGATGGCCGATCCGATCGCCAAGGGCGAGCGCGCGCGCTTCCTGGCGCAAAGCCAACCCTTGATGGCTCGCATGGATCAAGAGAAAGCCACCATGCTGGCCTCGAGCAAGCGCTAAGCCATGGCGCTCTATGTCGGTGTGATGTCCGGGACCAGCCTGGATGGCTTGGATATCGCACTGATCGAACTGGCCCCGGCAATCGAATTGATTGCCACGCACTACATCCCCATGCCCGCCGCCCTGCGCGCCGAATTACTCGAACTGTGCAGCAGCGGGCCCGATGAAATCGCCCGCTCCGCCATTGCCCAGCAAAGCTGGGTAAAGCTGGCCGCCCAGGGTATCCGTACCCTACTCGACGAACAGAAGCTCAAGCCTGAAGACATCGCGGCGATTGGCAGCCACGGCCAGACCATCCGCCATGAACCAGCCCGTGGGTTTACCGTGCAAATCGGCAATCCGGCCCTGTTGAGCGAATTGACCGGCATCGCCGTCGTCAGCGATTTCCGCAGCCGTGATGTCGCCGCTGGCGGACAAGGCGCCCCACTGGTACCGGCGTTTCACGAAGCACTGTTCGAAGAACGAGCTGGTAATCGTGCCGTGTTGAATATTGGCGGCTTCAGCAATCTCAGCCTGATAGAGCCCGCAAAACCTGTAGCCGGTTTCGACTGTGGTCCAGGCAACGTCTTGCTCGATGCCTGGATACATCAACAACGAGGCGACCCCTTCGACCGTGACGGCCAATGGGCTGCCAGCGGGAAAGTCGAGCCAGCCCTGCTCAAGGCACTGCTCAGCGATCCTTTCTTCGTCACCAAGGGGCCGAAAAGTACCGGCCGTGAGGTATTCAACCTGCCTTGGCTGAGCCGGCATTTGTCGCAGTTGCCAACCTTCGCCCCGCAAGACGTACAGGCGACCTTGCTCGAACTGACCGCCCTGACCATCGTCGAATCACTGCAGCATGCCCAATCGAATACCCAGGAGTTGCTGATTTGCGGCGGTGGCGCGCACAACCAGGCGCTCATGAAGCGCCTGGCTGAGTTGCTGCCGGATACCAAAGTCAGCAGTACGGCGGTGTATGGCGTAGACCCGGACTGGGTCGAAGCCATGGCTTTCGCCTGGCTCGCCCATTGCTGCCTCGAAGGTATCCCAGGCAATCGGCCGAGTGTCACTGGCGCCCGTGGCTTGCGCGTACTCGGCGCCATCTACCCGGCCTGAGATCAGGATTACGGACAAAAAAACGCCGCAGGGCCGTAAGGCACTGCGGCGTTTTTTATTGGAGCTATCTCAGATCGAGAACGAAGAACCGCACCCACAGGTCGTGGTGGCGTTAGGGTTCTTGATCACGAAACGCGACCCTTCCAGACCTTCCTGATAATCCACCTCGGCACCTGCCA
This sequence comes from Pseudomonas sp. NFACC37-1, assembly GCF_900101575.1. Classification (NCBI taxonomy): domain Bacteria; kingdom Pseudomonadati; phylum Pseudomonadota; class Gammaproteobacteria; order Pseudomonadales; family Pseudomonadaceae; genus Pseudomonas; species Pseudomonas sp. NFACC37-1. The sequence continues at coordinate 137,611 of NZ_FMUZ01000013.1, read as the reverse complement.
GGTACTGGAAGCTCATCGGATCGACCACCAGGCTGACCCCTTCGCGCTCGACGATGGTGTCGTCTTCGGCCACTTCCTCATCGAAAGTGAAGCCATACTGGAAACCGGAACAACCGCCACCCGTAACAAATACGCGCAGCTTCAAACGATCATTGCCCTCTTCATCGACCAGGCTCTTCACCTTGTGCGCAGCACCGTGGGTGAATTGCAAAGCCGTGGGGGTGAAGGTTTCGACGCTCATGCTGAATATCTCCCGGCGCTTACGCCGCCATAATGCGTGATGGCGGGCATTATCCGCTTCTCCTACAAAATCGGTCAACTATTTGAAGAGCAGCGGCAAGCTACAAGTTAAAGGCTGCAAGCTTGTAGCTTAAAGCTTGCAGCTTTTAACTGCCGTTACGGCAACATCCCCGCATGGGACAGGCCCAGGCGCTCATCCAGCCCAAACAGGATGTTCAGGTTCTGCACCGCCTGGCCGGACGCGCCCTTGACCAGGTTATCGATGACCGACAATACCACCACCAGGTCACCGTCCTGTGGGCGATGCACGGCGATCCGGCAAACGTTCGCACCGCGCACGCTACGGGTCTCTGGATGGCTGCCAGCGGGCATTACATCGACAAACGGTTCGTTGGCGTAACGCTTTTCAAACAATGCCTGCAGGTCCACCGAACGATCGACGACGGTCGCATAAAGAGTGGAGTGGATGCCACGAATCATCGGCGTCAGGTGCGGCACGAAGGTCAGGCCGACGTCCTTGCCCGCAGCCCGGCGCAACCCCTGGCGAATTTCCGGCAGGTGGCGATGCCCCTTGACCGCGTACGCCTTCATGCTTTCCGACGTCTCGGAATACAGCGAGCCGACACTGGCGCCACGCCCGGCGCCGCTGACCCCGGATTTGCAGTCGGCAATCAGACGCGAAGTATCGGCAAGACCGGCCTCAAGCAACGGCAAGAAGCCCAACTGTGTCGCGGTCGGATAGCAACCCGGTACGGCGATCAGTCGAGCCTGCTTGATTTTCTCGCGATTGACTTCCGGCAAGCCGTAGACCGCCTCCTCGAGCAACTCCGGCGCACCGTGAGGTTGGCCGTACCATTTGGCCCACTCATCGGCGTCCTGCAGACGGAAGTCCGCCGACAGGTCGATCACCTTGGTCCCGGCGGCCAGCAGTTCACCGGCCAGGGCGTGGGCGACACCGTGGGGCGTGGCGAAGAACACCACATCGCAGGCACCGAGGGTCTTGACGTCCGGAACGCTGAACGCCAGGCCGTCGTAATGGCCGCGCAGGTTCGGATACATGTCGGCGACGGCCAGGCCGGCCTCGGATCGGGAGGTGATGACCACCACCTCAGCCTGCGGATGCTGTGCCAGAAGACGCAGCAGTTCGACACCGGTGTAACCCGTGCCGCCGACGATACCGACCTTGACCATAAACCTGCCCTCAACGAACCCACTGGAAAGCCGTCGATGATAGGGGCCGCAGGGCGTGGCGACAACCGTCAAGGTGACGTGTGGCCGCTCTAACCTCTACTATCGAGCTACCGTGAATCGAGGAATAACTAAAAATGCTCTATCTGTGGCTCAAAGCACTTCACATTGTCAGCATGGTCTGCTGGTTCGCCGGCCTGTTCTACCTGCCTCGCCTGTTTGTCTATCACGCCCAAAGCGAAGACAGCGTCAGCAAAGAGCGCTTCAGCGTCATGGAGCGCAAGCTGTACCGCGGCATCATGGGCCCGGCGATGATTGCCACCTTGGTATTCGGCATCTGGTTGCTCAGCCTCAATGCCGGCGCCTACTTCACCCAGGGAGGCTGGATGCACGCCAAGTTGACCCTGGTCGTGCTGCTGATCGGCTACCACCATATGTGCGGCGCCCAGGTAAAACGCTTCGCCCGTGGCGAAAACACCCGCAGCCATGTCTTTTATCGCTGGTTCAATGAAGTGCCGGTTCTGATATTGCTGGCTATCGTAATTCTGGTCGTCGTCCGACCGTTCTAACCTCCAATCAGCATCCATTATCCGGGGTCCTTCCAATGTCGTTGCCCGCACTGCTTGAACAACGCTTGCGACTGCCCGTTGTGGCGGCGCCAATGTTCCTGATTTCCACTCCACAACTGGTGCTGGCCTGCTGCCGCAATGGCATTGTCGGCAGCTTTCCGGCGTTGAACCAGCGCGAAAGCAGCGGCTTCAAGGCCTGGCTGGAAGAAATCGAAGCCGGCTTGGCAACCCTGGAAAACCCGGCGCCCTACGCGGTAAACCTGATTGTCCATCACAGCAATCCGCGACTTCAGGCCGACCTGGCCATCTGCATCGAACACAAGGTGCCGATTGTCATCACCAGCCTGGGGGCGGTGAAAGAGCTGGTGGACGCGGTTCACGGTTACGGCGGCCTGGTGTTCCATGACGTGACGACCCGACGGCATGCCGAGAAAGCCGCCGAAGCCGGTGTCGATGGCTTGATCGCCGTTGCTGCTGGCGCAGGTGGGCACGCCGGGACCTGGAGCCCGTTTTCACTGATTGCCGAGATCCGGCAGTTTTTCGATAAGACCCTGCTGCTGGCAGGATGCCTGAACCACGGCCATCAGATCTTGGCCGCACAATTGCTCGGCGCGGATCTGGCCTACTTCGGTACGCGCTTTATCGGTACGAGCGAAAGCCACGCACCTGACGCTTATAAAGAGATGTTGCTCACATCCAGAGCCGCAGACATCGTGCATACTCCCGCTGTATCCGGGGTACCGGCCAGTTTCATGCGCCAGAGCCTGGAGAACGCCGGTTTCGATCTGGCCGCCCTGCAGAACAAAGGCCAGGTGGATTTCGGCTCGAAACTCAAACCGCTGAACGATGAAGCCAAGGCCTGGAAAACCGTATGGTCCGCTGGCCAGGGCGTGGGTGAAATCGATGATTTGCCCAGCGTCGATCAGTTGGTGGCACGCCTGGATGAAGAATACCGTCAGGCACAAGCCCGGGCGACGCAGCTTGGCGGGCAATGGCCCCGCTGAATCAGCCTGAACAAAACAACTCATCAACTTTTAGAGACAAGGATGCCAGGCATGAGCGAAACCCGTTTCAACATCGTATTCGACGGCGGCCTGATGCCGGGCGTCGATACCACCACCGCCAAGCTCAACCTCGCCGAGCTGTTCAAAAGCGATGTCAGCGCCATTGAACGGCTGTTCACCGGTCGCAAGGTAGCCCTCAAAAGCAACCTGTCCCAGAGTGAGGCGCAGCAGTACCTGGAAGCGCTCAACAAGAGCGGAATCGATGCCAGGATCGAAGCCGAACCCGTCGTCCAATTGAACCTTGGCGAGGTACAGGAGGCACCACGGCAACCGAGTGGACGCCATCCCGATTCGATCGTCGAGCCCGTCTCGCCATACGCGCCTCCCCGCGCGGAAGTCGGTGAAGCGCTTGCCGAGTACGGCACACTCAAGCCCTTCAGCTTCGACGGGCGTATCGGCCGTCTACGCTACCTGGCCTGGACCATGGTATTGACCCTGGCCCTACTGCCCTTGGTCGGCATAGGCTTCTGGCTGTCCACGGCCTGGCTGCTGGCTTCCGACTCGGTCGCGGGCCTCATCGTCGGCGGCCTGCTCGCCGCAGTCGTCGTCCTTGCCTTTGCCTTCGTGAGCATCCAGTTCAACGTCCAGCGCCTGCATGATCTCGGCTGGTCGGGGTGGCTGTGGCTGATCAACCTGGTTCCATTCGTGGGCAGCATCTTCCCCTTCATCCTCATCATCGCTCCGGGCAATACCGGCGCAAACCAGTACGGTCCTCCGCCGCCGCGCAATACCACAGCGGTCAAATTGCTGGCCTCGCTCTGGCTGGTGATGATCGTCCTGATTTTCATGGCCACCTTTGCCGGCATCTTCGGGGCCCTTCAGGAGGACTACGACAGCAGCAGCCTGAGCAGCTATGAAAGCAGTGAATACAGCAATGAAGCCTCTGAAGAACCCGCCGTCGAAGCAGCCGAGCCCGCTTCACCTTCTGTAGACTATGAAGAAGAGGAACAATAAGCACGCTTCATGCCGGTGACAGCCCAGTCGACTGGCGGCGGGCTGTTGCGATGGAGAACTGCATGACCCGTTACGCACTGATCACCGGCGCTTCCAGCGGTATCGGCCTGGCCATGGCCGAAGCGCTGGCCCGGCGCGGCCGCAATCTGATATTGGTGGCTCGACAGCGTGATCGGCTGGAAAGTATTGCAATCGAACTGACTCAGCGGTTTGGCGTGGAAGTATTGTTCCGGGCCTGTGACCTGGGCGAACCGCTGAGGCTTTCAGGCTTTCTGCTGGAACTGGAGGAAGGCGAGCGGCAGATCGATCTGCTTGTCAATTGTGCCGGCATCGGCACCAGCGGGCCGTTCCTGGGCCAGGACTGGATGACCGAGCAGGACCTGATCGAAGTCAACATCCTCGCCCTGACACGGCTTTGTCACGCCATCGGTAATAGCATGGCGCTGCTCGGCGGCGGGCAGATCCTCAACGTTGCCTCGATCGCCGCATTCCAACCCGGCCCCTGGATGAGTACTTACTACGCCAGCAAGGCCTATGTACTGCACTTCTCCGAAGCCCTGCGAGTTGAACTGAAAAAATGCGCGATCAAGGTCTCGGTGCTTTGCCCTGGCCCGACCCGGACCGGCTTTTTCGCCAGGGCGCAGATGGACGAACAGAAACTCATCGACAGCAAGTGGCTGATGAGCCCGGAGGAAGTTGCCCTGTACGCCGTACGCGCACTGGACAAGAACCGCGCCATCATCATTCCCGGACGCCGCAATCGCTGGCTGGCCGCACTGCCACGATTGGGGTCGCGATGGCTGGTGCGGAGCATCGCCGGCATGATCAACAAGGCTTATTGCCCGCGCTGATCCCTTCACGTTGAACAACCAGGCGCCTCAACCGGAGCCTTCATGACATCGGACCTCGACGAACCCAATGGAGAAAACAGCTGTGGATACCCTGTTTACCAAGATCATCAACCGGGAAATCCCGGCAAAGATCATCTACGAGGATGACCAGGTACTGGCCTTCCACGACATCGCCCCGCAGGCACCCGTGCATTTTTTGGTCATTCCGAAAAAACCGATCCGTACGCTCAATGACCTCACCGAAGAAGACAAGGGCCTGGCCGGGCACATTCTGTTCACTGCCCAGCGCCTGGCGCTGGAGTTGGGCTGTGAAGAAGGTTTTCGCGTGGTGATGAATTGCAATGAACTGGGTGGGCAGACGGTCTATCACATTCATATGCATGTGCTGGGTCAGCGCCAGATGCACTGGCCGCCGGGCTGATACCCCTGACCCAACGCAAATCTTCGGCGGCCGATTGGGTTAAACTGGCCGCTGTGATTTTTCCCGGAGGTAAGCATGACTACCCAACGTCACTACTCGCCGATTGACCGTCTGTTGCTGCAAGCCGATACCGCGATGCGCACGCTGCTGCCCTTCAGTGGCCAGCCGTACCGCCCATCACCGGCTATCGTGCAGCCGGACGCGCAACTGAGTGACGAGCAAACCCGCCACGTCGCCGGACTGATGCGTATCAACCACACCGGCGAAGTCTGTGCCCAGGCGCTGTATCAGGGCCAGGCGCTGACAGCGAAGCTGCCCCAGGTGCGTGAGGCAATGGAACACGCCGCCGAGGAAGAAATCGACCATCTGGTCTGGTGTGAACAACGAATTCGCCAGTTGGGCAGCCACACCAGCATCCTGAACCCGCTGTTCTATGGGATGTCATTCGGGATCGGCGCCGTCGCCGGCCTGATCAGCGATAAAGTCAGCCTCGGCTTCGTTGCCGCGACCGAGCATCAGGTGTGCAAGCACTTGAACGAACACCTGGAGCAACTGCCGGCCGAGGATGAAAAGTCCCGGGCGATCCTCGAGCAGATGCGCGTGGATGAAGAACACCATGCCGAAAGTGCGCTTGACGCCGGCGGCTTCCGTTTTCCGGCGCCGGTGAAGTTCGGCATGAGCCTGCTGGCCAAGGTCATGACCAAGAGCACTTATCGAATTTGACGCCATTGCAACACCAATGAAAAAGGCGACTTCCAGCGGTAGTCGCCTTTTTCAATAGCTCAGGATTTCAACGCGGCAAGTTGCGGGCTTCGCCATCGAGATCGATTCAACCCAATTCGATGATTTCATAATCGTGGGTGATTTCGACGCCGGCGGCGCCGAGCATGATCGAAGCCGAGCAGTATTTCTCGGCGGACAGCTCAATGGCCCGCTTGACCTGGGCTTCCTTCAGGGCTCGCCCCTTCACCACGAAATGCATGTGGATCTTGGTAAATACTTTTGGATCTTCGGTGGCACGCTCCGCTTCCAGGAACGCTTCGCAGCTTTCGACGGCCTGGCGGGACTTTTTAAGAATGCTGACCACGTCGAAATTGCTGCACCCGCCGACGCCCAACAGGAGCATTTCCATCGGCCGAACACCCAGGTTCCGACCACCGGCCTCTGGCGGGCCGTCCATGACGACCACATGACCACTGCCTGACTCACCGAGGAACATGGCTTCGCCAGCCCATTGGATGCGTGCCTTCATCGCCAAGACTCCACTGTTAAAAAAGGGTCGCCAGCTTAGCACAGCGCTTCGCCATGACCGCTCTTCGTCTTAGGAGCCCCGTCCTGTCGGCCTGTAGGTAAATTCTCAAATCTATTAAGGACGCCTCTGTTAAGCTGGCGCCAACTCGCTGGCGTATGGCCAGCTTTTAGCGATAGCTATTCGCCTTCATAAAAAAAACCAAACCACCACACCGCGCAGTCTTTCGGGATACAACCATGGTTGCCATTACTCCCACGTTCAAGATCAAGAATCTCGACAAGCTTTTGATGCATTGCCAGCGCCGCCGCTACCCAGCCAAGCACAACATCATTTGTGCGGGAGATCGTTCCGAGACGCTGTTTTTCATCATCAAGGGCTCGGTCACTATCCTGATAGAAGATGATGACGGTCGGGAAATGATCATCGCCTACCTCAATTCCGGAGATTTTTTCGGTGAGCTGGGCTTGTTCGAACAGGCGGGCAAGGAACAGGAACGCAGTGCCTGGGTGCGAACCAAGATTGAATGTGAAGTTGCGGAAATCAGCTACGCCAAATTCCGAGAACTGTCCCTGCAAGACCCGGACATTCTTTACGTCCTCAGCGGACAAATCGCACAGCGCCTGCGCAATACCACCCGCAAGGTCGGCGATCTCGCATTTTTCGACGTCACCGGACGTGTCGCACGTTGTCTGTTGGAGCTGTGCAAGCAGCCCGATGCCATGACCCACCCGGACGGCATGCAGATCAAGGTGACCCGCCAGGAGATTGGCCGGATTGTCGGTTGCTCGCGTGAAATGGTCGGTCGCGTACTCAAGGACCTGGAAGAGCGCAACCTGGTCAACGTCAAAGGCAAGACCATGGTGGTGTTCGGAACGCGTTAAGCCCCCAGCAGTTGGGTCTGTAATTCCCGGTACAGCGCCTCGAGTCGCTCCAGTGCGTGAGGCGCCGGGAATTTTTCACGCAAGGCAATGTGGCTCTCTGCACGCACTCGCTGCTCCAGGCCACAGGCCTCATTGAAGCGATTGACTGCCGCGACCATGGACTCGCGCTCGTTCTCCAGCAAAAGCGCGCCATGCACCAGACCCACCGGACGTTGCCCCCCCTTGCTTTGGCGCCAGCGCTGAGCGGTGCCGACCATTTTCCGGCCGTCGAGGTTGACGTTGAAGCGCCCGTCGCAAAAAGCCCCGTCCACTTCTCCCAGCGAAGCCACCCCGCCCAATTCATCCAACAATTGGCAGATAGGGTCGCACAACCGGCGATATCCGGTTTCGATGCGGCCGTGGTCGCCTTCGCTGCGCGGTGGCGCGTAGACCAGGGCGATATTGACGGTAGCGGCCGATTGCGGCACCGGCTCACCACCGGTTTCACGCAGCAGGACTGGCCAGCCTTGGGCGGCCGATACTTCACTGGCGTGTTCAAACCCCGGCAGCCGACTCAAGCGGCGCGGCATGACCAGCGCGCGGTCATTGGGCTGCCAGAACAGCAGGCCGAACTCGGCGTCGCCCGCGCAGATACTGGCCAACAGATCCTGTTCGGCTTGCAGGCCAGCTTCGACGGTAAGGGAAATCACAGGCGACATGGATCAGTCCAGCGTCGAGCCGCTCACCGGCAGGCCTCGTTCAGGAAAGAACAGTCGCTGCAGTTCAGTACCCGGGTTCTCGGCCCGCATGAACGCCTCGCCCACCAGGAACGAGTACACGTCGCTGACTTCCATCAACTCGACATCGGCCCGGTTGAGGATTCCGCTTTCGGTGATGACCAAGCGATCACGCGGGATGCGAGGCAACAGGTCCAGGGTGGTTTCCAGGCTGACTTCAAACGTGTGCAGGTTGCGGTTGTTTACGCCGACCAGTTTGGTATCGAGGGTTTTCAGGGCTCGCTCCAACTCGTCGCCATCATGGACTTCCACCAGGACATCCAGCCCGACACTCTTGGCCACGGCCGCCAGTTCGGCCATTTTCACGTCATCCAGGGCAGAGACGATCAACAGCACGCAATCGGCGCCCAGCGCACGCGCCTCGACGATCTGGTACGGGTCGATCATGAAATCCTTGCGGATCACCGGCAACTTGCACGCCGCCCGCGCCTGCTTCAGGTAGTCATCGGCCCCTTGGAAAAAGTCGACGTCGGTCAGCACCGAGAGGCACGTCGCACCGCCTTTCTCATAGCTCCGTGCGATGTCGGCCGGAACGAAGTGTTCACGAATCACGCCTTTGCTGGGAGAGGCCTTCTTGATTTCGGCAATGACCGCCGGCTGTTTTTTCTTGGCCTGATCGATCAGCGCCTTGGCAAAACCGCGCGGCGCATCCGCTGAACGCGCCAGGTTTTCCAGCTCGGCCAGACTGACACGCGCGCGGCGCTCAGCCACTTCCTGGGCCTTGCGAGCCAGGATGTTTTCCAGAACCGTTGGCACGCTCATCCTTCGTTCTCCACTTTGAATACGGCGGTAAATGCACCCAACTCTTCGAGTTTCTCCCTGGCCAGGCCAGTGTGCAGTGCGTCATGGGCCAGTTCCACGCCTTGCTTGAGGCTGCTGGCGTGGTCGGCGGCGTACAACGCAGCACCGGCATTGAGCACGATCATCTCGGCGGCTTTCTGGCCATTCTCGGTCTTGCGGCGCCCCAGGGCATCGCGGATCAGCTCCAGCGACTGGGCCGGGCCATCGACCGCCAGGCCATGCAAGCTCTGGCTTTTCATGCCGAGGTCTTCAGGTTCGACCCAATACTCGCTGATCTGATCATTTTTTAGTTCGGCCACGAATGTGGGCGCCGCCAGGCTGAATTCATCCAGGCCATCCTTCGAATGAACCACCAGCACGTGTTTGCTGCCCAGGCGCTGCAGGACTTCGGCCAATGGCCGGCACAACGCCTGGCTGAACACCCCAACCACTTGATGCTTCACGCCGGCCGGATTCGTAAGCGGGCCGAGCATGTTGAACAGCGTACGCAGGCCCAGGTCACGGCGCGGCACGGCGGCGTGTTTCATGGCACGGTGATGGGTCTGGGCAAACATGAAACCAATGCCGACATTGTCGATGCAACGCGCCACTTGAATCGGCGTCAGATTCAGGTAGATGCCGGCGGCCTCCAGCAAATCGGCACTGCCGCTCTTGCCTGAGACCGCGCGGTTGCCATGCTTGGCAACGGTGCACCCGGCCGCCGCGACCACAAACGACGAGGCGGTGGAAACGTTGAAGATATTGGCGCCATCACCACCGGTGCCGACCACATCGACCACACCGTCCAGCGTCTTGAGTTCGACCTTGTCCGCCAGTTCGCGCATCACCGACACGGCGCCGACGATTTCATCGATGCTCTCGCTCTTCATGCGCATGGCCATCATGAACGCACCGATCTGCGCATCCGTGCATTGGCCGGTCATGATCTCGCGCATCACGTCGCGCATCTCGTCGGTGCTCAGGTCGAGATGGCCGACGATACGGCTCAGGGCTGTCTTGATATCCATGAAAAGTCCTTAGCGCGTGCCGCCGGTTTGTTTGAGGAAGTTGGCGAACAGCTCGTGGCCCTGCTCGGTGAGAATAGACTCGGGATGAAATTGCACACCCTCGATGTTCAATGTCTTGTGGCGCAGCCCCATGATTTCATCGACCGAACCGTCTTCAAGCTGGGTCCAGGCCGTCAACTCCAGGCAATCAGGCAGCGTTTCGCGCTTGACGATCAAAGAGTGGTAGCGGGTTACGGTAAGCGGACGATTCAGTCCCTCGAACACGCCCTTGTCCTCGTGGAATACCGGGCTAGTCTTACCGTGCATGACTTGTCGCGCACGCACGACATCGCCACCGAACGCTTGGCCGATCGACTGATGCCCCAGGCAGACGCCCAGGATCGGCAGCTTGCCGGCGAAATACTTGATGGCATCGATGGAAATGCCCGCTTCGGTCGGCGTGCATGGCCCGGGGGAAACCACGATGCGCTCAGGCTTGAGGGCTTCGATTTCGGCGATGGTCAGTTCGTCGTTGCGCACGACCTTGACCTCGGAGCCCAGCTCGCCAAGGTATTGCACAACGTTGTAGGTAAAAGAGTCGTAGTTATCGATCATCAGCAACATGGCTAAGCAACCTATTGAATTCACTGACTTTAAACACAGCCTTCAGAGAGTGACCCGCACGCTGCTGCGCTTGGCGAGGCGGTTGATGCCCCGGCGAAGCGGTTCTACAGCGGGTAAAGAAGGCAAATCGGTACAGGTCCGGCGAAGCCGGCGGAGAATGTTCAGGCGCGCCAACGCCAACGGGCGTGTGCCTTGATCATTTGATCCAGAAGTTTGCTGGCAATCGACACAGGGGAAGTCTCGTTCATACGTTCCGGCACAGTAGCTTAGCTGGGCGGAGCACGCAATATGACCGTTCCCGAAGGGCTTTGAAACAATCGCGACGTTCCGGATAGATGGCAAAATGCCGAAAGTTTTTGGTACTGTCGTTTCGTTTTCTAACAACAAAAAAATAAAAACGGATTTTCCCATGATCAAAAAGACGTTGTTCGTACCGATTGCCGGTTGCCTGCTGGCGATGGCCTGCGCCCAGGCGAGCGCCGCCCCCAACCCGTACTCCAAATTCATTGTGTTCGGCGACAGCCTCAACGACGCAGGCCAGTTCGCCGACCCGAATGGCCCACCCGGCTCGACCGAGCGCTATACCAACCGAACCGGTCCGATCTACACGGACGGCAGCGGTGAAGCCTATTCGGCCAACTCCACCCAACTGCTCGGCGGGCGCCTGGGCTATTCCGCCGACGAGACCGCCGCCTCCACCTCGGCGGTCCGCGCCGACCAAGGGCTGGCAGACGGCAATAACTGGGCGGTGGGCGGTTATCGTACCGACCAGATCCTCGAATCGATCACCGGTGTATCCGACACCGGCGAGCGCAGCCGTCCCGGCTACCTGCAGTCCAATGGCCTGCGGGCCGATCCGAATGCGCTGTATTACCTTTCCGGTGGCGGTAACGACTTCCTTCAAGGCCGGGTATTGAATACCGCGCAAGCGAACGCCGCCGCGGACCGCCTGGCCGACAGTGTCCAGGTGTTGCAAACGGCCGGTGCCCGCTATGTGATGGTCTGGCTGTTGCCCGACCTGGGCCTGACGCCGGCCCTCAACGGCGGCCCCTTGCAGGACACCTTTTCGCAGTTGGGCAATCAGTTCAACCAACAACTGATCACACGCCTGCAAGGCATCGACGCTGAAATCATTCCACTGAACATTCCGCTTTTGCTGAAGGAAAGCTTCGCCGATCCGGCAAGATTCGGCCTCGCCACCGGGGAGAACCTGACCGCTACCTGCTTCAGCGGCAACGGCTGCACGGAAAACGCCACCTATGGCATCAACAGTGCCACGCCGGATCCCAGCAAGCTGATCTACAACGACGCGGTCCATCCAACCGAAACCGGGCAAAAGTTGATCGCCGACTACGCCTATTCCCTGCTCGCGGCGCCCTGGGAACTGACGTTGCTGCCGGAAATGGCCCACTCGACCCTGCGTGCCCACCAGGATGAGTTGCGCAGCCAGTGGCAATCGGACTGGGAGGACTGGCAGGCGGTCGGCCAGTGGAGAGCCATCGTGGCAGGTGGCGGCCAGCACTTGGACATGGACAGCCAGGGCAGCGGCGCCAGCGCCGACGGCAGCGGCTACAGCCTCAACGTCGGCGGCAGCTATCGCCTCAACGAGGCTTGGCGCATAGGTGTCGCCGCCGGTCTCTACCGCCAGGACATGGAAGCAGGCCACGACGACTCGAAGTACAAGCTCAACAGCTACCTGGCCACCGCCTTCGCCCAGTTCCAGCAAAACCGCTGGTGGGCCGATGCGGCACTGACTGGCGGCAAGCTCGACTACGACAGCCTGGAACGCAAGTTCGACCTGGGCGTCAACGAAGCGCAAGAGAAAGGCGACACCGACGGCCATCTCTGGGCATTCAGCACGCGGGTGGGCTACGACATTGCCCAGCCGGGCAGCGAATGGCACCTCTCGCCGTTTATCAGCGCTGACTATGCGAAGGTGGAAGTCGATGGCTACTCGGAAAAGAGCAACCGCTCCACGGCCCTGACCTTCGATGACCAGACCCGCGACTCGAAACGCCTGGGCATTGGCTTGCAGGGCAAATACAACATCACCCGGCAGACCCAGGTGTTTGGCGAATATGCCCACGAGCGCGAGTACGAAGACGACACGCAAAAGGTCAACATCGCCCTCAACAGCCTGCCAGCCAACGACTTCACCCTGGAAGGCTACACGCCACAGAGCCACCTGAACCGCCTGAGCCTGGGGGTCAGCCACAAGTTGACCAACGACTTGGCGCTGCGGGGCGGTTATACATTGCGCAAGGATGATGACCTGACCCAGCAAGGGGTGAGCCTGGGCGTCAGCCTGGACTTCTGATCAAGCTGCCTGAAAGACCTGTGGCAAGGGAGCTTGCCCCGCTGGGCCGTAGGAGCTGTCGAGTGCAACGAGGCTGCGATCTTTCTCCAAACGCTTGAGTCTCAAGCGAAAGATCAAAAGATCGCAGCCTTCGGCAGCTCCTACAACCTAGCGGGGGCGTGCTCCCTCGCCACAGTTGTTGGAGGCCCTCAGTCGTTCGAGGTCTGCTCGGCCAGTGCCACGGCGCGGAACATCGCCCGGCGTTTGTTCAGGGTTTCTTCCCATTCCAATGCCGGCACCGAGTCGGCGACGATGCCGCCGCCGGCCTGCACATGCAGTTCGCCGTTCTTGATGACCGCGGTGCGGATGGCAATGGCGGTGTCCATGTTGCCGTTCCAGGCGAAATAACCCACGGCCCCGCCGTACACCCCCCGCTTGACCGGCTCCAGTTCGTCGATGATTTCCATTGCCCGGATTTTTGGCGCGCCGGACAAGGTGCCCGCCGGCAGGATCGCCCGCAAGGCATCCATGGCCGTCAGCCCGGCCTTCAATTGGCCGGTGACGTTGGAGACGATGTGCATCACGTTGGAATAGCGCTCGATGACCATCTTCTCGGTGAGTTTCACCGAACCAATTTCCGAGACCCGCCCGGTATCGTTGCGCCCCAGGTCGATCAGCATCAGGTGCTCGGCGATTTCCTTGTCGTCCGACAGCAGGTCTTCTTCCAGCGCCTGGTCGGCCTCCTCCGTGGCGCCACGAGGGCGAGTGCCGGCGATCGGTCGCACGGTGATCAGGTTGTCTTCGACCCGCACCAGCACTTCGGGCGAACTGCCGACGACGTGGAAGTCGCCGAAGTTGAAGAAATACATGTAGGGCGTCGGGTTGAAGCAGCGCAGCGCCCGGTAGAGATCGATGGGCGCGGCTTTGAAATCAATGGACATCCGTTGCGACGGCACCACCTGCATGCAGTCGCCGGCGAGGATGTATTCCTTGATGGTATCGACGGCGCGCTCGTAATCGTCCTGGGTGAAACTGGAACGGAACACCGGGTCGGCCGCCGACTGCTTGCTGAAGTCCAGGCCCGGACGCGGCGTGATCGGCTGACGGAGTTTTTCCAACAGCGCCTGCAGGCTTTTCTGACCTTGCTCGTAGGCATCTTCCCGGGACGGGTCGGCCAGGACGATGGCGTGCATCTTGCCGGCGAGGTTATCGAAGACCACGACGGCGTCGGAGACCATCAGCAAGATATCCGGCACGCCCAGGGGATCGGGGTTCGGGCAGGTGCCCAGGCGTTTTTCCACGTAGCGCACGCAGTCGTAGCCAAAATACCCCACCAGGCCACCGTTGAAGCGCGGCAAGCCAGGAATGGTCGGCACGTTGTAGCGGGCCTTGAAGGTTTCGACGAATGCCAGCGGGTCTTCGACGTCGAGGCTTTCGATTTCGACGCCGTCATGGGTCACGCTGATGCGATGGTCATGGACCCGCAGCACCGTACGGCACGGCAGGCCGATGATGGAATAACGGCCCCATTTTTCCCCGCCCTGTACCGATTCGAGCAGGTAGGAGTTGGGCTGGTCGGCCAGCTTGAGGTAGATCGACAGCGGCGTGTCGAAGTCGGCCAGGGTTTCGCAGGCAAGGGGGATGCGGTTGTAGCCGGCAGCGGCTAGACGCAGGAATTCTTCGCGGATCATGGGGTGCCTCGTGGCAAGAGGAGCTGACAGTCAGGTATGCAAACGCGCCGGATAACCGGCCAGGATCACATCAGGCGCGCCAACGCCAGCGGGCCAGGGCCTTCATGACTTTCATCCAGAGTTTGCGAGTGACCACCACGATGGCGTTTCCAGAAGAGGATTGAACAGCGTCGGGCAACGTTATCTCAGCGGCCGGGTCCAGGCAACCGGGAATTAACAGGCGCAAATCATCGATCACCAGCGTCGGAAACTCTTCGGCGATGGGCCGGCCGTGGTTGTAGCCGTAACTCAGCGCCACGCATTTGACCCCTGCCGCCTTGGCCGCCAGCACATCGCTACGCGAGTCGCCGACGAACAAGGATTGGGAGGCCGGGATGTTGGCCATTTTCATCACGAAGAACAGCGCGGCCGGGTCAGGTTTTTTCTGTGGCAAGGTATCGCCGCCGATGATCCAGCGGAAATAGCGGCCGATTTTCATCTGGTCCAGCAGCGGCGCAACGAAGCGTTCCGGCTTGTTGGTGATCAGGGCCATTTCCACGCCCTGCTTCTTCAGCCACTTGAGCGTGGAGCGTACGCCGGGGTAGACCACCGTCAGCTCGTGGTTGCCTTCGTAGGCTTCGTTGAACAGCTCCAGCGCCCGCTCGGCCTCGGCGTCATCGACGCCCTGGGCATCGATGTGATTGGCCAGGGCCCGGCGTACCAGCATGGGCGCACCGTTGCCCACCCAGTGACGCACCGAATCAATGCCGGCGGACGGACGCCCGAGCTTGAGCAGCATGCTGTCCACGGCCGCCGCAAGGTCCGGAACCGAATCGACCAATGTGCCATCGAGGTCGAACATCACCAGACGCGGCAAGCTGCCGGGGAACAACTGCTCGAAGCCGCTCATGGGCGCGCCAGGGCCAGTTCGGCGCGCATTTTTGCAATCACCTCGTTGTAGTCGGGGGCGTTGAAGATCGCCGAGCCCGCGACGAACGTGTCGGCGCCGGCCGCGGCGATTTCACGGATATTGTTCACGTTCACGCCGCCGTCGATTTCCAGGCGGATGTCACGCCCCGAGGCATCGATCAGTGCCCGGGCTTCGCGCAACTTGTCGAGGGTGCCCGGGATGAACTTCTGGCCGCCGAAGCCAGGGTTGACGCTCATCAGCAGGATCATGTCGACCTTGTCCATCACGTACTTGAGCACGTCCAGGGGCGTCGCCGGGTTGAACACCAGGCCGGCCTTGCAACCGCCCTCGCGGATCAACTGCAGGGAGCGGTCGATGTGCAGCGTGGCTTCAGGGTGGAAGGTAATGTAGGTGGCACCGGCTTCGATGAAGTCACCGACGATGCGGTCCACCGGGCTGACCATCAGGTGCGCGTCGATCGGCGCGGTGATGCCGTACTTGCGCAGCGCCGCGCAGACCATCGGGCCGATGGTCAGGTTGGGTACGTAGTGGTTGTCCATGACATCGAAGTGCACGATGTCGGCCCCGGCGGCCAGAACGTTGTCCACTTCCTCACCCAGGCGGGCGAAGTCGGCGGAGAGAATCGACGGAGCAATAGCGAAGGGCTGCATGACGCACCTGTTTTGAGCGAAATCACGATGGCGCGCATTGTATACCTCAAGATTTGGCGCGCCCACCGTGACCGTCGATCAATACGCCGCGCGGTAGATCTTCTCGATGTCGCTGGCGGTCAGCTTGCGTGGGTTGTTGCGCATCAACCGCTCGATCCCCACGGCCTCCAGGGCCATGGAGGGAATCACGTCCTCGGTCACGCCCAGGCTACTCAGGCCCTGGGGGATTTCCACGGCGGCGCACAAGGCAACCATGGCTTCCACGGCTTCGTCGGCGGCCTCCATATCGCTCAGGTGGCCAGTCCTGATACCCATGGCTTCGGCGATGTCACGCATGCGCTCGACGCACGCCATTTTGTTCCACGCCATGACGTACGGCAGTAACAATGCATTGGCGACGCCGTGAGAAACGTGAAAGCGCCCACCTAATGGATAGGCCAGCGCGTGCACCGCGCCAACCCCGGCATTGCCGAAGGCCATGCCGGCCATCAGGCTGGCCGTGGCCATGTCCTCACGGGCCTGCAGATGGGCGGGGTTGGCATAGGCCTTGGGCAACGCCCGACTGATCAGCTTGACTGCACCGATAGCCAGGGCGTCGGTGATCGGCGACGCATTGAGCGACAGGTAGGCCTCGATGGCATGGACCAGCGCGTCGACACCACTGGACGCCGTTACGCCACGGGGGCACGTGAGGGTCATCTGTGGGCTGACCAGCGCCACGTCCGGCAACAGAAAATCGCTGACGATGCCTTTTTTCAGTTGCGCGGCCTTGTCGGAGAGGATCGCCACGTTGGTGACTTCCGAACCGGTACCGGCTGTGGTGGGGATGGCAATCATGGGCGGGCCTTTGCGCGGCACCTGATCGACGCCGAACATATCTTGCAACTCACCGTGGTACCCGGCATAGACGCCCACGCACTTGGCGATGTCGATGGCACTGCCGCCGCCCAAGCCGATCAGGCCATCATGACCACCGTCGCGGTAGGCTTGCATGCAATCCTCGACGATAGCGATTTCCGGGTCCGGCATGACCCGGTCGAAAATCTCGTAGTCGCGTCCGCCCAGATGTTGCAGGGCCAGCTCCACGGTGCCGGACTGGACCAACGCCGCATCGGTCACGATCAGCGGGTTGTCGACGTCCAGGCGCGTCAACTCGGCGGCCAGTTGCTCGATGGCAGCGGCACCGGTGATCAGTTTATGGGCGATCTTGAATGAGGAAAGACTCATGTGCGCGGCCTCTTGTTCGAGTGTGGGCTGGCACAAGAATAGCTCGGTATTGGGGGTTGTCTGCTATTCAGCTTATGAATACACCGCAACCCCATTGTGGGAGCGGGCTTGCTCGCGAATACGGCGGCACATTCAACATTTATGTCGACTGGCACACCGCATTCGCGAGCAAGCCCGCTCCCACACTGGATCCATGTAAGACGTTATACCTGGGCCGTGCGCAACTTCTCGCTACGCCCACGCAACCACTCCAGGGTCAGCAGCAGGATCACCGAGAAGGCAATCAGCAGCGTCGCCGCCGCGGCGATGGTGGGGCTGAGGTTTTCGCGAATGCCGCTGAACATCTGCCGGGGTAACGTTGCCTGCTCGGGACCGGCCAGGAACAGGGTCACCACCACTTCATCGAACGACGTCGCGAAAGCGAACAGGGCCCCGGAGATCACGCCCGGGGCGATCAACGGCAGGGTAACCCGACGAAACGCCGTCAGGGGCGAAGCCCCGAGGCTGGCGGCGGCGCGGACCAGGTTGTGATTGAACCCCTGCAAGGTCGCCGACACCGTGATGATGACGAACGGTACACCCAGTACGGCATGGACCACGATCAGCGAGAGGAAACTGTTGCCCAACCCCAGCGGTGCGAAGAACAGATAGCTGGCCACACCGATGATTACCACCGGCACCACCATGGGCGAAATCACCAGGGCCATCACCAGCGCCTTGCCCGGGAAGTCACCACGGGTCAGCCCGATGGCCGCCAGCGTGCCAAAGATCATCGCCAGCAACGTCGCCGCCGGCGCCACGATGATGCTGTTTTTCAGCGCCCGCATCCATTCGGCCGAGGCGAAGAAATCGTGGTACCACTGCAGCGAGAAACCTTGCAACGGGTACACCAGGAAACTGCCGGAGTTGAACGACAGCGGAATGATCACCAGCACCGGCAGGATCAGGAACAACAGGATCAGCCCGCAGAGCGTGCGCAAGGTGTAGAACCACACCCGTTCGACGGGAGACATGTAAGGACTCAGCATTTCGATCTCCCCTTAGCTCAGGCGCAGGCGACTGGCGCCCACCAGCCGGTTGTAAATCAGGTAAAGCACGACGGTCGCCAGCAACAGCAGCCCGCCGAGCGCCGTGGCCATGCCCCAGTTGATACTGGTGTTGGTGTAGAACGCGACGAAATAGCTGACCATCTGGTCGTTCGGGCTGCCCAGCAGCGCCGGCGTGATGTAGTAGCCGATGGCAAGAATGAACACCAACAGGCAACCGGCGCCGACACCGGCATAGGTCTGCGGGAAATACACCCGCCAGAAACTGGCGAACGGATGGCAGCCCAGGGAAATCGCCGCCCGCATGTAGGTGGGCGAGATGCCCTTCATCACGCTGTAGATCGGCAGGATCATGAATGGCAGCAGGATATGGACCATGGAGATATAGACTCCGGTGCGGTTGAACACCAACTCCAGGGGCTTATCGATGATGCCCATGGCCATCAGGCCACTGTTGATCAGGCCGCCCGACTGCAGCAGCACGATCCACGCTGCGACTCGCACCAGGATCGAGGTCCAGAACGGTAGCAACACGAGGATCATCAACAGGTTGCTTTGGCGCGACGGCAGGTTTGCCAGCAGGTAGGCCAGCGGATAGGCCAGCACCAGGCAGATCGCGGTGATGACCAGGCCCATCCAGAACGTACGGGTGAAAATATCCAGGTAAATCGCCTGGTCGGGAGTCGCCGGGGCCAGTTCCCCCAGGTCATCGATGCGATGGTCGACAGCCGCCAGCAGGTAATACGGGGTGACGTTGCTGGTGTTGCGGCGAACCACCTGCCAGTACGCCGGGTCACCCCAACGCTCATCGAGGTTTTCCATGGCTTCTTTATAGGAAGCCGGCTCGGTGGCAAACGGCAACGCCCGAGCAGTCTTGGTCAGCAGGCTGCGATAGCCGGCCAGCTCCATGTTCAGGCGCTTGGACAAGTCGCCCAGGGTCTGATTCTTGCGGGCTTCGGCCAGGTCTTCACTGGCAGCCTTGTACACCGGCTCGCCCGGCAAACCGCGTCCGTCCCAGGCCGCGACGGCAGCGACCGTGCGAGGCATGGCGCCCACCACTTCCGGGTTGCTGACGCTTTTGAACAGCAGCGCCACGATCGGCACCAGGAACACCAGCAACAGAAACAGCACCAGCGGCGCAATCAAGGCCTGGGCCTTCCAGCGGTTGACCCGCTCGGCGCGCTTGAGCCGTTGCTTGAGGGTGGGGCTGGTGCCCGCGTTCAGTGGAACGGCGATGGCCATGGCGAACTCCGCAAATCTTTTTATCGTTACAGGGGCGGTGGGCCGCCTCTGTTCTTTTAAAACCGTGCTCGCTGAACTGATCGTTCCCACGCTCTGCGTGGGCATGCATCCAGTGACGCTCTGCGTCACAGAGGACGCGGAGCGTCCTGGGCGGCATTCCCACGCAGAGCGTGGGAACGATCCATGTCAGCGGTTATTTGGCCGCCCAGGAGTTGAAGCGCTGCTCCAGTTGCTCACCGTTGTCAGCCCAGAAGCTGACGTCGATCTGCACCTGGTTGGCGATGTTTTCCGGGGTGGTCGGCATGTCTTTCAGGACATCCTTGGCCAGCAACGGCACAGCCTGGGTATTGGCCGGGCCGTAGGCGATGTTTTCCGAGTAGGTCTTCTGCTGCTGCGGTGCAACCGAGAAGGCGATGAATTTCTTCGCCGCTTCGGCGCGGGTCTTGTCCAGGCCGCGCGGGATGGCCCAGGCGTCGAAGTCGTAGATGCCGCCGTTCCACACCACTTTCAGGTTGCTTTCTTTCTGTACCGCAGCGATCCGGCCGTTGTAGGCCGAACTCATGACCACGTCACCGGAAGCCAGGTATTGCGGCGGCTGGGCGCCGGCTTCCCACCACTGGATATTCGGCTTGAGCTCGTCGAGCTTCTTGAACGCACGGTCCTGGCCATCCTTGCCGGCCAGCACTTTGTAGACGTCTTTCGGCGCTACGCCGTCGGCCATCAGGGCGAATTCCAGGGTGTACTTGGCACCTTTGCGCAGGCCGCGCTTGCCCGGGAATTGCTTGGTGTCCCAGAAGTCTGCCCAACTGGTCGGCGCGGTCTTCAGTTTGTCGGCGTTGTAGGCCAGCACGGTCGACCACACGAAGAAACCTACGCCGCAAGGCTGGATGGCGCCCTTGACGTAATCTTCGGTCTTGCCGAACAGAGCCGGGTCCAGTTGCTCGAACAGGTCTTCGTCACAACCACGGGACAATTCCGGAGACTCGACTTCCACCAAGTCCCAGGAAACGCTCTTGGTGTCGACCATGGCCTTGACCTTGGCCATTTCGCCGTTGTATTCGCCAGCCACGATCTTGCCATTGCCGGCCGCTTCCCACGGTGCGTAGAAGGCTTTGACCTGAGCCGCCTTGTTCGCCCCGCCGAAAGACACCACGGTCAGGTCCGGGCCCGCCGCCATCGCGCTTGCCGCACCCATCATGCCCAGTGTCAGGGCTGTGAACTTCAGGGATCTCAACATTTATTGTTCTCTCCACGTGCAGGGTTGGTGTTGGTACAGCAGTGGGCGATCAATTCGCCTCTAGAAGGGGATCGAGCGCACGCACATGCTCGACTTGCCAGCCAAGCGGAACCACGTCGCCGACGGCGAGCGCAGGATCGAGCTCGGCAATCGGTTGCTTCACGAAGAAGTCGTTCTTGCCGCAGACTTCCAGGCGAACCCGGACGTGGTCGCCCAGATAGATGAATTCCGCCACCCTCCCTGAGAAGCGGTTGACACATTGTTCGCTGACGCCGTTGAGGCTCACTCGCTCCGGACGGATCGACAGGGTCACCGGCTCGCCGGGCTGACCGACATTCACCGCCAGGGCCTCGACTTTCTCGCCGCGCGCCAGCTCCACCAGACAACGATCGCCGGTGTGGCTGTGCAGGCGACCGTTGAGACGGTTGTTTTCACCGATGAAGTTGGCGACGAAAGTGTTTTTCGGCTCTTCATACAGGGTGCGCGGTGGAGCGATCTGCTGGATTTCGCCCTGGTGGAACACCGCCACACGGTCGGACATGGTCAAGGCTTCGCCCTGGTCGTGGGTCACGTAGACCACGGTCACGCCAAGGCGCTGGTGCAGGTGCTTGATTTCCATCTGCATGTGTTCACGCAATTGCTTGTCCAGCGCCCCCAGGGGTTCGTCCATCAGCACCAACTGCGGCTCGAACACCAGCGCCCGGGCCAGGGCCACCCGTTGTTGCTGGCCGCCGGACAACTGCGCCGGGTAGCGTTGGGCGAAGCTGTCCAACTGGACCATGCTCAAGACACGCTTGACCCGATCGCTCACGTCGCTCTTGTTCAGGCCTCGCACGGTCAGCGGGAAAGCAAGGTTCTCGGCGACAGTCATGTGCGGGAACAAGGCGTAGTTCTGAAACACCATGCCGATGTCGCGCTTGTGCGGCGGCACATTGTTGATCGAGCGCCCGGCCAGCAGGATCTCGCCGGCGGTTGGGGTTTCAAACCCGGCGAGCATCATCAGGCTGGTTGTCTTGCCGGAGCCGGAAGGCCCGAGCAGGGTCAGGAATTCGCCTTTGCGAATGTCCAGGTTGAGGTCTTTGACGATCAGGTTCTCGCCGTCGTAGCTCTTCTGCACACCACGAAAGCTGACCAGCACATCGCTGGTCCCCGCGCTTGAATCGACCTGGCTCATACCCGCACCTTTTGTTTTGATGACTGCTTGTGAATCAAGCCTAGTGGACCCAGGGGTCCGCGCAAATCGGGGCGCAGGAGAGAATCGCCTCAGCCGGATGGAAGAGTCGGGGTAGGGATCGCCCTACAAGGATGGCGGGATTGGGTAAGTGCGGCGGCGCGTTTTAAGCGGCAAGCGGCAAGCAGGGGCAAAAAGCGCTGTCGGGGTGTGTCGCAAATGGATATGCCGACACAAAACCCTGTGGGAGCGGGCTTGCTCGCGAATACGGCGGACAGTCGATACAGATGTAACTGAAGCACCGCATTCGCGAGCAAGCCCGCTCCCACAAGGGGAAACTGCGGTGGGGCTCAGAGCAACTTATGCTCCATCGCATATTTCACCAACTCGGCCAATGAGGTGATGTTGAGTTTCTGCATCAGCCGCGCCTTGTGGGTGCTGATGGTCTTGCTGCTCAGGGCCAGTTGCTGGGCGATGTCGTTGACGTTGGCGCCCTGGGCCAGGCGTTCGAAGACTGAGAATTCACGCTCGGACAGCAGCGAGTGCAGCGGTCGCGTATCCGTCAGGCCGACTTCGAAGACCATGCGGTCGGCCAGGTCCGGGTCGATGTAGCGCCCGCCGGCCGCGACCTTGCGAATCGCCATGAGCAGCAGGGCCGGGTCGCTGTCCTTGGTGGCGTAGCCCGCGGCACCGACCTTCAGGGCACGGGCGGCCATTTGCGCCTCGTCATGCATCGACAGCACCAGGATGGCCGGCGGATTGTTCAACGCACGGATCCGCGGGATCGCCTCGAGGCCGTTGACGCCCGGCATGGAGATATCCAGCAGCACCACTTCGCAGGGCACCTGGCGCAAGGTCTCGAGCAACTGTTCGCCATTGCTCGCCTCTCCCACCACCAGCAGATCCTTGGCCAGGCCAATCAACTGCTTGATGCCTTCGCGGACGATGGTGTGGTCTTCGGCTACCAGTACACGGATCACATTACTCTCCAGATTCAGGATCTCATCGCGAGCTGGCTCGCGATAGCGTCAGCCCAGGCAACCCAAACCATCAGGCCTCATTCAACGGCACCCGCACCGACAGGGTGGTGCCCTCCCCCGGCTCGCTTTCCAGGGTCAACTGTCCACCCATGATCAGTACCCGTTCACGCATGCCGACCAAGCCAAAGGACGTTGGCCGGCTCGTATCGGCAATAAATCCTACACCGTCGTCACTGACAGCCAGACATAAATCAGCGCCTTGCTGAACCAGCGTCAACTCCACAGTATGCGCCTGGGCATGGCGCATCACGTTGGTCAGTGCCTCCTGGAGAATCCGAAACAGACCGATGGCCTTGGCGTCGCTCAGGGGCGGCAGGTTGTCCGGCACCTGCACCAGGCAAGGAATCTGCGTTCGCGCCTCGAAGCGCCGGGCCTGCCATTCGATGGCCGAGGCGATGCCAGCATCCAGGATTGGCGGGCGCAACGCCGTCGCCACGTCCCGCACCAGCTGGAACAACTGAGCAATCAGGCGCTTCATGCTGTTAAGTCGCTCATGCAGGCCCGGGTCGAGTTGCGCGTAGGCCAATTCACACATGGAAGTTTCAAGCTTCAATACCGTCAGCATCTGGCCCAACTCGTCGTGGACCTCCCGGGCAATCCGCGCTTTTTCCTCTTCCCGCACGCTTTCCAGGTGCGCCGACAACTCGCGCAACTGCTCCCGGGAACGGGCCAATTCCAGTTCGATACGCTTGCTGTCGGTGATGTCCCAGACGATACCGTCCCAGACATAGGCGCCATCCTCGAGGCGCCGAGTGATCGCCTTGATCTCGGCCCAACGCTCCTGGCCTTCGCGGGTCAGGATACGGCCCTGCCATGCCCAGTCACTGTCGGTATCCAGCGCCTGGTCCTGGGTGCGGTGGTAATCGGCCTTGTCCTGCGGATGCACCAGACTACGCAGCCCGGTGTCGCTGCGGGCCAGGGTTGCAGGGGAATACCCCACCAGGCTTTCGCTGCCTTCGCTGATGTAGGCAAAGTCGATCTGGCCGGTCACCGGCGCCCGCTCCAGGCGAAAGACCAGGCCCGGCACATTGGCGGCGATGCCTTGCAGCCGCGCCTCGCTTTCGCGCAACGCTGCCAGCGCACGTCGGCGCTCGGTCACATCATTGAGGTAGACCACCAGGTATTCGGCGTCGCGAAAACGCAGGAAGCTCAGGGAAACGTCGGTCGGCAGGATGCTGCCATCGGCTCGCACGCACTCGGTTTCGAAGCTCAGCGGCCCCTCTTCACTGGCCCGGGCGCGCTTCCACAGGTTCAACCAGCGGTCCATGTGCAAGCCCGGCTCGAAGTCGATCAAGGGCCGCTCGATGATGGCGCCCGGGGCATAGCCGAGCATGGTTTCGGCCGCTCGGTTGGCATAACGCACGTGGCTGTCCCAATTGACCCACAGGATGCCGACCGTGCTTTGATCGATGGAGAACTGGGTCAGGCGCAAGGCTTCTTCGCTGGCTGCACGCTGGGCGATGTCCTCCCTCGCGACACGCAGACGGCGCTCCAGTGCGCCTTGCTGGCGGCGCTGCCAGAACACGATGGCGACGCTGCTGAACAGCAGGACCAGGATCAACAGGGTCAGGTTCTGCCAGAAACCCGGGGTCTCGGTCAGGCGCGGGTATTTTGGCTTGAGCCAACGGCTGTGCAGCTGCTCCAGCTCCTTGGCCGGGATTGCCTGCAACCCTCTGTCGATGATTTCTGCCAGCTCCGGCCAGTCCCGGCGTGTGGCAACCCGTAGTAACTGCGGCAGGCCAATGTCGCCCACCACCGCCAGCTCGGCGAATTCGGGTTCGACCATCAACCTGCCCAGTTGCGCCTCGTCGACCACCGCGTACCGGGCCTGCTGGGTCAGCAGCAATTGCAGGGCCTCGCGCTCCATCGGCACGCCTTGCAGGTTCAGCGTCGGGTAGTTGCTGCGCAGGTAATCGGCCGTCGCACTGGGCATGCGCACCGCAACGCGGGCCTGGGCGTCGAGTTTTTCCAACTCCACCCCCTCGGCGCCTTTCTGCGCGCCGACGATCAATTGCGGCACGCGCATGTAGGGATCGGAAAACTGCCAGAGCTTGAGCCCGCCCCGGGATTGGGTCAGGCCCGGAGCGACGTCCACCTCGCCGGCACGCACCGCGGCTTCCAGTTGCGCCACGTCCTGGAAGTTGCGCCAGGTCAGCTCGACGTTCAACGCCTTGCCCAGCCACTGCATCAACTCGACATTGGTGCCGGACAAACGCTGCAAGCGCCGGTCGTATTGCGCATAGGGCGCCTGCAAGACCAGGCCGACCCGCCATTGCGGATGTTGCACCAGCCATTGGCGCTGCCCTGCATTCAATTGCACCCCAGGCGTCGACGGCGCGGGCGCGGCCCACGCCATCAAGGGAAGCCATAAACAGCCGATAACCCACAGGCAGCAAAAACGCATCATTGAAGTCTCACGCACTGACAAATACTGACCAACCCATTAGGCTGCCGGAAATACTTCTGGTCATGGAATATCCGATGCCCTCTGTTTATCGCCTGGCGTTGCCAGCATTGTGCCTATCGCTGATCCTGCCAAGTGCCTTTTCTGTCCAGGCCAGCGAAACGGCCCCCGCCGCCGAGCAACCTGCCGAGGCAAAACCTGTCGAGCGCCAGCCTTTGCTCGAGCGTAGCCAGGAAGAAGCGGCCGCACTTGGACGAGAACTCCCGCCCCAGGAACAGCAACAGTTGCAGACCGGCAGCGACACTTTCCTGGCACTGTGGAAACCGGCCAACACCAGTGATCCCAGAGGCGCGGTCATTATCATCCCCGGTGCCGGCGAAACCGCTGACTGGCCTCAAGTCGTCGGCCCATTACGCAAAAAATTGCCCGATGTTGAATGGAGCAGCCTGAGTATCACCCTGCCGGACCTGCAAAGCGATGTCATCGCACCGCGCGTGGTGGAAGCCGCGCCCGAGACCAAGCCGGCCGATACGGCTGCCGCGGCACCGGACGCGACCACTTCGGCGCCGATCGAACAGGTCGCCGGCGGCGAAGCCGATGCGGTGGATCCGGTCGTTGCGCAAACCGAAGAAGAACATGCCAAGGCCGACGCCGAGCGCATCTTCGCCCGCATTGATGCGGCGCTGGCCTACGCCGAACAGCAAAGCGCACGCCGTATCGTGCTGCTGGGCCATGGCACCGGCGCCTATTGGGCCGCACGTTACTTGAGTGAAAAGCAGCCTTCGCAAGTCGAACGCTTCGTGATGGTAACTGCGCAGACTCCGATCACTGCCAAGCCCGGCCTGGCCGAACTGACCCCGACCTTGAAACTGGCGACCGCCGATATTTTCTACATGGACAAACCGCTGGATCGCAACGCGGCGCTGGAGCGCTTGCAGGCGAGCAAACGCTTGAAAGGTTCGACCTTCAGCCAGGTGTCCCTCAAGGCCCTGCCGAACCCGGCGGCGGAGCAGGAGCAGCTGTTTCGTCGGGTTCGGGGTTGGTTGAATCCGCAGAAGGTGGGGGAGTAAGGCTTACTGCTGGCCAAGCCGAAGACTGACTTTGTGGCGAGGGGATTTATCCCCGCTGGGTTGCGCAGCAACCCTAAAACCCGCGCAACAACACAATCTGATAGCGAGCGCTGCGCACTCGAGCGGGGATAAATCCCCTCGCCACAATAAATCCCCTCGCCACAGTTTTTCCCCTCCTTATCTACTGTTATCCCTTCTAGCGAAAATCCCGCCGCTCGCGAATCAACCGATAGGCGTTATGCAGCTCTCGGGTTTTGTCGGTGGCTTCACGCACCTGCAAGGCCGTCGCCCCGCTGCCGGCAATCTTGTCCGGGTGATGGCGGCTGAGCAGTCGCCGGTAAGCCCGCTTGATCTGCGACGGTTCGCTGGTGGCCGAAACCCCCAGCAAGCGCAAGGCCTCCTGATAGGTCACGCCGGCGTTGGGCCGCGACAGTTTCTGCGGTTCATAATCAGCCGCCAGCGCCTGGACCTGTTGCGGCGTCCAGCCCAACCAGCGGCCCCATTGGGCAACCAGTTCCCGCTCGCCGACACCGGCACGCCCATCGGCCCAGACCATCCGCCAACAGGCGCGCAATACCCCTTCAGCCGCATGGGGCTGGACGGCCAGGCGACGCATATAACCGCGCAACCGATCGTTTCCGGACTTGCCCCGGTTGAACGCCGCGATCGCCCGGCGCTGCGCCGATTCACTCAAGTCCAACGCCCGCATCTCCTGGCGAGCCTGCTGGATGTGGCCATCGACCACGCGCCCATCGCATTTGGCCAGACGCCCGAGCAATACAAACAACAACTCATCGTTGCGCAACGCCGGGCGCCCGCCCAGCCGTTCGCGTATTTGCGCCCAGCCCTGCAAGTTCAGGCGCCGGTCCAGCGCCTGCCCCAACAACGCGCCAAGCATGGCCCCCGGAATGCTGGCGATGGCAAAGCCCGCCCCGGCTCCAATCAGAGTCCCTGGCCACCACATATCAACCGCTCGCTTCTATCAAGGTTTCGACCTGCGCCAACCGTTCATGGGTGCCGACATCGACCCAATGCCCTTTCAGGTGCTCGCCACTGACGCTCCCCTCGGCCATGGCCGTGCGCAACAGCGGTGCGAGCTTGAAGGCACCGCCTGTGCAACCGTCGAACAACCGTGGGTGCAGGACGGCGATGCCGCTATAGGTCAGGTTGTCGGCAGGCGTTCGCCCATCGTGAACTTTTCCGTCGGCCAGAATGAAATCGCCGTTCGGGTGATGCTCCGGATTATCGACAAGCACCAGGTGCGCCAGCCCTTTGAGCGGCCTGCGCAACGCGCTGAAATCGTAGTCGGTCCAGATATCGCCATTGACCACCACAAACGCGTCATCGCCCAGCAACGGCAAGGCCCGGAAAATCCCTCCCCCGGTCTCCAGCGGCTCGCCTTCAGGTGAAAACCGAATGCTCACGCCAAAACCCGAACCGTCCCCCAGGTGATCTTCGATCTGCTGGCCGAGCCAGGCGTGATTGATCACGATCTCGCTGAACCCGGCCTTGGCGAGCGCCCGCAAGTGGTATTCGATCAAGGGAACGCCACCCACGCGAATCAACGGCTTTGGCGTGGTGAGGGTCAGGGGGCGCATGCGCTCGCCCTTGCCCGCCGCCAGGATCATTGCCTTCATGCCGTTGCTCCGGCCGACTGCCGCAGGCTGCCAAGCAGCTCATCGAGCGGTGCCAGTTCAGGACGCCGGGCAATGACCGCTTCTATATAAGCAAAGAAACGCGGCACATCGCCGAGGTAACGAGGTTTGCCATCACGGTGGCAAATGCGCGCGAAGATCCCGATGACCTTGAGGTGACGCTGCACGCCCATCAAGTCGCTGGCCCGCAGGAAATCCTCGAGATCGGGCTGGACAGGAATGCCAAGGGCGCCTGCCTGCTGCCAGTAACGCTCCAGCCAGCCGCGCACACGCGCCTCGGGCCAACTGAGGAAGGCATCCTTGAACAGGCAGGTCACGTCGTAGGTCACCGGGCCATAGACCGCATCCTGAAAGTCCAGCACACCGGGGTTCGGTGCGCTGAGCATCAGGTTGCGCGGCATGTAGTCGCGGTGCACCAGCACTTTGGGCTGAGCCAGGGCGCTGTCGATCAACAGCTCGCTGGCCTGTTGCCAGAGTTGCTGCTGGGCCGGATCGAATTCGATGCCCAGCTCGCGCTTGACGTACCACTCGGGAAACAATTCCAGCTCCCGACGCAGCAACGCGACATCGTAGCTCGGCAACGGCGCGACCATTGGCAGTTGCTGGAAAGCCAACAAGGCTTGCAAGGCATCGCCGAATAAATCGTCGGCATTTTCGCTGTCGATCACGTCCAGGTAGGTCTGATTGCCCAGGTCATTGAGCAAAAGAAAGCCGCGTTCAAGGTCTTCAGCATAAATTTTCGGCACGTTGATGCCGGATTTAGCCAATAAAAAAGCAATATCCACGAAGGGTTTGCAGTTTTCCTGGGGCGGTGGCGCATCCATTACGATCAAACTGCGGCCCTCGCCTTCCCAGCGGAAATACCGCCGGAAACTCGCGTCACTGCTGGCGGCGGTCAACGTGGCCGGGGGTACGGTGCCCCAGCCCTGTTGAGTGAAAAGGATCGGCAGCTGTTCATCGAGCCAAACTTTCAGGTGTTGCAAGCGTACATCTTGGTCGGGCATTGCAAGGGTCTCCGACGGCGCTAGCCGTCAAGCGGGTCATGCTTTATTATCCAGCATCTTTTTCAGACCATCGAGAGGCGTGCGGCCCACACCGCGGGCAGATGGCACGCAGGAAGCCCGGACTAATAAGATGGCATTGAAATCCCCCGCGTTTCGTAAAAAATTTCCGTTGCTGGTCACCGGCAGTCTGCTGGCCCTGCAACCCCTGGCCTCTTCATTCGTCGTCGCGGCGCAGCAGTATGACTGCTCCGTCTCCGCTTCGGGTGCCTGGGACTGTGCGCCCAAGACGCCGGCCGCCGCGTTGCCGCCACGCCCCGTGCATGACGGCAGTGCGGTTTCCGACAGCGGCGCGGCGCCAGCCGACAGCAGCTCGGGCGAGGAAGCCGGCGAAAAGCCGATGCTCGTTACCGAAGCCAAGGGCCGCGGCCTGAAGTCGCGCAGTGCAGACTACAGCCACCTGGATTGGGTTCCACGCGAGAACCTCACCCCGGCGCAACTGGCTGAAACCGGTCCTTACTGCGCCGGTGCCTATATCGAGCCAACGCGTCCTGGCATGAATGACAAGACCGCCAAGAGCGATGCGCCCACGTTCCTCGGTGCCAAGGCTTCACGCTATCAGCAGGAAGAACAGGTGGCGACCCTGGCCGGTGACGTGGTCATGCGCCAGGGCAGCATGCAGGTCGAGGCCGACGAGGCCAGCCTGTACCAGGCCGAGAACCGTGGCGAGCTGAGCGGCAACGTACGGGTTCGCGACAACGGTGCGCTGATCGTCGGCGACCATGCCGATGTACAGCTGGACACCGGCGAAGCCAAGGTCGACAACGCCGAATACGTGATGCACAAATCGCGCATCCGCGGTAACGCGCTGTACGCCAAGCGTGCCGAGAACGCGATCATCCGCCTCAAGGACGGTACGTACACCACGTGCGAACCGGGCAGCAACGCCTGGACGCTCAAGGGCAACAACATCACCCTGAACCCGGCCACCGGCTTCGGCACCGCGACCAACGTGACGCTGCGCGTCAAGGACTTCCCGGTCCTGTACACGCCGTACATCTACTTCCCGATCGACGACCGTCGCCAGTCCGGCTTCCTGCCGCCGACCATCGGCAGCGGCAGCGACACCGGCTTCCTGCTGGTCACCCCGTACTACTTCAACCTGGCGCCGAACTACGACGCCACGTTGTACCCACGCTACATGAGCAAGCGCGGCCTGTTGATGGAAGGCGAGTTCCGCTACCTGACCAAGTCCAGCGAAGGTCAGTTCGGCGCGGCGTACCTCAACGATGAAGATGATGAGCGCAGCGGGCAGAGCGATTACGACAAGACCCGCTACATGTACAACTGGCAGCACAAGGGCGGCCTCGATTCCCGCGTGCTGACAGAAGTCGACTACACCAAGATCAGCGATCCGTACTATTTCCAGGATCTTGAAAGCGATCAGATTGGTATCGAGTCCAATGATTACGTCAATCAGCAAGGCGCAGTCAGCTATCGCGGCGACAGCTACACGGCGCGGGTGAATGCCCAGGCCTACCAGATGGCAACGATTTCGAAGATCACCCCTTACAACCGCTTGCCTCAGATCACCTTCATCGGTGAGCTGCCGCAACACCCGTATGGACTGGACCTCGCCTACAAAACAGAGCTGGTGCGGTTCGATCGTGATCTGCGGACCGGCGCCTACACTGACGAAGACGGTAACTCCGAGCCAAGGCTGGACTCCAACGTTCGCGGACTGGCACGGGCCAACGGTACTCGCCTGAATCTGGCGCCGGTAATGAGCCTGCCGATGGAAGCCACCTACGGCTTCATCACGCCGTCGCTCAAATACCAATACACCCAATACGATTTGGATCTGGACGGCACTGGCAAATCCCAGATCGCCGCGCAATCCGCCGAGACGGATCGTCTGCGTGGCACGTACAGCGGCAGCCAGAGCCGCGGCGTCCCAATCGCCAGCATCGATAGCGGCCTGTATTTCGACCGTGATACCCAGTGGTTCGGCACCAACTATCGCCAAACTCTGGAACCACGCCTGTTCTATCTCTACGTACCTGAGAAAGACCAGAGCGATATCCCTGTGTTCGACACCGGTGAGTACACCTTCAGCTACTCCTCGCTGTTCCGTGACAATCGTTTTTCGGGCTCCGACCGTGTCGGCGACGAGAACAAACTGTCGCTGGGCATAACCAGCCGCTGGATCCAAGAAAACGGTTTCGAACGCCAGCGCATCAGCGTCGGCCAGGCCTTGTACTTCAAGGATCGCGAAGTCCAGTTGCCGGGCATCGACTTCAATACGCGCGAAGACGCCAAATCGGATGTATCGCCTTACGCCCTGGAATATGAGTTCCGCTGGAACCGCGATTGGCGCACCACGGCTACCTACAACTGGGACCCGGACACTCGCAGCCCTCGCTCGGGTAGCGCGATGTTCCACTACCAGCCTGAAGACAACCCGAACAAGGTCATCAACGCCGGTTATCGCTATCGCAACGACCAGGTCCGTTACGACCAGACTACGGGTCAATGGTCCGTGGGCGGTGGCGACTACGGTACGCCTGGCCAGCCTGGCTACGTGAAGGACTACTACAAGATCCAGCAGCACGACTTCTCGGTCATCTGGCCGATCGTGCCGCAGTGGAACGCGATCAGCCGCTGGCAGTATGACTACAACCGCAACCGTACCCTGGAAGCCTTCGGTGGTTTCGAATACGACAACTGCTGCTGGAAATTGCGCCTGATCAACCGTTACTGGGTCGACTACGAAGAGTTCAGTCAAGCCGCCCCGGAAAACGAAAAAGGCGACCACGGCGTCTTCCTCCAAATTGTTCTGAAGGGACTCGGCGGCCTTACCGGCGCCAAGGTAGAGAGCTTCCTCGACAAAGGCATCCAAGGTTATCGTGAACGTGAAGACCAAGCTTTCTGATTGTCTGCGCCCGCTGATGCTGGGCGCGCTGTTCCTGGGTACCGCGGCCAACGCCGCGGTACAGCCCATCGACAAGGTCGTGGCCATCGTCGACAACGACGTGGTCATGCAGAGCCAGCTGGACCAGCGCGTCCATGAAGTGCAGCAAACCATCGCCAAGCGCGGCGGTGGCCTGCCGCCTCCGGGTGTGTTGGACCAGCAAGTGCTCGAGCGCCTGATCGTCGAAAACCTGCAACTGCAGATCGGCGAGCGTTCCGGCATTCGCATTACCGATGAAGAACTGAACCAGGCTGTCGGCACCATTGCCCAGCGCAATAACATGAGCATCGACCAGTTCCGCGCCGCCCTGGCTCGCGACGGCCTCTCCTACGAGGACGCCCGCGATCAGATCCGTCGCGAAATGGTCATCAGCCGTGTGCGCCAGCGCCGTGTCGCCGAACGCATCCAGGTGTCGGAGCAGGAAGTGAAGAATTTCCTCGCCTCCGACCTGGGCAAGATGCAGCTTTCCGAAGAGCTGCACCTGGCGAACATCCTGATTCCTACTCCGGAAAGCGCCAACTCCGAAGCCATCCAGAGCGCTTATCGCCAGGCAATGGATGTCTACCAGCAGCTCAAGCAAGGCGCTGATTTCGGCCAGATGGCCATTGCCAAGTCGGGCAGCGACAACGCCCTGGAAGGCGGCGACATGGGCTGGCGCAAGCCCGCTCAACTGCCGCCTCCGTTCGACCGTGAACTGAGCGCCATGGCCGTGGGCGACATCACCCAGCCAGCACGCACCCCAGGCGGCTTCATTATCCTGAAAGTGCTGGAAAAACGCGGTGGCGGAACCCAGGTCCGTGACGAAGTGCATGTTCGCCACATCCTGATCAAGCCAAGCGAGATTCGCAGCGAAGCCGAGACCAAGCGCCTGGCGGAAAAACTCTACGACCGCATCGAAGCGGGCGAGGACTTCGCCGAACTGGCGAAGAGTTTCTCCGAAGACCCGGGGTCGGCCCTCAACGGCGGTGATCTGAACTGGGTTGACCCGAATGCACTGGTTCCCGAGTTCCGCCAGGTCATGGCCGATACGCCGCAAGGCCAACTGTCCAAGCCGTTCAAGAGCCCGTATGGCTGGCACGTACTGGAAGTCCTTGGCCGTCGCGCCACCGACAGCACCACCCAGGCACGCGAACAGCAGGCGATGACCGTATTGCGCAACCGCAAGTACGACGAAGAGCTGCAAACCTGGCTGCGTCAGATTCGCGACGAAGCCTACGTTGAAATCAAACTTCCTGGTGCAGACCAGGCAGCGCAGTGAAACCCAAGCGTTTCGCGCTGACACCCGGCGAACCAGCCGGCATCGGTCCCGACCTGTGCCTGCTGCTCGCCTCGCACCCCCAGCCGCACCCTCTGATTGCCATCACCAGTCGCGACCTGCTCCTTGAACGGGCCGCGCAACTGGGGGTGGTCGTCGACCTGTTGCCAGTGACACCGCAGGCCTGGCCGGATGCTCCGGCACCCGCCAACAGCCTGTATGTCTGGGATACGCCCTTGGGCGCCCCGGTCGTCACCGGGCAGTTGGACAAGGCCAACGCCGCGTTCGTCCTGCAAACCCTGACCCGCGCTGGCCAAGGCTGCCTGGACGGAACGTTCGCCGGCATGATCACCGCACCGGTGCACAAGGGCGTGATCAATGAATCCGGGATTGCCTTTTCCGGACACACCGAATTCCTGGCGGACCTGACCCACACCGCGCAAGTGGTGATGATGCTCGCCACCCGCGGCCTGCGTGTGGCCCTGGTGACCACTCACCTGCCCTTGCGGGACATCGCCGACGCCATCACCCCGGAACGCCTGGAGCGGGTCACGCGTATCCTGCACGCCGACCTCCAGGCAAAATTCGGCATCGCCCGGCCACGCATCCTGGTCTGCGGGCTCAACCCCCATGCCGGCGAAGGCGGTCACCTGGGCCGTGAAGAAATCGACATCATCGAACCCACTTTGGAGCGCTTGCGCAGCGAGGGCATGGACCTGCGTGGCCCGCTGCCTGCCGACACTCTGTTTACCCCCAAATATCTGGAGCACTGCGATGCGGTGCTGGCGATGTACCACGACCAGGGCCTGCCCGTGCTGAAGTACAAAGGCTTCGGCGCGGCAGTCAACGTGACGTTGGGGCTGCCGATCATCCGTACCTCCGTGGACCATGGCACCGCCCTGGACCTGGCCGGCAGCGGCAAGATCGATACCGGCAGCCTGCAGGTCGCCCTGGAAACCGCCTACCAGATGGCCGAGACCCATTTATGACCGAGCAATACCAACACCGCGCGCGCAAGCGCTTCGGCCAGAACTTCCTGCATGATGCCGGCGTGATCGATCGCATCCTGCGCTCCATCCGGGCCAAGCCCGACGACCGCCTGCTGGAAATCGGGCCGGGCCAGGGCGCCCTGACCGAGGGCCTGCTCGACAGCGGCGCGCAACTGGACGTGGTGGAACTGGACAAGGACCTGGTCCCGATCCTCAACCAACAGTTCGCCGGCAAGAGCAATTTCAACCTGCACCAGGGCGACGCATTGAAGTTCGACTTCAATAGCCTGAATGCCGCGCCGAACAGCCTGCGGGTGGTGGGAAACCTGCCGTACAACATCTCCACACCGCTGATCTTCCATCTGCTGAGCAACGCCAGCCTGATCCGCGACATGCACTTCATGTTGCAGAAAGAAGTGGTCGAGCGCCTCGCCGCCGGCCCTGGCGGTGGCGATTGGGGCCGCCTGTCGATCATGGTCCAGTACCATTGCCGGGTCGAACACCTGTTCAACGTCGGCCCGGGGGCATTCAACCCGCCGCCGAAAGTCGATTCGGCCATCGTCCGCCTGGTACCTCATGCCGTCCTGCCGCACCCGGCCAAGGATCATCGCCTACTGGAGCGGGTGGTGCGCGAAGCGTTCAACCAACGCCGCAAAACCTTGCGCAACACCTTGAAACTATTGCTCAGCAGCGCCGAAATCGAAGCCGCCGGCGTCGACGGCAGCCTGCGCCCCGAGCAGCTGGACCTGGCAGCTTTCGTACGCCTGGCCGACAAGCTCAGCGAACAGGTCGCTCCGCAAGCCGACGCCAGCTGAACGGGTGACAAGCGCTATCGGGCAGTACGCCAGTCTGGTCTACTACCCGATACTTGGCCTAGACTGATCTCCTGAGTCGCGCCCGCGTCCCGCTTCGTTTTTAAGGCCTTATTTGCATGTCTGATCCTCGTTATCAGGTCGACGTCAGCGTCACCACCCGTTTTCTGGCAGAACAGTCGCAACCCGAGCATGACCGCTTCGCCTTCGCCTACAGCATTACCGTGCGCAACAACGGCTCCTTGCCAGCCAGGCTGCTGTCGCGGCACTGGGTCATCACCGATGGCGACGGCCATGTCGAAGAAGTGCGTGGTGAAGGCGTTGTCGGCCAGCAGCCGTTGATCGACGCCGGTAAAAGCCACAGCTACAGCAGCGGGACCGTCATGACCACCAAGGTCGGCACCATGCAGGGTACCTACCAGATGCTGGCCGAGGACGGCACACGCTTCGACGCCGTCATCAAGCCCTTTCGCCTGGCCGTGCCCGGAGCGCTGCACTAATGGCCACGTATGCGGTCGGCGACCTGCAAGGCTGCCTCGATCCGCTCAAATGCCTATTGGAACGCGTCGCCTTCGATCCCCAGAAAGACACGCTGTGGCTGGTGGGTGACCTGGTCAACCGTGGCCCGCAATCCCTTGAGACGCTGCGCTTTCTCTACGGCATCCGCCAGTCGCTGGTGTGCGTGCTCGGCAACCACGACCTGCACCTGCTGGCCGCCTGGCAGAACATCGAGCGCCTGAAAAAATCCGACACCTTGAAGGAAATCCTCGACGCCCCCGATTGCGTTGAGCTGCTGGAGTGGCTGCGCCAGCAAAAGCTCATGCACTACGACGAGCCACGCAACCTGGCGCTGGTCCATGCCGGCATCCCGCCCCAGTGGTCCCTGCGCAAGGCGCTCAAGTGCGCCGGCGAGGTGGAACAGGCCCTGCGCGACGACAATCTGTTCGCGCCCTACCTGGATGGCATGTACGGCAACGAGCCGGTCAAGTGGGACAACGACCTCACCGGCAGCGCCCGCCTTCGCGTCATCACCAATTATTTCACGCGCATGCGCTTCTGCACCCGCGACGGCAAGCTCGACCTCAAGGGCAAGGAAGGCATCGAGACCGCACCACCCGGCTACGCCCCCTGGTTCAAACACAGCGAGCGCAAGACCCGTCACCTGAAAATCATTTTCGGGCACTGGGCGGCACTGGGCGGTCAGTGCGACGAACCCGGCGTCTTCGCCCTCGATACCGGCTGCGTGTGGGGCAGCGCCATGACGCTGATGAACGTCGACACGGGCGAGCAACTGCGTTGCGACTGCGACGAACAGGGCCACGCCAGAATCCATCACCCGACCGCAGCACCATTGCCGGCCGGCACCGCCATTTGACCGGCGTTGCGCTCAAGCTACAGGAGTCCCCCATGACCGAATTCAAACGCATCCCCCCGGAACAGGCCCAGGCCCTGCGCGAGCAAGGCGCGGTCGTCGTCGACGTTCGCGACCCAGCCACGTTCGCAGCTCTGCATATCAGTGGCGCCAAGCACCTGGATAACCATTCCATCGCCGACTTCATCCGCGCCGCCGACCTCGATGCACCGACCGTCGTGGTCTGCTATCACGGCAACTCCAGCCAGAGCGCAGCCGCCTATCTGATCAGCCAGGGCTTCACCGACGTCTACAGCCTGGACGGTGGTTTTGAGTTGTGGCGCACGACCTATCCTGCAGAAACGGCGCAAGGCACCGCCGAATAATTTTTTATGCCGGCCAAGCCCGCGTGAACCGTGGGCTTGAGCGAGGGCAGACGAACGGTCTGCCACAACTAATTACTTATTCCACCTTTACCTCCGCGATTCCGAACTATCCTTAGCCTCAGGCCATCCAAAACAGGGGAGAGCCGGTACACCGGCGCGCGGGTCATCGGGAGTCAGCTTTCAGGAGCCTGCATTCTTGAAAGCATTCTGGGGGGTAAACGGCAACTGGGTTCCCAGCGGCTGTCCAGCATCGACTGATTGATCCGACACCGGCTCCACGTATCGAGCGAGGTGACGTCATGAGCATTTTTAGCCACTTCCAGCAACGTTTCGAGTCCACGCGGCAAGAGGAATACTCGCTGCAGGAATACCTCGAACTCTGCAAGCAGGACCGCAGTGCCTATGTGTCGGCTGCGGAACGTCTGTTGCTGGCCATCGGAGAACCGGAGCTGCTGGATACCTCGACCAACTCGAGGCTCTCGCGCATATTCTCCAACAAGGTGATTCGCCGCTATCCGGCCTTTGCGGACTTCCACGGGATGGAAGAATGCATCGAACAGATCGTGTCCTATTTCCGCCATGCCGCCCAAGGCCTGGAAGAGAAGAAACAAATCCTTTATCTGCTCGGCCCCGTGGGTGGTGGTAAATCGTCCCTGGCCGAAAAACTCAAGCAACTGATTGAAAAAGTGCCCTTCTATGCCATCAAGGGCTCGCCGGTGTTCGAATCGCCCCTGGGGCTGTTCAATGCCACAGAGGACGGCGCGATCCTCGAGGAAGACTTCGGTATTCCACGCCGCTACCTCAATACCATCATGTCGCCATGGGCGACCAAGCGCCTGGCCGAGTTCGGCGGTGATATCAGCCAGTTCCGGGTGGTCAAGCTCTATCCCTCGATCCTCAACCAGATCGCGGTAGCCAAGACCGAGCCGGGGGACGAAAACAACCAGGACATCTCGGCACTGGTGGGCAAGGTCGATATCCGCAAACTGGAAGAATTCCCACAGAACGACGCCGACGCCTACAGCTATTCGGGTGCGCTGTGCCGGGCCAACCAGGGCCTGATGGAATTCGTCGAGATGTTCAAGGCACCTATCAAGGTGCTGCACCCGCTGCTGACCGCCACCCAGGAAGGCAACTACAACAGCACCGAGGGCCTGGGGGCCATTCCGTTCACCGGCATCCTGCTGGCGCACTCCAACGAGTCGGAATGGCATACCTTCCGCAACAACAAGAACAATGAAGCCTTCATCGACCGGATCTATATCGTCAAGGTGCCGTACTGCCTGCGAGTGACCGACGAGGTGAAGATCTACGACAAGCTGCTGTTCAACAGCTCGCTGTCCAAGGCTCATTGCGCCCCCGACACCCTGAAGATGCTGGCCCAGTTCACGGTGCTGTCGCGCCTCAAGGAGCCGGAAAACTCCAACATCTATTCGAAGATGCGCGTGTACGACGGTGAAAACCTCAAGGACACCGATCCGAAGGCCAAGTCGATCCAGGAATACCGCGACAACGCCGGTGTCGATGAAGGGATGAACGGGCTGTCCACGCGCTTCGCGTTCAAGATCCTGTCCAAAGTCTTCAACTTCGACCCCCACGAAATTGCCGCCAACCCGGTTCACCTGCTGTATGTGCTGGAACAGCAGATCGAACAGGAACAATTCCAGGCCGAAACCCGCGAGCGTTACCTGCGCTTCCTCAAGGAATACCTGGCCCCACGCTACATCGAGTTCATCGGCAAGGAGATCCAGACGGCGTACCTGGAGTCCTACAGCGAATACGGCCAAAACATCTTCGACCGCTACGTGCTGTACGCAGACTTCTGGATCCAGGACCAGGAATACCGCGACCCGGAAACCGGCGAAATACTCAATCGCGTAGCCCTCAACGAGGAACTGGAAAAAATCGAGAAACCGGCGGGCATCAGCAATCCGAAGGATTTCCGCAACGAAATCGTCAACTTCGTGCTCCGCGCCCGGGCCAACAACAACGGCAAGAACCCAACCTGGCTCAGCTATGAAAAGCTGCGGGTGGTCATCGAGAAGAAAATGTTCTCCAACACCGAAGACCTGCTGCCCGTCATCAGCTTCAACGCCAAGGCCAGCAAGGAGGACCAGCAAAAACACAACGACTTCGTCACACGCATGGTCGAACGTGGCTACACCGACAAACAGGTACGACTGCTTTCCGAGTGGTACCTGCGGGTCCGGAAATCGCAGTAAGCAGCGGCAAGCTTCTAGCTACAAACTGCAAGGGAGCGGCGTCGAGCCCAAGGCTCGACGCCACGCCCCTTACGGCTTGAGGCTTACGACTTGAAGCTCCCCTGGAGGGGCCTATGAGCTATGTGATCGACCGACGCCTTAATGGCAAGAACAAGAGCACGGTGAACCGCCAGCGGTTTCTGCGGCGTTACCGCGACCACATCAAGAAGGCCGTCGAAGAGGCGGTCAGCCGGCGTTCCATTACCGATATGGAACATGGCGAGCAGATCAGCATCCCTGGCCGCGACATCGACGAGCCGGTGCTTCACCATGGTCGCGGCGGCAAACAGACCGTCGTGCACCCTGGCAACAAGGAATTCACCAGTGGCGAGCACATCCCCCGGCCCCAGGGCGGCGGTGGCGGCAAGGGCCCTGGCAAGGCCGGCAATTCCGGCGAAGGCATGGATGAGTTTGTCTTCCAGATCACCCAGGAGGAATTCCTGGAGTTCATGTTCGAGGACCTGGAGCTGCCGAACCTGGTCAAGCGCAACCTGACCGGTACCGACACCTTCAAGACCGTGCGTGCTGGTATCAGCAATGAAGGCAACCCGTCACGCATCAACATCATCCGCACCCTTCGTTCGGCCCACGCCCGACGCATCGCGCTGTCTGGCAGCAGCCGGGCCAAACTGCGCGAAGCCAAGGAAGAGCTGGCTCGTCTTAAACGCGAAGAACCCGACAATTTCGGCGACATTCAGGACCTGGAAGCGGAAATCGAGAAACTCAGCGCCCGCATCCACCGCGTCCCGTTCCTCGATACGTTCGACCTCAAGTACAACCTGCTGGTGAAACAGCCAAACCCCAGCTCCAAGGCGGTGATGTTTTGCCTGATGGACGTTTCCGGCTCCATGACCCAGGCCACCAAGGATATCGCCAAGCGCTTCTTCATCCTGTTGTACCTGTTCCTGAAGCGGAACTACGACAAGATCGACGTGGTATTCATCCGCCACCACACCAGCGCTCGGGAAGTGGACGAAGAGGAGTTCTTCTACTCCAGGGAAACCGGCGGCACCATTGTCTCCAGCGCCCTGAAGTTGATGCAGGAAATCATGGCCGAACGCTACCCCGCCAACGAATGGAACATCTATGCGGCCCAGGCATCGGACGGTGACAACTGGAACGACGATTCACCAATCTGCCGTGACATCCTGATCAACCAGATCATGCCGTTCGTCCAGTACTACACCTATGTGGAAATTACTCCACGGGAACACCAGGCCTTGTGGTACGAATATGAACGGATTGCCGAAGCATTTTCCGACACATTTGCCCAACAGCAACTGGTCTCGGCCGGGGATATCTACCCGGTCTTCCGTGAACTCTTCCAGCGCAGGTTAGTGACATGACCGCCAAAAAAGAGCAGAAACGCCAGCCCATTTCCACCGGCTCCGAATGGACATTCGAGCTGATCAAGGCCTACGACCGCGAAATCAGCCGTATCGCGGACCGTTATGCCCTCGACACCTACCCGAACCAGATCGAGGTGATCACCGCCGAGCAAATGATGGACGCCTACGCGTCGGTCGGCATGCCGCTGGGCTATCACCACTGGTCCTACGGCAAGCACTTCCTCAGCACCGAGAAATCCTACAGCCGCGGTCAGATGGGGCTGGCCTATGAGATCGTGATCAATTCCGACCCCTGCATCGCCTATCTGATGGAGGAAAACACCATCTGCATGCAGGCCCTGGTGGTGGCGCATGCCTGCTACGGGCACAACAGCTTCTTCAAGGGCAACTACCTGTTCCGCACATGGACCGATGCCAGTTCGATCATCGATTACCTGGTGTTCGCCAAGCAGTACATCATGCAATGCGAGGAGCGCCACGGTATCGATGCAGTGGAGGATCTGCTGGACTCCTGCCATGCCCTGATGAACTACGGCGTGGACCGCTACAAACGACCGTATCCGATTTCCGCCGAAGAAGAACGCCGACGCCAGAAGGACCGCGAAGAACACCTGCAAAAACAGATCAACGATCTTTGGCGCACCATTCCCAAGGGCGCGGACAAGTACAACGAAAAAGACAATGCCCGCTTCCCTGCCGAGCCCCAGGAGAACATTCTCTATTTCATTGAAAAACATGCGCCGCTGCTGGAGCCGTGGCAGCGGGAAATCGTGCGCATCGTGCGCAAGATCGCCCAGTATTTCTATCCACAGCGCCAAACCCAGGTAATGAACGAAGGCTGGGCCACGTTCTGGCACTACACGCTGATGAACGACCTGTACGACGAAGGCCTGGTCACCGACGGCTTCATGATGGAGTTCCTGACGTCACACACCAGCGTGGTGTTCCAACCTGGCTTCGACAGCCCTTATTACAGCGGCATCAATCCTTACGCACTGGGCTTCGCCATGTACCGCGACATTCGGCGCATGTGCGAAAACCCTACCGAGGAAGATCGTCGCTGGTTCCCGGAAATCGCCGGTTCGGACTGGTTGTCCGCCATTAAATTCGCCATGAGCAGCTTCAAGGACGAAAGCTTCATCCTGCAGTACCTTTCGCCCAAGGTGATCCGCGACCTGAAACTGTTCAGCATCCTGGATGACGACCAGAAAGATGACCTGGTGGTACCCGCCATTCACGATGAGAGCGGCTATCGCATCATCCGCGAAACCCTGGCGGCACAGTACAACCTGGGTAATCGCGAGCCCAATGTGCAGATCTACAGCATCGACCGCCGCGGAGACCGCTCGCTGACCCTGCGACACCAGGCGCACAACCGTAAACCACTGGGCGACTCCACCGATGAAGTGCTCAAGCACCTGCATCGCCTCTGGGGCTTCGACATCCACCTGGAAACCCTGCAAGGCGACCAAGTGATGAAAACCCATCATGTACCGCCCAGGGGCGAACAAGCCGAAGGCGATTATGGCCGCCTGGACCTGGCCGTCATTCATCTTTGATCCCGTTTTCGCCTCCGGACGTCCGACGCAAAGGTTATCCTGTCGGACCAACGGAGGTTTTTTATGCAGATCTATAAAGTTGGCGGCGCCGTACGCGATCGCCTGCTGGGCATTCCCAACACCGACGTCGATCGGGTCGTCGTGGGAGCCACCGCCGAGGAAATGCTCGCCAAGGGTTTTCGCCCCGTGGGGGCCGACTTTCCGGTATTCCTCGACCCGAAGACCGGCGAGGAATACGCCCTCGCCCGCACCGAGCGCAAGAGCGGTCGCGGCTATGGCGGCTTTGTGTTCCATGCCAGCCCTGAAGTCACTCTGGAGGAAGACCTGGTCCGCCGGGACTTGACCATCAACGCCATGGCTGAAGATGACCATGGCAACCTGACCGACCCCTACCACGGCCAGCGCGATCTGGAAGCCCGGGTGCTGCGTCACGTTTCCCCCGCTTTCGCCGAAGATCCGCTCCGAGTCCTGCGGGTTGCCCGCTTTGCCGCGCGTTATGCGCCGCTGGGTTTCAAGGTGGCGGGCGAAACCCTTGAGCTGATGCGCCAGCTCAGCGAGTCCGGTGAACTGGAGGCGTTGACGGCCGAGCGCAGCTGGAAAGAAATCTCCCGCGCCCTCATGGAAAAGCAACCACAGGTATTTATCCAGGTCTTGCGCGACTGCACAGCCCTCAAGGTCTTGCTGCCCGAAGTCGACGCCCTGTTCGGCGTGCCACAACCTGAAGCCCATCACCCGGAAATCGATACCGGCGTCCATACCCTGAGCGTGCTGGAACAGGCGGCACTGCATCAACAGCCGTTGACGGTCCGCTGGGCCTGCCTGCTCCATGACCTGGGTAAAGGCCTGACGCCCCAGCGCGAATGGCCGCGACACATCGCCCATGAGCACACGGGCGTGAAGCTGATCAAAATCGTAAACGAGCGCTTCAAGGCGCCGCGCGACTGTCAGGAACTGGCGTTATTGGTGGGCCAGTACCATACCCATGGTCATCGCGCGCTTGAACTGAAGGCATCCACCCTGCTTGAGCTATTACAAAGTTTTGATGTGTACCGTCGACCCCAGCGCTTCGAGGAATTCATTGCGGCCTGCGAGATGGATGCGCGGGGGCGCAAGGGGCTTGAGCAGCGAAGTTATCCACAGGCTGATTATCTGAGGGGCGCCGCGGCAGCGGCCCGCGCAGTGGCGGTGCAGCCTTTGCTGGAGAAAGGCTTCAAGGGGCCGGAGCTGGGTGAGGCGATCAAGCGTGAGCGCCTCAAGGCATTGAAAAGCTACAAGGAGGCGGCGAGCTGACGGGAGGTCGTGTCAGTTTGCGTTTTTGCTGGATCCTCCGCCGTCATCGCGAGCAAGCTCGCTCCCACAGTGACTCTCAGTGGACACATGTCTTGTGTTCGACTGAAATCCTCTGTGGGAGCGAGCTTGCTCGCGATGGCGGCAGGCGCCTCACAACAGGCTGGACGGCGTAAGCGGCCGGCCGCGCCACTCGAAGGCCACTGGCGCCAGCACCTGGTCGATCTGCGACTCTTCCCACAAAGTGGCAAAGCTCTTGCCCACTCCCGGGTGAACCCGATCCGGCGCGATCAACGACAAAGGCCACAGGACAAAGGCGTTCTTGAGGATTTCCGCACGCGGCAGGATCAGCCCATCGAAGTTGCCGACCTGCTCGCCATACAACAACACGTCGATATCCAGTGGCAGCCCCTTGCGGTCCGGCGCATAGCGACCGTTGTCCGCCTCGATGAACTTGAGGCGACGATCCAACTCCATCAGCGGCAAGTCCGTGAAGGCCGAGACGACAAAATTGAAGAACGGCCCGCTCTTGATCCCCACTGGCTGGCTCTCGAACACGGCCGAACAGCGCATGTCCATGAGGAAACCGGCCAAGGCCTCAAGACCAGCCCGCAAATGGGTTTCGCGCTCGATATTGCTGCCGAGCCCGAGAAAAACCTGAGTCAGCGACATCCGCGCTCGATCTCCACGCCAACGCCGCTGGCCGCCGGCACGGCACCAGGCTTGGTCACCTTCAAGCGCAGCCAGGTGATCTTGAACTCGTCCATCAGCTCCTGGGCCAGCCGTTCGGCGAAGGTCTCGACCAACTGAAACTGCGCTTGCTCGGCAAACGCCTGGATACGCGACGACACGCTGGCATAGTCGAGCGCCAGGGTGAGGTCATCGCCTGCGGCCGCCGGGCGGTTGTCCCAGGCGAAGCTCAGGTCAAGCCGCAGGCACTGTCGGATACCTCGCTCCCAGTCGTAGGCACCGATTACCGTGTCGACTTCCAGGCCCTCGATAAACACTCTGTCCAAGCACTCTTCTCCGCAGCACGACAAGGGCGCGATGCCCCGTTAGAATCAGGGCGTCCTCGCCCGGAATAGTTAGCATGTATTGGTTACTGGCGATTCTCGCCTACCTGCTCGGCTCGCTGTCCTTCGCCATTTTGCTCAGCCGCCTGACCGGTCGCCCGGATCCGCGAATGAGTGGCTCAGGCAATGCCGGCGCCACCAACATGCTGCGCCTGGCCGGACGCAAACTCGCTATCCTGACCCTGCTGGGCGACCTCTGCAAAGGCCTTGTCCCGGTATTGA
The DNA here is from genome assembly GCF_900101575.1 of Pseudomonas sp. NFACC37-1. NCBI lineage: Bacteria > Pseudomonadati > Pseudomonadota > Gammaproteobacteria > Pseudomonadales > Pseudomonadaceae > Pseudomonas > Pseudomonas sp. NFACC37-1. The sequence goes on along the minus strand of NZ_FMUZ01000013.1, from coordinate 92,849 downwards.
TCGCCAGCCTTGCAGGGCTCTCGTTGCAGCAACAGGCCTGGATCGGCGTCTGCGCCGTCATCGGCCACTTGTTCCCGCTGTACTTCCGCTTCCGTGGCGGCAAGGGTGTCGCCACCGCCGCCGGCATGCTGCTGGGCCTGTACCCGCCCGCCGCCCTGCTGGCTGTCTGTGCCTGGCTGCTGACGTTCTACCTGACCCGCACCAGCTCCCTGGCCGCGCTGATCGCCACGCCGCTGACCCTGCCATTGCTGGCCTGGCAGGAGCCGGCGGCCTTGCTGCCAATGACCGTGCTGGTTGCACTGATCGTCTGGCGCCACCGGGGCAATCTACGCGACCTGTTCGCCGGGCGCGAACGGCATTTTTAAATGCCGTTTCACAGGGGGACCAACTGCTCCATGGGCCACCGCGCCTGTACGCTGATTGCCAGGCTTTCCTGCTGACCGGCCTGCAAACGCTGGCAGCCGGCAAAGGCAATCATCGCGCCGTTATCTGTGCAGAACTCCGGCCGGGCGTAGTAAACGTCGCCCTTCATGTCACCGAGCATTTTCTCCAGCGATGTGCGCAAGGCCTTGTTCGCACTCACGCCCCCGGCGATCACCAGGCGCTTGAGCCCGGCCTGCTTCAGGGCACGCTTGCACTTGATGGTCAAAGTCTCCACCACGGCCTGCTGGAACGCCAGCGAGATGTCGCAACGGGCTTGCTCACTGTCGTCCCCGGCGCTTACACACTGCTGCCAGGTGTTCAGGGCGAAAGTCTTCAGCCCACTGAAACTGAAATCCAGGCCGGGGCGATCGCACATCGGCCGCGGGAACACGAAACGCCCATCGACCCCTTGCGTCGCAAGCCGGGAAATTTCCGGCCCACCGGGATAATTGAGCCCCATCATTTTCGCCGTCTTGTCGAATGCTTCGCCGGCGGCATCGTCGAGGGTTTCGCCGAGCAACTCGTATTGGCCGATGCCATCGACCCGGATGAGCTGTGTATGGCCGCCCGATACCAACAAAGCGACGAACGGGAATTGTGGCGGTTGCGCCTCCAGCATCGGTGCCAGCAAGTGGCCCTCCATGTGATGCACGCCCAGGGCCGGGATACCCCAGGCAAAGGCCAGCGCCTGGGCACAGGATGCGCCGACCAGCAACGCGCCCACCAGGCCCGGGCCGGCGGTGTAGGCGATGCCGTCGATCTCGGTCGCCACGCAGCCGGCATCGGCCAGGACCTGGCGGATCAAGGGCAGCATGCGCTTGACGTGATCCCGGGAAGCAAGCTCGGGCACAACCCCGCCGTAGGCGCGGTGCAGGTCGATCTGACTGAACAGCGCATCGGCCAGCAGGCCGCGCTCACTGTCGTAAAGTGCGACACCGGTTTCGTCGCAGGAGGTTTCTAATCCCAGTACTAGCATGGGTTTGCGCCTTGTAGAGGCTGAATTCGAAGGCGCGCATAATAGTCGCCGCGTTGTGCCCCGACCAGCGGTTTTCGATCAGAGGCTTTGCATTCCGAGCGTTGAGGGGTTAACATCCGCAACCCTTAAAAACCGACGTCTTCAAGTGCTCTTTTGCCGCGAGGATGTTGACCCCGGTAATGAATGAAGGTAGCTCTGGATGCCAGCCGTCAAAGTAAAAGAGAACGAACCCTTCGACGTAGCTCTGCGTCGTTTCAAGCGCTCCTGCGAAAAAGCCGGTGTTCTGGCTGAAGTTCGTAGCCGCGAATTCTACGAGAAGCCGACTTCTGAGCGTAAGCGCAAGGCAGCAGCCGCTGTTAAGCGTCACGCCAAGAAAGTTCAGCGCGAACAGCGCCGCGCCGTACGCCTGTACTAATACACAGACGTCCGTAGCAAGCTTCTGCCAAGCCCGGCCTTCAAGCCGGGCTTATGGCATTTGCGGAATAACGCTTGATGCTTCACCGTCAAAGCCGCAGACGCGACCAAGACAAACGCTTCACCGCGTCAGACCTGGCTCTTTTGCCAGCGGTGCACGTCTTTCCTGACGAGCCTTCCAAGGCTACCGACGAGCACACCCTGATTCCTCTAACGACGATCAGCCCAAGGCACCTGCCTGCGTGCCCGCTTCATGAGCTATCCGAGGCCTGACCGGCCGTTACCGGACTCAGCGCAACACATTCAAACAGTCGAATACTGATAGTTATTAACGTCAGTGGATTATCGGCAGATACACTTCCCGACAGCGATGATGCAGACGACCCGGTCGAGCCACCGATTCAGCGTGCCTCAAACCCAGACCCGGTTACGCCTGCCGATTTCGGGTCCATATTTCGCGCAGTGATGATGAGAACGCCATGGCCGGGCTGATTCCCCAGAGCTTTATTGACGACCTCCTGAACCGCACCGACATCGTCGACGTGGTCAGCTCTCGCGTGCAAATGAAGAAAGCAGGCAAGAACTACACGGCCTGCTGCCCGTTTCACAAAGAGAAAACGCCCTCTTTCAGCGTCAGCCCCGACAAGCAGTTCTATTATTGCTTCGGCTGCGGCGCGGGCGGCAATGCCCTCGGCTTCATCATGGACCACGACAACCTGGACTTCCCCCAGGCCGTCGAAGAACTGGCCAAAGCCGCCGGCATGGAAATTCCCCGCGAGGAAAGCGGTCGACCGCACAAGCCGCGCCAGCCGACCGACTCACCGCTCTACCCACTGCTGACAGCGGCGGCCGACTTCTATCGCCAGGCCCTCAAGAGCCATCCAGCGCGCAAGGCTGCGGTGGACTATCTCAAGGGCCGCGGCCTGACTGGCGAAATCGCCCGGGATTTTGGCCTCGGCTTCGCCCCGCCCGGCTGGGACAACCTGTACAAGCATCTAAGCAGCGACACGCTGCAGCAGCGCGCCATGATCGACGCCGGCCTGCTGATCGAAAACGCCGAAACCGGCAAGCGCTACGACCGCTTTCGCGACAGGGTCATGTTTCCGATCCGCGACACACGCGGGCGGATCATCGCCTTTGGCGGCCGGGTGCTGGGCGATGACAAGCCGAAGTACCTGAACTCCCCGGAAACCCCTGTGTTCCATAAGGGCCAGGAACTCTACGGCCTGTACGAAGCGCGCAAGAACAACCGCAACCTCGACGAAATCATCGTCGTCGAGGGTTACATGGACGTGATAGCCCTGGCCCAGCAAGGCCTGCGCAACGCCGTCGCGACCCTGGGCACAGCCACCAGCGAAGAGCACATGAAGCGCCTGTTTCGCGTCGTGCCCAACGTGCTGTTCTGCTTCGACGGCGACCAGGCCGGTCGCAACGCCGCCTGGCGCGCACTGGAGGCTACCTTGCCGTGCCTGCAGGACGGCCGGCGGGCACGTTTCCTGTTCCTGCCCGAGGGCGAGGACCCGGACACCCTGGTGCGCTCCGAAGGCACCGACGCGTTCCGTGCGCGGATCAACCAGCACGCACAACCGTTGGCCGACTATTTTTTCCAGCAATTGACCGAAGAAGCCGATCCACGCTCCCTCGAAGGCAAGGCCCACATGGCCACCCTCGCGGCACCGCTGATCGACAAGGTGCCCGGCGCCAATCTGCGCACGCTCATGCGCCAGCGCCTGACCGAGATCACCGGTCTCAACAGCGAAGCGGTCAATCAACTGGTGCACAGCGCCCCCCAGGAGGCGCCGCCGGCGTATGACCCGGGCATCGACTACGACGCGATGCCGGATTTCGCCGACTATCATCAACCCCAGCAGGATTACGCCCCCCAGCAGGAATGGACGCCGAAAAAACCCGGCAGCGGCGGCAAGAAATGGGACAAGAAACCCTGGGACAAGAACGGCAAGCGCGGTGATCGCGACCAGCCACGTGCCCCGCGCGTGCCGGCCGCCGTCGAACCCCCAACACTGGCCGCTTTGCGCACCCTGCTGCATCACCCGCAACTGGCGGAAAAAGTAGAAGACGCTGGGCACTTCGCCGCCGAGGATCACAGCAATACGCAATTGCTGGTCGCTCTCCTTGAAGCCGTGCAGAAGAACCCCAAGCTAAACTCTTTCCAGTTGATCGCACGGTGGCACGGTACCGAGCAGGGACGCCTCTTGAAGGCCTTGGCCGAGAAGGAATGGCTGATTGATGGAGATAACCTTGAACAACAGTTTTTCGACACCATTACTAGCTTGTCCGCCCGCCAACGCGAGCGAAACCTGGAACAACTTCTGCGAAAAGCTCGCCAGAGCGAGTTGACCAGCGAAGAGAAAAACCAATTGCGCGACTTACTCAGCCGCAATGTTTGCGCATCAAACCCGACCTCAACTGGCGCGTGAGGTCACAGCTCAGGTATAATCCTCGGCTTGTTTTTTGCCCGCCAAGACCTTCAGTGGATAGGGTGTTATGTCCGGAAAAGCGCAACAGCAGTCTCGTATCAAAGAGTTGATCCTATTGGGTCGTGAGCAGGGCTACCTGACTTACGCGGAGGTCAACGACCACCTGCCGGAGGATATTTCAGATCCGGAACAGGTGGAAGACATCATCCGCATGATCAACGACATGGGGATCAACGTATTCGAGGTTGCTCCAGATAAGGATGCCCTTATGCTGGCCGACGCCGATACCGACGAGGCGGCCGCTGAAGAAGCGGCCGCAGCGTTGGCAGCGGTCGAGACCGACATTGGTCGCACCACGGACCCCGTGCGCATGTACATGCGTGAAATGGGTACGGTAGAGCTCCTCACACGTGAAGGCGAAATCGAAATCGCCAAGCGTATTGAAGAAGGCATCCGTGAAGTGATGGGCGCAATCGCGCACTTCCCTGGCACGATTGACCATATTCTCTCCGAGTACACCCGCGTCACCACCGAAGGTGGCCGCCTGTCCGACGTCCTGAGCGGCTATATCGACCCGGACGACGGCATTGCGCCGCCTGCCGCCGAAGTGCCGCCGCCGATCGATGCGAAAGCCGTCAAGGCCGACGACGACACCGATGACGACGACGCCGAAGCGAGCGACGACGAGGAAGAAGCCGAAAGCGGTCCGGATCCGGTCATCGCCGCACAGCGTTTCGGCGCCGTGGCCGACCAGATGGAAATCACCCGCAAGGCGCTGAAGAAGCACGGCCGCAACAACAAGCAGGCGATTGCCGAGCTGTTGGCGCTGGCCGAGTTGTTCATGCCGATCAAACTGGTGCCGAAGCAATTCGAAGGCCTGGTCGAGCGTGTTCGCAGCGCCCTGGATCGCTTGCGTCAGCAAGAGCGCGCGATCATGCAGCTTTGCGTGCGTGACGCCCGCATGCCACGTGCTGATTTCCTGCGCCAGTTCCCGGGCAACGAAGTCGACGAAAGCTGGACCGATGCACTGGCCAAGGGCAAGAGCAAATACGCTGAAGCCATTGCCCGCCTGCAGCCAGACATCATTCGTTGCCAGCAGAAGCTCAGTGCGCTGGAGGCCGAGACCGGCCTGAGCATCGCCGAGATCAAGGACATCAACCGTCGCATGTCGATCGGCGAGGCCAAGGCCCGTCGCGCGAAGAAAGAGATGGTCGAAGCGAACTTGCGTCTGGTGATCTCCATCGCCAAGAAGTACACCAACCGCGGCCTGCAATTCCTCGACCTGATCCAGGAAGGCAACATCGGCCTGATGAAGGCGGTGGACAAGTTCGAATACCGTCGCGGCTACAAGTTCTCGACTTATGCCACCTGGTGGATCCGTCAGGCGATCACTCGCTCGATCGCCGACCAGGCCCGCACCATCCGTATCCCGGTGCACATGATCGAGACGATCAACAAGCTCAACCGCATTTCCCGGCAGATGCTGCAGGAAATGGGTCGCGAACCGACGCCGGAAGAGCTGGGCGAACGCATGGAAATGCCTGAGGACAAGATCCGCAAGGTATTGAAGATCGCCAAAGAGCCGATCTCCATGGAAACCCCGATCGGCGATGACGAAGACTCCCATCTGGGGGACTTCATCGAAGACTCCACCATGCAGTCTCCGATCGATGTCGCTACGGTCGAGAGTCTCAAGGAAGCGACTCGCGAAGTACTCTCCGGCCTCACTGCCCGTGAAGCCAAGGTACTGCGCATGCGCTTCGGCATCGACATGAATACCGACCACACCCTTGAGGAAGTCGGTAAGCAGTTCGATGTAACCCGTGAGCGGATTCGCCAGATCGAAGCCAAGGCGTTGCGCAAACTGCGCCACCCGACGCGAAGCGAGCATCTGCGCTCCTTCCTCGACGAGTGACCTCAAAACCCCCGGCCCTGCCGGGGGTTTTGTCATGTGCAGATAAAATCCCCTTCGTTGCGCTCCTCACCCCCTGTTGCCCGTCTACACTCGAAACATCCTCCCCAAGCCATGACGAGACAGTGATGCCCAGACTGACGGCCGCGCTTTTGCTGTCATTGATCACCTGGACCGCAACAGCTGGCGCGTTGACGCTCACCGATGAGGAGCTCCGCTGGCTCAAGGACCACCCCGATCTGCGCCTGGGTGTTGACGCCTCCTGGCCGCCGTTTGAGTTTCGCGACGATCAAGGCCGCTATCAGGGCCTGGCCGCCGACTACATCGAGATCATCCGTGAACGGTTGGCCGTCAGGCTCACGCCCGTCGAGCCGGCCAGCTGGACTGCCGTACTGGAGCAGGTCGGACAAGGCAAGATCGACCTGTTGCCTGGCATCATGTCCACTCCGGAGCGCCAGAATTACCTGGCATTTACCCGTCCCTACCTGGATTTCCCCATTGTCATCCTGGCCCATCGCGGTGGCGCCCAGCCCCAGAACCTCAAGGAGCTCTATGGACTGAAAATCGCGGTGGTGGAGAACTACGCGCCTCATGAATTGCTGCGCAACCATCATCCCGACCTGAACCTGGTGGCGCTGCCCAACGTCAGCTCAGCTTTGCAAGCACTGGCAACCGATGAAGTGGACGCGGTGGTGGGCGATCTGGCTTCCAGTGTCTGGAACCTGCGCCAACTCAAGCTCGAAGGCCTTTATGTCAGTGGGGAAACGCCTTATCGCTATCAACTGGCAATGGCCGTCCCTCGAGACAACAAGGTATTGGTGGGCATCCTGGACAAAGTCCTGGCAGACATGAACCCGGCCGAAGTCGCCGAGATCCAGCAGAAGTGGATCGGCAATGTGCACGACTATCGCCACCTCTGGTCAGACTTACTGTTTTACGGCCTGCCTGCGTTGCTGCTTCTGGTTGGCATACTGGCGGTGGTGATTCGCATCAATCGCCGGCTCAGCTCGGAAATCGCTCGCCGCGTCGAGCTGGAGCAGGAGCTGCGCAGCAGCGAATACCATTACCGTGGGCTGGTGGAGAGCCTGTCGGCCATTGCCTGGGAGGCAAGGGTCAGCGATTTCACTTACAGCTACGTTTCGCCTCACGCCGAAGACCTGTTGGGTTATCCCCTCTCCCATTGGCTGATCCCAGGCTTCTGGCGCAACATCATTCATCCGGCCGACCTGATCCGCGCCCAGACCTATTGCGACCATGAAGTGCTGGCGGGTCGCGATCACTGCATCGACTACCGGGTTATCACCGCCGATGGCCGCTGCCTATGGGTGCGCGACATTGTCAGCCTGATCGAACACGGGCACGAGCCGCTGATGCGCGGATTGATGATCGATATCAGCGAAGCCAAGCGCACCGAGGAAGCACTGCGTCTTTCGGAGCAGAAATTTGCCTCGGTGTTCCGCCAGTGCCCGGACATCCTGGTGATTGCACGACTGTTGGACGGCTGCCTGCTGGAGGTCAACAAAGCCTTCGAAGAGCAGATCGGCCTGAGTGCCGCAGAAGTGATCGGGCGCAACGCAACCGAGCTGAATATCTGGGGCATCCAAGGCGTCGGGCCGGGCCTGTTGCTGCGCTTGCAGGCCGGCAGCATTCGCAACCTGGAAATGCCCTTTCGCCGTAGCAACGGCCAGGTATTCACCGGACTGATCTCCGCCGAACCCTTCGACCTCGACACGACGCCTGCCCTGGTCGTGGTGGTGCGCGACATCAGCCAGCTCAAGGAAACCCAGCAGCAATTGCAGACATCCGAAGAGAAGTTCGCCAAAGCGTTCCACGCCTCGCCCGATGGCCTGCTGCTGTCACGGCAAAGCGACGGTTTGCTGATTGAAGTCAACGAAGGGTTCAGCCGCATTACCGGTTTCAACAGCGCCCTGTCGGTAGACCGCTCCACTCTGGACCTGGGCATCTGGGTCAATCTCAACGAACGCAAGCAGATGCTCGACCTGCTGAAACGGGACGGCTTCGTCAGGGATTTCAGCTGCCACATCCGTCGCAACGACGGGCAGATACGGCTCTGCGAAGTGTCCAGCCGCCCACTGCCCATCGGCAATGAAGACTGCATGCTGACCATCGCCCGGGATATCACCGAACGCCACCTGATGCAGGAAAAACTGCAACAAGCCGCCACTGTTTTCGAGAGCACTGCCGAAGGCGTGCTGATCACCGATACGCAACAGCACATCAGCGCCGTGAACCGGGCCTTCACCGAGATCACCGGCTACAGCGAAACCGAAGCCTTGGGCCATACGCCTCGGTTGTTGGCTTCCGGCCTGCATGACAGCGCGTTTTACGCGGCGATGTGGCACCAGTTGACGGCCGAGGGACACTGGCAGGGAGAGATCTCCAACCGGCGCAAGAACGGCGAACTGTATCCCAGCTGGCTGACCATCAGCGCGGTGCGCAATCGCGACCGGCAGATCACCCATTTCGTCGCGGTCTTCGCCGATATCTCCAGTCTCAAGCACGCCCAGGCCCGACTCGATTACCAGGCCCACCACGACCCGCTGACGGGCCTGCCCAATCGCACGCTGTTCGAAAGCCGATTGCTGGCCGCTCTCAACGGCCAGCAGGAAAACGGCGGCCAGGGTGCCGTGCTGTTCCTGGATCTGGACCGTTTCAAGCACATCAATGACAGCCTCGGGCACCCGGTCGGCGACCTGCTGCTCAAGGGCATTGCCGTGCGCTTGCGCGAGCAGCTGCGCGACATCGACACCGTGGCGCGCCTGGGCGGCGACGAGTTCATTATCCTGCTGCCGGGCCTGCAACAGCCCAGCGATGCCGAGCACATCGCCCAGAAGCTGTTGAACTGCTTTACCGCACCGTTCCAGGCTGGCGAGCATGAGTTCTTCATCAGCGCCAGCATCGGCACCAGCCTCTACCCCCAGGATGGCTGCGACGTCGCCACGCTGGTCAAGAATGCCGACGCGGCGATGTACCGCTCCAAGGCCAAGGGGCGTAACCGGGTGGAAAGCTACACCCGCGACCTCACCGCCCAGGCCAGCGAGCGCGTGGCCCTGGAACACGAGCTGCGGCGAGCGATTGAACGCAACGAGCTGTCACTGTCCTTCCAGCCGAAAATCAGCCTCGCCGACAATCGCCTGGTGGGGGCCGAGGCGCTGATCCGCTGGTATCACCCGACATTTGGCGACGTTCCCCCCGAACACTTCATCCCGTTGGCCGAAGAAAACGGCATGATCCTGCAGATTGGCGACTGGGTACTGGAGCACGCCTGCCGGCAACTGTGCGAATGGAACAGCACCTACGAAAGCCTCGGCCCCCTGTCAGTCAACCTGGCCGGCGCCCAACTGCGCCAGCCCAACCTGCTGGGGCGCATCGAACAACTGCTGCGCGAACACCAGCTCCAGCCCGGCTTATTGCAACTGGAAATTACCGAAAACTTCATCATGAGCCAGGCCGAAGAGGCCCTGACGGTGCTGCACCAGTTGAAGAACCTCGGCGTGCAACTGGCCATCGACGACTTCGGCACGGGCTATTCCTCCCTGAGCTACCTCAAGCGCCTGCCACTGGATATCCTCAAAATCGACCAGTCCTTCGTCCGCGGCCTGCCCGACGACCCGCACGATGTGGCCATCGTACGGGCAATCATCGCCCTGGGCCGCAGCATGCAATTCAGCATCATCGCCGAGGGCGTCGAAACCCTGGCCCAGCAGCAATTCCTGGCCGAAGAAGGTTGCGAACAGATCCAGGGCTACATCGTCAGCCTGCCCCTGTGCGCCGACGAGTTCGCCGCAACGTTTCTTCATGTGAGCGTATCGGATTTTTCGGATAGCACAGCCGAGAAACCGTCGCTATAATCCGCGACCTACTGAGGGCCTATAGCTCAGTTGGTTAGAGCAGAGGACTCATAATCCTTTGGTCCACGGTTCGAGTCCGTGTGGGCCCACCATACAAAAAAGCCGCGCATTGCGCGGCTTTTGCGTTCTCGAGCCTGTTGACTCTTGCGCCCTAGGCGAAGGTCTTCATAAACGGCTCTGCACACTGCCTGATGGCTGCGACCACATTCGGTGCCTGTTCACAAAGTTCAGTCAAGCGGGCCAGCACTTGTTCCAGTGCTTGCAACTGGTCGTCATCAGTCGAACACTCCCTGGATTTCCTCAAGCGTAGGCATCGCAGCCGGTACCACGGCGAACTCACAATCCAGGGCCCCCAGGACTCGTGCATAGGCAAGCATCCCAACTGACGGGTCACCCTTTTCGATGGCAATGACCTTCTGCCGAGTAACGCCTGCCAAGGTAGCGAGATTGGCCTGGGTCAGGCCGCGATTGAGGCGGCGCTTGCGAACCTGCTCGCCCAGACGCACGACGATGAGGGAATAATCCATGTTATGTATACAAGACAAAAAAGATTAAATGTAACGTATACCTAACCTCAAAAAAAATCAAAGCAGATATGCCCTCGAAGTCAACGTGCTCACCTTTCACCGGAACATCCGTCCCGAATCGTCTTCAAAAGCTCGCCGTTGTTTGACCGCGATAGCAACTTTGGCCACTGGCCGCTCCCTTTCCTTGTTCCTCGACTCACCTGGAAGTAATACTCTGGGGAATTAACGACGGGCGAAGACCCCACGTCCAAGCCGTTCAACCCCCTCAAGCGAGATCCCCATCATCGCCAGCCCCAGCCTCTCCCGACTGTTTCTTGAACTGTTCTGGCAACTCGGCATCCTGCTGGTGCCAGCTTTTTTCGTCACGATATTGCCGCCTCCATTGGCTTTGTTGGCGGTGTTGTTCTTCGGCCTGCTGATGGGGCTTGCCGCACGATTCGGTTTTCTATCGGCCGGGCGAGTCTGTGGCAGGTTGATCGTCGGCGCCGTGTTCGGCCTGGGTTTCAGCGTGGGCCGGGCCTTGCCTGAGTGGTGGGGCATCCTGGCGGCCATCGCTAGCATCGGCGGCGGGCTGGCGTGTGTCAGTGCCTGGGAGCGGCGTCTGGGTTTGGCGCCCGCTTCCGGCAAAGGCGCCAGTGCCTGGGGTGGAAGCAAGCCACAACTGACGCCTGAAGGCGAACCGATCCGGGTGTTCAACCACAGTGAAATCGCCATGGGCGGCCCCACTTATTGCGACTATCTGTTCCCCGACGGTGTACTCCTGCAAGGCCTTGGCTCTTCGTCCATGTTCTCCCGCGACGGGCGCTATTTCGCGGCGACCGTACCGTCCCGGCAGAACTGGGGGCTGGTCATCCTCGACCGTCAACAGCGCCAGGTGTACCGCTGTGCCGACAGCGAACTCTGGGAGTTGGATGCTTTTGATCTCGGCGTGTTGAGCGGGCGCCATAGCCCACTGGTGGACGACAGCGTTCGCGAAATCCGACTGGATGAGCTGTTCCAGACGGCCACTGTTACCCACTTGGTCCCCTTCGCCGACCTGTGGCTGGACTCCGATTGGCATCCCGAGCAGGTTCAACATACCTTCGAGCGGCGCTCTGCGGACGGCCAGCACTGCCTGCGGGGCGACATTGCCTTGCCCGCGACGTTTCGCGACCTGGCCCAGCCGCTGGAACCGCTGGTTTCACCGCGCTATACCATCAGCGTCAACGGGCAACCGGCCGGCCTGCTGATGGCGGCCGATACGCCGTTGGTATGGAGCAGCGATCAACGCGCCCTGGTGTGTCTGGCCCAGGAACAAACCCCTCATGCAGACGGCGACCAGTATTGGTTGTGGCAGCTCGACCAGGGCTGGCGCGCCCTGCCCTCGCCCTGGGTGAAGAGCGAAGCAGAACCGTCGTTCTATTGGCACGAGTTGCTGGGTCTCGACGCAAGCCATGTGCAGATCGGCTCGTATCTTGACTATCCGCGACCGGGCTCCGGGCGTTATGGCTACCGCTTGGACAGCATCCACGGCGATACCGAGACCCAGGTCGGTCACGATGCCCAAGGTCGCGCGCAGGAGGGCGAATTTGCGTTGACCCGCATGACCATCGTGATGCCGCTGGACAGCCAAGGCCAGCGCGGCGATTCATTCATCGAAACGCAGCCGATGCAGGACGGGGTGCGCGCACGGTTGACCTGGCTTGGCGATAATCCCGACGGTCTGGGCGGTTATCGCTGTCAGATCGGCGACTGGCAATTGCCTGGCCGCTGGTTGTTGGATCATCGGGTCTCCGATTGCGGGCGTTACCTGGCCCTGTTGCCCTTCGACGGGGCCACGACGGTCGCGACCCACGGGGTGGTTGCCGATCTGAAGGAGCGACAGCTGCTGCCGGGCCCCGCGATGTGGGTCGCCCGCCTGCTCGATTTCCGCGCCGGCCGGCTGAGCCTGGCGGTGGTGGCCGGCCGTCTCGATCAAGACCTGGACAGCAGCGCGTTGCAACGCTTCAACATCCCCGCGCCGCAGAGCGATAGCGACTCTTCGTTCTTTCAGCCCGACGAGCGATCACGGCTGTTCTACAACACCGTGGAGCTGCAGGTGAGCGATTCACACCTGCACAGCGTTACACCTTGGCGTCTGGTGGATCGCCCGCAAGTCGCCAACGCCGAAGGAGACTTCATCCTGCCCGCCCCCAACCAACAGGATGCCGCCTGGTTGTTCGGCAGCGAGACGGAATATGCCGACAGTTGGATGCGGGCGCGGACGCCTCGGCTTGGCGGCCACCTGCTGACAGCATCAGGCTGCGCGTTGACCGACCTGGCCCCCTCGATGATCTGGTCGGCGGATGGTCGCTATCTGGCCCTGACCTGTATGGCTACCGACGTGACCGAGTTGTGTGGCAGCTATCGAGGCTGGCAATTGCTGCTGCTGGATGTCCAGGCGCACACGTTGCGAGTGCACCCGCAGTGGCTGGGTCACCGCCCCCTATTTGAAGGTTTCGACGACGATCAAGTGCGCGTGCGCTGTTTTGAGCGCGATTGGGAAGCTGAGGACAATGACGACCCAGGTTCGGTACAGTCATTGCCTCTGACCCTTTTGCTGCAAGCGCCCGCTGAACAGCTGGTGTGCCAGGACGGTTTCTGGCTAAGGTCTTCGCAAGTACACCTGGCCCCCGCCTGGCGAGCGCTGGCCTTACCCGCCATTGGCTATTTCGAACGCGAGAGCCTGTAACATGCTCGTCACCGATGCCCACGCCGGAGCCCACCTTGCCTGACACCCGCCCTCCCGTCCTCGACGAAATCGACCGCCAACTGATCGCGGCCCTGCAAATCAATGCCCGGGAAAGCGTCGCCATGCTGGCCCGGCAGTTGGGCATCGCCCGGACGACCGTAACCTCGCGCCTGGCGCGCCTGGAAAAGACCAAGGTGATTACCGGATATGGCGTGCGACTGGGCCAACGGATGATTGATGGTGGTTTGCAGGCTTACGTGGGCATCAAGGTCCAACCGCGCTCCGGCAAGGATGTGCTACGACGCTTGAGCGCCATGGCCCAGGTCCAGCAATTGTGCGCGGTCAGCGGTGAGTTCGACTACGTCGCCTGGCTGCGCACCGATTCGCCGGAACAACTGGACCAGTTGCTGGACCAGATCGGCAGCGTGGACGGTGTGGAGAAGACCACCACCTCGATCATCCTCAGCAGCAAGATCGATCGGGGCCAACCGGTCTAGCCCCTACATGACTTAACCTGTGGGAGCGAGCTTGCTCGCGATAGCGGTCTGTCAGTCCATGAAAGTGCTGACTGAACCGACGCTATCGCGAGCCCTCCCACAGGGAATATCGCCAGTTACGGTGTTGGATGGGAGAAATTTTCGATCCTGACCTGCCCCTCTGGAAAGGTCGCGATAATCTCCAATTCCCCCCCCATGGCCCGGATGTAATTTCGCAACGTGCTGATGTACATATCCGTCCGGCGCTCCATTTTCGAGACTGCCGCCTGGTTGATATGCAGTGCCTTGGCCAAGGCCTCCTGGCTCAACTCCTGCGCCTGGCGCAACTCGTGCAACGGCATTTCTGCACGCAACGTCTGGTACAAAGCCTGTGCACGAGCCTGGGAGTCAGGCGACCGACGCGCCATCAAGTCGGAAAATTTCTTAGCCATTGTCAAAGCCCTCTCTCTTCAATACTTCCAAATGCTCGTCATAGAGGCGTTCGGCCAAAGGCACATATTCCTGATACCAACGGCCCTGGCCGGTTTTGTCTCCCCCGATCAGCAGGATGGCGCAGCGGCGGGGATCAAACGCATAGAGCACACGATAAGGCCTACCTGCGTGTTGCACTCGTAACTCACGAAGGTTGCCATGACGCGAACCCTTGATATCACTGGTGTGAGGAAAGCCCAGATACGGCCCCGTGTCGCCGAGCAGCATTACCGAGGCCTGTACAGAGTCTTGCTCTGACTCACAGAGACGGTCCCACCACATCTCAAATTCGTCGGTATATTCAACGTCCCATTTCATTCAAATATGCCACCCAGGCTATATAACCTCAAGGGAATAATCATAGGAGTTTGGGCGGGTATCTGCTCCTGTTGATCGCCCAAGCAATTGTTAAGGCGAGTTTCTGTGGGAGCTTGCCCGCGATAGCGGTCTGTCAGTCCATGAAAGTGCTGACTGAACCGACGCTATCGCGAGCAAGCTCGCTCCCACAGGAATGCATTTCGTCACTACGCCTTTCAATCACGTCAAAATGACTTAAAACCACTCAAAACGACGACATATTGTGTCTTATTAACGTGTTCTACCCTCCCTAGAATGGCTGGCATCTTTCCTATACTCAGACGCGAACACCGCGTCGAGTCGCCCATCAAGGTCCGCCATGAACAAGAACAATCGCCACCCAGCAGACGGTAAGAAGCCCATCACCATTTTCGGGCCGGACTTTCCTTTCGCCTTTGACGACTGGATCGAGCACCCGGCGGGCCTGGGCAGTATTCCCGCCCACAACCACGGTACGGAAGTGGCGATTATCGGTGCCGGGATCGCCGGCCTGGTGGCGGCGTACGAGCTGATGAAGCTGGGGCTCAAGCCCGTGGTCTACGAGGCGTCAAAAATGGGCGGGCGCCTGCGCTCACAGGCGTTCAACGGCGCCGAAGGGGTGATCGCCGAACTGGGCGGCATGCGTTTTCCGGTGTCATCCACCGCGTTCTACCATTACGTCGACAAACTGGGCCTGGAAACCAAACCCTTTCCCAACCCGCTGACCCCGGCGTCCGGCAGCACGGTCATCGACCTGGAAGGCCAGACCTATTACGCACAGAAACTGGCGGACCTTCCCGCACTGTTCCAGGAAGTCGCCGACGCCTGGGCCGATGCGCTGGAGGATGGCTCGCGCTTCGGCGACATCCAGCAGGCGATCCGCGACCGCGACGTGCCACGCCTCAAGGAATTGTGGAACACCTTGGTGCCGCTGTGGGACGACCGCACCTTCTACGACTTCGTCGCCACCTCCAAGGCGTTCGCCAAGCTCTCGTTCCAGCACCGCGAAGTGTTCGGCCAGGTCGGTTTCGGCACGGGCGGCTGGGATTCGGACTTCCCCAATTCGATGCTGGAAATCTTCCGCGTCGTGATGACCAACTGCGACGACCACCAGCACCTGGTGGTCGGCGGCGTCGAGCAGGTGCCCCACGGCATCTGGAATCACGTACCCGAACGCTGTGCGCACTGGCCGGAAGGTACCAGCCTGAATGCGCTGCACCTGGGCGCCCCACGCAGCGGTGTGAAGCGCATCGCTCGCGCGGCCGATGGCCGGTTCAGCGTGACGGACGTCTGGGAAAACACCCGCGAGTACGCCGCCGTGCTGGTCACTTGCCAGAGCTGGTTGCTGACCACCCAGATCGAATGTGAAGAAGCGCTGTTCTCGCAAAAAATGTGGATGGCCCTGGACCGCACCCGCTACATGCAATCGTCGAAGACCTTCGTGATGGTCGACCGACCGTTCTGGAAGGACAAGGATCCGGAAACCGGGCGCGACCTGATGAGCATGACCCTGACCGACCGCCTGACCCGTGGCACCTACCTGTTCGACAACGGCGATGACAAGCCAGGGGTGATTTGCCTGTCGTATTCCTGGATGAGCGATGCGCTGAAAATGCTCCCGCATCCGGTGGAAAAACGCGTGAAGCTGGCCCTCGATGCCCTGAAGAAGATCTACCCCAAGGTGGACATCGCCGCACGGATCATCGGCGATCCGATCACCGTGTCATGGGAAGCCGACCCGCACTTCCTCGGTGCCTTCAAGGGCGCCCTGCCTGGCCACTATCGCTACAACCAGCGCATGTACGCGCATTTCATGCAGGACGACATGCCGGCCGAACAACGCGGGATCTTTATCGCCGGCGATGACGTCTCATGGACACCCGCCTGGGTTGAAGGCGCGGTACAGACCTCACTCAATGCCGTGTGGGGCATCATGAAGCACTTCGGCGGTGAAACTCACGCCGAGAACCCGGGTCCAGGGGATGTGTTCCACGAGATCGGTCCGATCGCCCTGCCTGAATAAAAGGAGTTTTCGATGCGCGTAGCCCTCTACCAATGCCCACCGCTGCCACTGGATCCGGCCGGCAACCTGCACCGCCTGCACCAGGTGGCGCTGGAAGCCAGGGGCGCCGATGTGCTGGTGCTGCCGGAGATGTTCATGACCGGCTACAACATCGGCGTCGATGCGGTGAATGTGTTGGCCGAGGTCTACAACGGCGAATGGGCGCAGCAGATCGGCCGCATCGCCAAGGCCGCCAATCTGGCGATTGTCTATGGCTACCCGGAACGTGGCGAAGACGGGCAGATCTACAACGCGGCGCAACTGATCGACGCCCAGGGCGAGCGCCTGGCCAACTACCGCAAGAGTCACCTGTTCGGCGACCTTGATCACGCCATGTTCAGCGCCGGCGACTCAGCGCTGCCCATCGTCGAGCTCAACGGCTGGAAGCTCGGCCTGCTGATCTGCTACGACCTGGAATTCCCGGAAAACGCCCGGCGCCTGGCCCTGGCCGGCGCCGAACTGATCCTGGTGCCGACCGCCAACATGCAACCCTACGAATTCATCGCCGACGTCACCGTGCGCGCCCGGGCCATCGAGAACCAGTGTTTCGTCGCGTATGCCAATTACTGCGGCCATGAAGCTGAATTGCAGTATTGTGGCCAAAGCAGCATCGCCGCACCGAATGGCAGTCGCCCGGCGCTGGCGGGGCTGGACGAGGCCTTGATCGTCGGTGAACTGGATCGACAACTGCTGGACGACTCCCGCGCGGCCTACAACTACCTGCACGATCGCCGCCCCGAGCTTTACGACGACCTGCACAAACACTGATTGAGGATTGAGAAAGGGCCCTGATCCGCTAGCATGGGCGCATCCTTGTCCTGGAAGCGCCCATGCCGGTCCCCGATTCCCTCCGCCCCCACACTGAAACCCTGGCCAACGGCTTGCGGGTGACATTGCGTCATGTCCCGGGTCTCAAGCGCAGCGCCGCGGTACTGCGCGTCGCCGCTGGCAGCCATGACGCCCCCCTGGCCTGGCCGGGCATGGCACACTTGCTCGAACATCTGTTCTTCCTCGGTACCAAACGGTTCCCCGCCGAGGAGAATCTGATGGCCTACGTGCAGCGGCACGGCGGTCAGGTCAATGCGCGCACCAGTGAGCGCACCACGGATTTTTTCTTCGAACTCCCTCCCGCAACCTTCGCCGACGGGCTGGAACGGCTGTGGGACATGCTCGCCCAACCACGCCTGAACGAAGCTGATCAGTTAGGGGAACGGGAAGTGCTGCACGCGGAGTTCATCGCCTGGTCCCAGGATGCGGCTGCCCAACGGCAGCTTGCCTTGTATGACGGCGTGTCAGCGTCCCATCCACTACGGGGTTTTCACGCCGGCAATCGCGACAGCCTCGCCGTGGAACACGCCGAATTCCAAACCGCATTGCACGACTTCTATCGCCGTTTTTACCAGAGCGGCCAGATGACGTTGAGCTTGGTCGGCCCACAAAGCTTCGACGCCTTGAAAGCGCTGGCACAACGGTTCGGCAGCCATGTATCGGCCGGTGAAGCGGTCGCTGGATCGTCGCCGCCAAAACTGATGGCATCGTCCCAGACGCATTATCAACAGGCCCAAGAAGGTTGTCTCGACCTGTTGTTCGCCTTCGAAGCGTTGCCCGCCGCCTCCCCCCAAGCCTTGGACTTTCTCTGTACGTGGCTGAACTCCAGCAAACCGGGCGGCCTGCTCGCCACGTTGCGTCAGCGCGGCCTGGCTGACAGCCTCAAGGCCACTGCGTTGTATGAGTTTGCCGGACAAGGGCTGCTGCACATCGAGTTCAAGCACGGCAACGCTCAGGCAGCGGCGCAAATCCAGCCGTTGCTGCACGACTGGTTGGGATTCTTTGCCGCCCAGGACGATTGGGCGCCGTTGCGCCAGGAGTTCACCGCGCTGTTGCAACGACGGCAGGAAACAGGATCGGCCTTGCAGTTGGCCCGCAGGGACTGCGAAGGACGTGACACGCCGCTGCTGGCAAACGACCTCGTGAGACTCAGGGAAATCCTCAGGCAACTGCACCCCGCCGATACCGTCGTGGAACCCTGGCAACTGCCCACGCCCAATCCGTTCCTGCAAACACCAAGCGAAGCGCCTCGTGCCGGCCTGATCCGCGGCCAGACCAGTGCCCACCGCGGCTTGCGAACCTTCGCCCAGGATCGCTCCCGGGGCCGTCGGGAACGCTCGCCCATGCAGTTCAGCCAGGCGCTGCCAGACAAGGGTCGCGAAGGCGCGGTGTACCTGCGCTGGCAACTGGCGGCCCAGGCACCGCTCGACTTTCAATCCAGACTCGACCGACACCTGCAGGATGTCCGCGAAGAGGCTCGGCAGGCTGGCGTGGAGGTCAGTTTCGAACCGTCCGCTCATCAATGGCTGCTCAAACTGGTCGGCTTGCAGGCACCGCTGCCGTTGGTGCTCGAACACGTTCTGGCGAAGCTTGCCCAACCACTGCCGATGGCCCAGGCCGGTGACGAAACGCCGTCGATGCCGATTCGACAGCTGTTGAAGGCGCTGCCGGATCATTGCCGGCAATCATCAACGTTGCCAATGCCCGACAGCGATCAAGACGTGTGGACAACGGCCCGCTGGGATGGGCTGTCCATCGGTCTGTCGGCCGCCACCCAAGGGGCGCTTGGCCCGGCGCTGGCCCGTGTGCCGGGCGTTGCCGGCGAGGACGTCAGCCTGGCGTCGGCGTCGCGTGGGCAACGCGTCTGGCATGGGTTCCAGACCCACGGTGAAGAATCGGCCGTGTTGCTGTTTTGCCCGACCGCCACCTCGGCGCTCGCCGACGAAGCTGCCTGGCGGTGGCTGGCGCAGCTGTGCCAGACGCCGTTCTACCAGCGCCTGCGCGTCGAGTTGCAGGTGGGTTATGCGGTGTTCAGCGGCTTGAAGCAGGTCGATGGGCAAACCGGGGTGTTGTTCGGCGTCCAATCGCCCAGCCTCTCGGCGGCAGAACTGATCGCCCACCTCGAGCAATTCCTGGCCGGGTTACCGGCGCTGATCCAGCAGTTGGATGATGCGTCCCTGACCCGGCAGCAGCAGGCTCTCGCCGCCCAACTCCAGAGCAGTGCCCTGCCCTTCGCCCAAGCCGCCGAACTGCTCTGGCAGGGCAAGCTGGCCGGCCGCCCGTCGGATTATCTTGAGCAACTGCCCGCTGCCATCCTGTGCCTGGATCGCGCCCAGCTCGAGGCTGCCGTCCAGGGTTTGCTCGATGCGCAAGGGGGATGGTGTTGCCTGAGCAACGGCGCTTGCCCGTCAGAACACTGGCAAGCGGCGCAGTGATCATTGCAACCGCTGTAATGAGCTTTCTTCGAGAATCGCGGCGAACGAATTTGTCAGATTTAGTAACATAGGCGCCTAAGCATCTGAACATCTCCGAACGGAGGTGGACTATATGTATAAGTCTCCACCGTTCCATCGAACCAAAGCCCACCCACCAAAGGAGTATTCCCATGTCCTGGTCCAAACCCGCATATATCGACCTGCGTATCGGTTTCGAAGTCACCATGTACTTCGCCAGCCGCTGATTGCTGCAGGCTGTTAAGCACGCAGCACTACGCCTCGGCCAGCCGAGGCGTTTTTATTTCGGTTTGCAGATGGAGCAGCCATGTTCGTCCAGATTCTAGGTTCCGCCGCCGGTGGCGGCTTCCCCCAGTGGAACTGCAACTGCGCCAATTGCGCAGGTTTTCGCAACGGCAGCCTGCGGGCCCAGGCGCGGACCCAGTCGTCCATCGCCCTGTCCGATGATGGCGTGAACTGGGTGCTGTGCAACGCCTCCCCGGACATTCGCGCCCAGCTCCAGGGCTTCGCCCCGATGCAGCCGGGCAGGGCCCTGCGCGACACCGGCATTGGCGCGATCATCCTGATGGACAGCCAGATCGACCACACCACCGGCCTGCTCAGCCTGCGCGAAGGGTGCCCGCACCAGGTCTGGTGCACCGACATGGTCCATGAAGACCTGAGCACGGGCTTTCCACTGTTCAACATGCTGACCCACTGGAACGGCGGGCTGAGCTGGAATCGCATCGAACTCGACCAGAGCTTCACCATCGCCGCCTGCCCGAACCTGCGCTTCACCCCGCTGCCCCTGCGTAGCGCCGCACCGCCCTATTCACCCCATCGCTTCGACCCACACCCAGGCGACAACATCGGGCTGATCGTCGAAGACCTGCGCACGGGCGGCAAGCTGTTCTATGCCCCGGGCCTGGGCAAGGTCGACGAGTCGTTGTTGGCGATCATGGCCGGCAGCGATTGCTTGCTGGTGGACGGCACGATGTGGGACGACGATGAAATGCAGCGCCGTGGCGTAGGCAACCGCACCGGCCGGGAAATGGGCCACCTGGCCCAGAACGGCCCCGGCGGCATGCTGGAAGTGCTGGAGCAACTGCCCGAACAGCGCAAGGTCCTTATCCATATCAACAACACCAACCCGATCCTGGACGAAGACTCGCCCGAGCGGGCCGAGCTTGTACGCCGAAAGATTGAAGTAG
This sequence comes from Pseudomonas sp. NFACC37-1, assembly GCF_900101575.1. NCBI lineage: Bacteria > Pseudomonadati > Pseudomonadota > Gammaproteobacteria > Pseudomonadales > Pseudomonadaceae > Pseudomonas > Pseudomonas sp. NFACC37-1. The sequence continues at coordinate 71,740 of NZ_FMUZ01000013.1, read as the reverse complement.
CCTACGACGGAATGAGTATTGAGTTGTAGGAAGGTCGGTACCAATGTGGGACGACAGTCAACGCTTGTGCTGGCTGATAGGACGCCTTCGCGAGCAAGCCCGCTCCCACAGAGGCTGAGTAACTCGATATTTCATCCGCCGCAAAATCAATGTGGGAGCGGGCTTGCTCGCGAAGAGGCCAGACCAGGCACCCCAACCGCCAACGGTTATTCCCCCGGAGACCGAAATGACTGACACCCCCCTGTCCCCCGCCGAGTTCGAAGCGGCCCTGCGTGCCAAAGGCGCGTATTACCACATCCATCACCCCTATCACGTGGCGATGTATGAAGGCCGTGCCACTCGCGAGCAGATCCAGGGCTGGGTCGCGAACCGTTTCTACTATCAAGTGAATATCCCGCTCAAGGACGCCGCGATCCTGGCCAACTGCCCGGACCGGGAAATCCGTCGCGAGTGGATCCAGCGCCTGCTCGACCATGACGGCGCGCCCGGTGAGGACGGCGGCATCGAAGCCTGGCTGCGGCTGGGCCAGGCGGTGGGCCTGGACCCCGACCAACTGCGCTCCCAGGAGCTGGTGTTGCCAGGGGTGCGCTTCGCGGTGGACGCCTACGTCAACTTCGCCCGCCGGGCCAGTTGGCAAGAGGCCGCCAGCAGCTCGCTGACCGAACTGTTCGCCCCGCAGATCCACCAGTCGCGCCTGGACAGTTGGCCCCAGCATTACCCGTGGATCGACCCGGCCGGCTATGAATACTTCCGCACCCGCCTGGGCCAGGCCCGACGCGATGTGGAGCATGGCTTGGCGATCACCTTGCAGCACTACACCACCCGCGCAGGGCAGGAACGCATGTTGGAGATTCTCCAGTTCAAGCTGGACATCCTCTGGAGCATGCTCGACGCCATGAGCATGGCCTACGAATTGAACCGCCCGCCCTATCACAGCGTGACCGACCAACGGGTTTGGCACAAAGGAATTACCTTATGAGTTTCGACCGCAGCCAAACCCCGCGCTGGCGCCCCGGCTATCGTTTCCAGTACGAACCGGCCCAGAAAGGCCACGTGTTGCTCTATCCTGAAGGCATGATCAAGTTGAACGACAGCGCTGCGTTGATCGGTGGCCTGATCGACGGCGAACGGGATGTCGCGGCCATCATCGACGAATTGGCCAAGCAGTTTCCCGATGTGCCGGAACTCGGTGACGACATCGAGCAATTCATGGAGGTCGCCCGTGCACAGCACTGGATCGAACTTGCCTGACACCACCGCCCTGCCGCCCAGGCCGGAAGTCGGCCTGCCGCTGTGGCTGCTGGCGGAGCTGACCTATCGGTGCCCGTTGCAATGCCCGTACTGCTCCAACCCGCTGGACTTCGCCGAGCAGGGCAAGGAGTTGAGCACCGAGCAGTGGTTCAAGGTCTTTCGCGAAGCCCGGGAAATGGGCGCCGCGCAGCTGGGTTTTTCCGGTGGCGAGCCGCTGGTGCGCCAGGACCTGGCCGAACTGATCGGTGAAGCGCGCAGCCTGGGTTTCTATACCAACCTGATCACCTCCGGCATCGGCTTGACCGAACAGAAAATCAGCGACTTCAAGAAGGCCGGGCTCGACCATATCCAGATCAGTTTCCAGGCCAGCGACGAGCAGGTGAACAACCTCCTGGCCGGCTCGAAGAAAGCCTTCGCGCAAAAGCTGGAAATGGCCCGGGCGGTGAAGGCCCACGGCTATCCGATGGTGCTGAACTTCGTGACCCACCGGCACAACATCGACAAGATCGACCGCATCATCGAGCTGTGCATCGCCCTGGAAGCCGACTTCGTCGAGCTTGCCACGTGCCAGTTCTACGGCTGGGCGCAGCTCAACCGCGCCGGCCTGCTGCCCACCCGGGAGCAACTGGTACGCGCCGAGCGCATCACCAATGAATACCGCGCCAAACTGGAAGCCGAAGGCAATCCGTGCAAGTTGATCTTTGTCACGCCGGACTACTATGAAGAACGCCCCAAGGGCTGCATGAATGGCTGGGGCAGCATTTTCCTCACCGTCACGCCGGACGGCACGGCATTGCCCTGTCACGGTGCCCGACAGCTGCCGGTGCAATTTCCCAATGTGCGCGACCACAGCATGCAGCACATCTGGTACGACTCGTTCGGCTTCAACCGTTTCCGCGGTTATGACTGGATGCCCGAACCGTGCCGCTCCTGCGATGAAAAAGAAAAGGACTTCGGCGGCTGTCGCTGCCAGGCGTTCATGCTCACGGGGGACGCCAGCAACGCCGACCCGGTGTGCAGCAAGTCCGAACACCACGGGGTGATTCTCCAGGCCCGTGAAGACGCCGAGCACGCCACGCAAACCATTGAACAGTTGGCCTTTCGCAATGAACGAAACTCGCGCCTCATCGCTAAAGGCTGAGCCTTTCAGCGCCGCCCAGGCCGTTGCCGCCGGCACCGACTTCGCCGAACTGCAGGTCGGGCCCTTGGGCTTGTTCTGGAATGAATACCGCCCTGCGGACGGCGCCTGTCGGATCTGGCATTGGCAAGAGGCCGAGGCACGCTGTTTGACGCCGGACGGGTTCAGCGCGCGCAGCCGGGTCTATGAATACGGCGGCGGATCGTTCTGCCTGAGCCATGACGGCGTGCTGTTCGTCAATGAGACCGACCAGCAGCTGTACCACCAATCGCTGAGCGACAGGCAGCCCGTGGCGCTGACCTCCGGTGAGTGCCGCTACGGGGACCTTGGCTTTGCCGGTGGCCAGGTGCTGGCGGTGGAAGAACACGCCAACCAGCATCGCCTGGTGTCGATCGGGTTGGCGGATCATCAACGGCATCTACTGGCTGAAGGCGCCGATTTCTACGCTTCGCCGACCCTGAGCCCCGACGGCCAGCGGCTCGCCTGGGTTGAGTGGAGCCGCCCGCATCAACCCTGGACAGCGACGCGGTTGATGTTGGCCGAACGCACTGCTTCGGGTTGGGGCGAGCCACGCTGTGTGGCCGGCGACGGTCAGCAAGAGTCCATTCAGCAACCGCGTTTCGACGCGGCCAGTCGCCTTTATTGCCTGAGTGATCGCGGTGGTTATTGGCAGCCCTGGAGGGAGTCGGGCCAAGGCCTGGAACCACTGCCCGCCGCCGAAGCCGATCACGCCCCGGCGCCATGGCAACTGGGTGGCTGCACCTGGCTGCCGCTGGATGAACACACGTACCTGGCGAGTTGGACCGAAGCAGGTTTCGGGCGCCTGGGCCTGTGTCGCGGCGACGACGCCAGCGAAGACTTTACCGGCCTCTATACCCGCTTTCGCAGCCTGGCGCTGGATGAGCGGTTCATCTACGCCATTGCCGCCTCGCCGACCGGCCCGTCGGCGGTCATTGCCATCGAGCGGCATAGTCATGAAGTCGCGGTGCTGGCCGGCGGCGTCGCGCCATTGCCCATCGAACAGATCAGCCGTCCTCGACCCCTGCGTTATCCATCCGGGTCAGGCGAGGCCCACGGGTTCTTTTACCCGGCCATGAATGTACAGGCGAAGCCACCCTTGGTGGTGTTCATTCACGGTGGCCCCACCTCGGCCTGTTATCCCCTGTTCGATCCGCGTATCCAGTATTGGACCCAGCGTGGCTTTGCCGTTGCCGATCTCAATTACCGCGGCAGCAGCGGCTATGGCCGGGCCTATCGACAGGCATTGCATTTGAACTGGGGCGTGGTGGATGTCGAGGATGCCTGCGCGGTGGTTGCCTACCTGGATGAACAAGGCCTGATCGACGGCCGTCATGCGTTCATCCGGGGTGGCAGTGCCGGTGGCTACACGACCCTCTGCGCCTTGGCGTTCCATGAAGTCTTCCGTGCCGGCGCCAGCCTCTATGGTGTGAGCGATCCTGTCGCCCTCGGCCGGGCCACGCACAAGTTCGAAGGGGATTACCTGGACTGGCTGATCGGCGATCCGCAACAGGACGTCGAACGCTACCGCGCCCGCACCCCATTGCTGCACGCCGGGAACATCCGTGTGCCGGTGATCTTTTTCCAGGGTGAACTGGACGCCGTGGTGGTGCCGCAGCAAACCCGCGACATGGCCAGCGCCTTACAGGCCAACGGCGTGGCCGTCGAGGCACACTACTACCCGGATGAGCGCCATGGTTTTCGCAAAGCCTCGAACCAGGCGCATGCGCTGGAGCATGAGTGGTTGTTCTATCGCAGGGTGGTGGAGGGCGATCTGTAGGAAGCCAAACACACTGTGGGAGCGAGCTTGCTCGCGATGGCAGTAGTCCAGTCGATATTTCCGTGGACTGACACACCGCTATCGCGAGCAAGCTCGCTCCCACAGGGGGATTTCATGACCGATGAGTTCAGCGCTTGGCGATGATGTACACCGCATGCACGATGCCGGGGATGTAACCCAACAGCGTCAGCAGGATATTCAGCCAGAACGCCCCGCCGAAACCGACTTGCAGGAACACCCCCAGTGGCGGCAGCAGGATGGCGATAATAATGCGAATGAAATCCATGGATGACTCCCTGATCGACGATGGCCAAATTGCCACATAGCTCATTGACCCCAAGCCGCTCGTCAGGGTTCAGTGAAACGCAACCAGAAGCAGCCTCGGTGTAGGGCACGCTGCCAAGGAACAAAAAACGCAGGCAAAAGAAAACCCCGCCGAAGCGGGGCTTTGCAGACTGTTTCCCTGACATCCATTTCACTCCGCCGTCCTGGCAGAATCCTACGTGTCCGTGTTGTTACTTTTGCGCGTCCTGCGCGGCGTCCATGTGAAGTAGATTAGCCCTGGATCCAATCTGCCGATAGAGGGAAAACGCCAGTACATTGTGTAAGCCTTTGCTTACACAATGTCAGTTTTTAGAACTGCCCGGGCTCCAGCAGGAACAGCGACTCGCTGCCAGCTTTCACCGAAGCACTCAGGGAGTGAATGCGCGGCAGCAGGCGAGCGAAATAGAACCGCGCCGTGCCCAGTTTGCTCGCGTAGAAATCCTCCTGGCCTTCCTTGCCCATGGCCGCCCTGGCCATCAGTGCCCACATGTAGGCATAGGCGGTATAGCCGAACGCCTGAAGGTATTCCACCGACGCTGCGCCGATTTCGTTCGGGTTGTTCTTCGCCCGGTCCAGCACCCATTCAGTCAATTCATCCAGCGTACCGACCGCGTCGTTCAGGGGCTTGGTGAACTCCGCCAGATCGCTGCTCGCGGTGGCGGTGAAATGGCGGATTTCATCGGCGAACAACCGGTAGAACGCACCGCCACTGCCGACGATCTTGCGCCCTACCAGGTCCAGTGCCTGGATCCCGTTGGTACCTTCGTAGATCTGGGTGATGCGCACGTCACGCACCAGTTGCTCCTGGCCCCATTCACGAATGTAACCATGGCCGCCGAACACCTGCTGGCCATGGACCGTGGTTTCCAGACCCAGGTCGGTCAGGAAGGCCTTGGCCACTGGGGTCAGCAAGGCCACCAGGTCTTCGGCGCGCTTGCGGGTGACCGGGTCTTCGCTGAACTTGGCGGTGTCCAGTTGCATCGCCACGTAGGTGGAAAATGCCCGGCCACCCTCGTTCGAGGCCTTCATGGTCAGCAGCATCCGACGCACGTCGGGGTGGACGATGATCGGGTCTGCGACCTTGTCCTTGTTCTGCGCACCAGTGGGCGAACGGCTTTGCAGGCGGTCACGGGCATATTCGACGGCGTTCTGGTAGGAACGCTCGCCGGAGGCCAAGCCTTGGATGCCAACCCCCAGACGCTCGTAGTTCATCATGGTGAACATCGCCGCCAGGCCTTTGTTCGGCTCACCCACCAGGTAGCCCACGGCTTCGTCGAAGTTCATCACGCAGGTGGCGGACGCCTGGATGCCCATCTTGTGTTCGATCGACCCGCAGTTGGCCGCATTGCGCGCGCCCAGGCTGCCGTCGGCATTGACCATGAACTTGGGCACCAGGAACAGCGAGATACCCTTGGGGCCCGCCGGTGCGTCTGGCAGTTTCGCCAGCACCAGGTGAATGATGTTCTCGGTGAGGTCGTGCTCGCCACCGGTGATGAAAATCTTCGTGCCACTGACCTTGTAGGAACCGTCGGCCTGAGGTTCGGCCTTGGTGCGGATGATCCCCAGGTCCGTACCGGCGTGAGGCTCGGTCAGGCACATGGAACCGGCCCAGACGCCGGCGTACATGTTCGGCAGGTACGCCGCCTTCAGTTCTTCGCTGGCATGGGCATTGATCGACAGGCAGGCGCCGGCGGTCAGCATCGGGTACAGGCCGAAGGACAGGCTGGCGGAGTTGACCATTTCCTCGACCTGGGCCGAAACAGCCTTGGGCATGCCCATGCCGCCGTACACCGGATCACCACCGACACCGACCCAACCGCCTTCAGCGTAAGTCTGGTAGGCCTGTGGGAAACCTGCCGGCGTGGTGACGGCGCCGTCAGCCCAGTGGCAACCTTCTTCGTCAGCGGCGCGGCTGAGGGGGGCGATGCTTTTGCTGGTGACTTTGCCGGCTTCTTCGAGGATCGCTTCGACCGTTTCAGCATCCACGGTGTCAGCCAACCCCGGCAATTGGGCCCAGAGTTTCGCGACCTCGAACACTTCATTGAGGACGAAGCGCATATCGCGCAGGGGCGCTTTGTAGTCAGCCATGGCAAACCTCGCAGGATCTAAACAGTTGGATTCGTAAAAGACGGTTTCGCAATGACCTGAGTGTACCTCAACAACTTTTGCGACACATAGGGTCAACCCATGACTGTTTTGTTATTTTTAGTCACCATCACAGCTGCACTATCTAACGTTGTGAACCGTGACGAGAAAGCCTGCTCCCCGCTTGAGTGCGCAGCACTCACAAAAAGAGGCTGCTACGCAGCCCAGCGGGAGCCATCTCCCTCGCCACTGGTCAGTCAAAGTGCAAACAACTCCGCCGGCAGTTGCATCAGACAATCGCTCCCCGCCTCGATGGCAGCCTGATGGGCGGTCGTACGTGGCAGCAGGCGCTTGAAGTAGAACTCGCAGGTCGCCAGTTTCGCCTGGCAGAAATCGCCGTCACCGTTGCCGCTGTCGAGTTGCGCCTGGGCCACCAAGGCCATGCGCAACCACAGGTAGGCCAGGATGATGTAACCGCTGTACATCAAATAATCCACGGAGGCGGCACCGACTTCATCGGGGTTTTTCATGGCCGCCATGCCAACCCGAGTGGTCAACTCGCCCCACTGTTGGTTAAGCCCATCGAGTTGCGCGACGTACTCCTTGAGCTGCGGATGTTGCGCATTGGCAGCGCAGAACTTATGGACAATCTTGGTGAAGCCGCGCAACAACTTGCCCTGGCTACCCAGCACCTTGCGCCCCAGCAGATCCAGGGCCTGGATGCCGTTGGTGCCCTCGTAGATCGGCGCGATACGGCAGTCGCGCACCAACTGCTCCATGCCCCACTCGCGAATGAAGCCGTGGCCGCCGAACACTTGCATGCCGTGGTTGGTTACTTCCAGCCCGGTGTCGGTCATGAAGGCCTTGCAGATCGGGGTGAGAAACGCCAGCAGGTCCTCAGCTTCCTGCCGGGCAGTCGCGTCCGGACTCAGGTGCGCGGTGTCCAGCAGTTGCGCAGTGAAATAGGTCAGCGCCCGATTGCCTTCGTTGAAAGCCTTCATGGTCAGCAGCATCCTGCGCACATCGGGATGGACGATGATCGGGTCGGCGACTTTTTCCGGTGCCTTGGGGCCGGTCAGCGCGCGCATCTGCAGACGGTCGTTGGCGTATTTGATCGCGCCCTGGAAGCTCGCCTCCCCCAGGCACAGGCCCTGCATGCCAGTGCCAAGCCGGGCGTGGTTCATCATGGTGAACATGCAGTTGAGGCCCTTGTTCGGCTCGCCGATCAGGAACCCCTTGGCTCCATCGAAATTCAACACACAAGTGGCCGAGGCCTTGATGCCCATCTTGTGTTCGATCGAGCCACAGGAAACGCCATTGCGCGCCCCCGCCTCACCCGTGGCGTCGGGCAGGAACTTGGGCACGATGAACAACGAGATGCCTTTTGTCCCGGCGGGGGCGTCCGGCAGCTTGGCCAGCACCAGGTGGATGATGTTATCGCTCATGTCGTGTTCGCCGGCGGAAATGAAGATCTTGCTGCCGGAGATCGCGTAGCTGCCGTCGGCCTGGGGCACGGCGCGGGTCTTGATGATGCCCAGATCGGTGCCGCAGTGGGCTTCGGTCAGGCACATGGTGCCGGTCCACTGGCCGGCGGTGAGTTTGCTCAGGTAGGTCTGTTTCTGTGCTTCAGTGCCGTGGGCATGAATGGCCGACATGGCACCGTGAGTCAGGCCCGGGTACATGCCCCAGGACGTGTTGCTGGAACCGATCATCTCGCTGATGACCAGGCCCAGGGAGCTGGGCAAGCCTTGGCCACCATACGCCGGATCTGCCGCCAAGCCGTGCCAGCCGCCTTCCACGTACTGTGCGAAAGCCTGCTTGAAGCCTGTAGGCGTGGTGACCACGCCGTTGTCGAAATGGCAGCCCTCTTCGTCACCGGAGCGATTGAGCGGTGCCAGCACGTTTTCACAGAATTTGGCGCCTTCCTCGAGGATTGCGCTGACCATGTCCGGGCTGGCATCGCTGGCGCCCAACTCGGCATAACGGCCATGGAAATCGAAGACGTGATCGATCAGAAAGCGCATGTCGCGCAGGGGGGCTTTGTACTCGGGCATGGTGGTTTTCTCCGGTAGCAGATCGTTCCAACCTACTGCCGGCCACCCTGGCCCACAATCACAGTCCAGACGCTGAATGCGCCGTCATCACTCAACCCGCGGCGGCTTCCATGCGCACCGCGCCGCGGCGGTTCTGGCCGAAGGCAACGACACAGTTACGCCCCGCGCCCTTGGCGTTGTACAGCGCCTGGTCGGCGGACTTGAGTACTTCTTCGGGCGTGCGCTGCTCAAGGCGCTCCGCGACACCGATGCTGACCGTCACCGATACGCTGGAAGCACCCGCGCCGGAGCGACGCTGGCGGCCTTGCTGATCGTCCTGGGGACGGCTATCGGGATTGCGCAGCTGGATGGCATACGTCTCGATGGACTGGCGGATGACTTCCAGATGGGGCATGCACTCGTCGATGGTCTTGCCTGCGAACACCAGGGCAAATTCCTCACCGCCGTAGCGATACGCCCTACCGCCACCGCCGATCTTCGACAACTTGCTGGCGACCAGGCGCAGCACCTGGTCGCCCACGTCGTGGCCGTGGGTGTCGTTGAATTTCTTGAAATGGTCCACGTCACTCATCGCCAACACATAGTTGCGCCCCAGGCGCTGCATGCGTTCGTTCAGTGCCCGCCGGCCCGGCAGGCCGGTCAGCTCGTCACGGAAAGCCATCTGATAGGCCTCGTGGGCAACCGCCGCGGCGATCATCAACATGACCTGGCTGCACATGATGTTCAGGGTGAACGGCAGGATGAACGTCTTGGGCAGCATCCAGAACAACCCCAGCAAACCCACCAGTTGTGCCGCGTGCAGTGGCCGGGGATTGCGCCAGTATTGCCAGGCCAACAGCAGGAACGCGGCGGCGAACATCGGGTAGGACAATTGGATCAGGCTCATCCAGGCACCGTGCAACGCGGGCCAGCGGATCTCCGAGAGCCACAACAACAAGGCCTGGGGGAAACTCTGCTCCAAAGCCAGCGCCACACTGCCAAAGACCAGCAACACCGCGAACCGCGCCACCATGTCCTGGAACAGGTGGGTGCGCTCCTGCCACGCCGCGAACAGCCCGAACAACAGCGGCAACAACAGGCAGACGAGATGGAACACCACCGCCGCGTCTTCACGCACCTTACCGTTATCGCGATAAAAGTCGGTCTGGGTGTCCAGGAGAAAATAGGCGATATACACCGTGACCATCAGAAACAGTTCACGTTGACGTCGGTAGACCGCGCAATACGCCCCGCCTAGCAACAGCACCAGCGTCGGGAGAACGTTGAACAGCGAGGTGAAGAAAACGTTGAGATCCTTGACGTAGGCAGCCGCAAGCCCCGCCACCAGCAACAGCAATGACGGTAGGAAATGGCTCAAACGTACAGCGGAAGAACGCGGCAAGGGTAAAGCTCCGACCCGGCTGATCAAAGATGGCATTGTGCCTGCAATTGGAACAGTAAGGCACGCGAGATGTGACAGATGTCACACTGCCATCGCTGTAACGGCAGGGCGGGAGGTTTTCTTAAGGCTTTGTCGGAGCAATTGTTGTTACAGAGTTTTCATGCAAACAACTGCGCCTGCTCAGATGGAAAACCTGAGCTTGCGATCCACCGCAAAGTGGCCGCTACCACGCACGGCAATATAGAGCGCAAGGAATCCCATCAACACGGGAAATTCAATGCCGCGATCGATCCAGGGCCAAGTGGGGCCAAGGGCATAGCTGATACCGACCATTTGCATCGCCATCATCAACGCGACCGGGCGCGCCCACAGACCGATAGCCAGCATGACCGCGCCGACCGTTTCAAGAAGCATGACCAGAACGGCCCATTGCGCGGCGAACGGCAAGCCCATGACGTTCTGGATCAGGTTGATGGAGCCCGCCATGGGATCCGCCATGGAACCGTGGGATATCCCCAGGGCTTTGGGAAGGCCGTGGGTAAACATGACAACGCCGAACGCAAACCGCAGCACTGCATACAAAACGGGCTCCGCACGGGTGTAAAGCCCATCCAGCGCAGGAAACAGCAGGCGCTCTTGGGAGGCGGTGGTTTCTAGGGAGGTAATCCCGGACTTACGTTGTGACGTGTCCATCTCGGTAGTCCTTTTTGTGAATGAGGTTTTCAGAGGCACCCGCTAACGCGACCGGCACTTGCTGGCGAGATGCTGGACTCCTCGCGTCAATGACCAGCGCCCTGGCGAACCCGCTTTTGCAGCGAATGCGCCAGCAGGGCCGCTGTCGCTCCCAGCGTCCCGGCCAGGGCCAGCATCCCGAAGGTTGTGAGCGATGGGGGTTGGTGCGAAGCGAAATACGCCACCAGCCCCAGGAAGAAACCGAGCAGGTTGTTGAACACCGGTGCCTTGGCCAAAGACAGCGCAATGACCGTGATGGCGAACACCACTGCACTGATGGTATAGCTGCCCAGAACAGGCGTCAGCGCAGCCATGGCCTGGGCCGCACCGATACCCAGAATGACGCCGATCAGCACGCAAGCCAGGTTGATCGCCCCTTGCTTGAGGTTGAGCCCGCGGGTAAAGAATGAAATCCACCCGACAAACATGGCCCACACCGGAACCTCCAGTGCCATCACGCTCAGGGTGGCGGCTGATGACGCAATGACCGACTCACCTACCACCACCTTCAGATGAGTGAAAAATGCATTATTGGCCATGACTCACCTCCCGGGTCGCAGGTACCCGCCGTGACGTCAAGAGGCCAGACAGGGCGATACGACGCAGGAAGCAGTCGCCAGCGGCGATCAGGCACCAGGCCGCAAGAGTGATGTTCACTTTCATGGTCAATTCCTTTCCGGTACGTGCGATAAAGCTGGTTTCATGGGATCGGCACCGGCCGAGCCCACATGGGGCGAAGGTTTTCAGCCCCGCAACCCCATGATGTCGATTGACCGTCTGTGAATAAACGGGATGAAATTGACTTATCTATTCCAAAAACCACAACAAATGGGCCGCTCTGGACCGTTTCGACGCGTTGCAGGGACAGGTGACGGAATTTGAAGCACGAGGCTGGATTTCCACAGTGAGAAATTCGGCGACTTGAAGCCTGCTGGTGCTTGAGGCGGGTGTTTGTCGGCGGCGCAAAAAAAAACCGCTGCTCCCGAAGAAGCAGCGGCTTTTTTCAAAGAACTGCGTAAGGCTTAGTAACCCAGCGCGAAGTCTTCTTCTTTCATGTCCATCAGGTTGTTCGCGCCCGACAGCATGGTTGCCACGTGGGTACGGGTACGCGGCAGGATGCGCTGGAAGTAGAAGCGCGCGGTCTGCAGCTTGGCGGTGTAGAAGGCTTCTTCGGTGGTGCCGGCTGCAAGTTTTTCCGCCGCCAGGCGCGCCATGTCGGCCCAGAAATAGGCCAGGCAGGCATAACCGGAGTACATCAGGTAGTCCACCGATGCCGCGCCCACTTCTTCACGATCCTTCATGGCCGCCATGCCGACCTTCATGGTCAGCTCGCCCCATTCCTTGTTCAGCGCAGCCAGGGGTTCGACGAACTCCTTGACCGCTTCGTTACCTTCGTTGCTCTGGCAGAACTTGTGGACGATCTTGGTGAAGCCCTTGAGTGCCTCGCCCTGGGTCATCAGCACTTTACGGCCCAGCAGGTCGAGGGCCTGGATGCCGGTGGTGCCTTCGTACAGCATCGAGATGCGGCTGTCGCGAACGTTCTGCTCCATGCCCCACTCGGCGATGAAGCCGTGGCCGCCGTAGATCTGCACGCCATGGTTGGCCGATTCGAAACCGACTTCGGTCATGAAGGCCTTGGCGATCGGCGTCATGAACGCCAGCAGCGCATCGGCTTTTTTCTTCTCTTCTTCGTCCACGCCGTACTTGACGATGTCGACCTGCTTGGCGGTGAAGTACACCATCGCCCGGTTCCCTTCGGCGAAGGCCTTCATGGTCAGCAGCATGCGCCGCACGTCAGGGTGCACGATGATCGGGTCAGCGGCCTTGTCTGGCGCTTTCGGGCCCGTCAGGGAGCGCATTTGCAGGCGATCACGGGCATATTTCAGGCCGCCCTGGAAGCCGATCTCGGCGTGGGCCAGGCCTTGCAGCGCAGTGCCCAGGCGTGCGGTGTTCATGAAGGTGAACATGCAGTTCAGGCCTTTGTTCGCCGGGCCGATCAGGTAACCGGTGGCCGCGTCGAAGTTCATCACGCAAGTGGCGTTGCCGTGAATGCCCATCTTGTGTTCCAGGGAGCCACAGCTCACCGCGTTGCGCTGGCCGATGGAGCCGTCGGCGTTAGGCAGGAATTTTGGAACGATGAACAGCGAAATGCCCTTGGTGCCAGCCGGTGCGTCCGGCAGGCGTGCCAGCACGATATGGACAATGTTGTCGGCCATGTCGTGTTCACCGGCCGAAATGAAGATCTTCGTACCGGAAACCTTGTAGGAACCGTCGGCCTGAGGCTCGGCCTTGGTGCGCAGCATGCCCAGGTCGGTGCCACAGTGCGGTTCGGTCAGGCACATGGTGCCGGTCCATTCACCGGAGACCAGCTTGGTCAGGTAGGCCTCTTGCTGCTCGGGCGTACCGTGCTCGGAAATCGTGTTCATCGCGCCATGGGACAGGCCCGGGTACATGCCCCACGACCAGTTGGCTTCACCGACCATCTCGCTGACCGCCAGGCCCAGGGATTCCGGCAGACCTTGACCGCCATGCTCGACGTCGTGGGCCAGGCTCGGCCAGCCGCCTTCGACGAATTGCTTGTAGGCTTCCTTGAACCCGGCCGGGGTTTTTACGCCGGACTCGCTCCAAGTGCAACCTTCGATGTCACCCACACGGTTCAGCGGAGCCAGCACCTGCTCACAAAACTTGGCGCCTTCTTCGAGAATGGCGTCAACCATGTCCGGAGTTGCATCCTGGCAAGCCGGAAGGCTCTGATAATGCGCTTCGTAGCCAAGCAGTTCGTCACGAACGAAGCGAATATCACGCAAGGGGGCCTTGTAGTCAGGCATAGCGATAAACCTCTGCTGATGTAACCGGGAATGAACGACCGCGTGGATTTGTTGTAGCGGTCAAACAGTTGTTTGAAACATACGTTTACGCCCAAATCTTGTCAAGCGCCGATCTTTTGCCGTTCGTCATCAGCCTGAGAAAAATGTCGGACACAGGAAACCCATCGCCCTGAAGAATCCGCGATGCGCGTAGGAAAAGATTAGTTGAGCAATAAGACGTTAGAGACAAAAACGCCGCGAATAATCGCGGCGTCTTGGCAAATCTGAAGAGCAGGATCAGGCAAAGGTATCGATCAATGTCCCGAGCATTTCGTCGGATGCCTTGGCGACGTTGGCACCCAGTTGCACCTGGAACTTGCCTTGGGCCATTTCGACCATGTTGGCGGCCTGGTCCGACTGCTGGCTACGATCCACTGAACGCAGGCGATCAACCTGGACTTCCGAAGACTGGCTGGTGACCGAACGCTCGATCATGTTGTTGGCGATCTGGCCGGCGGCCTGATCGACGCGGTTCTGCCCTGTCTGAATCGTGCTCAGACCGGCATAGAACGCGGTACTTCCTGAGATTTCCATGGCAGAGCTCGCCTTCTTGAAGGGTCGACAGTGGCCATTGAATCAGAACCCCCGGGAAAAGGCCCGACAAAAACACTAATGGCACAGTGCCGTGTCATAGGCAAAACCTTGGCGAGGCTCAGTCCAGCAGATCCAATTGCAGGTGTCCGGCCACGGCTTCGGCCGTCACGCTCTGGATCCGCGCCACCCTGCCCAGGCACGGTGCCGGAAGTCGCTCGGCCAAGGTTGCCAGGTTTTCTTCCAGGCGCGAGGTGGCCGGGTCGATGATGTTCGCGACCCAACCGGCAAGCTGCAAGCCATCACGGGCGATAGCCTCGGCGGTCAATAACGCGTGGCTGATGCAACCCAGGCGCACACCCACCACCAGAATCACCGGCAAGTCCAGCGCGATCGCCAGATCGGAAAGATTGTCCTGGCCGGCCAGCGGTACACGCCAACCACCTGCGCCCTCGATCAGGGTGAAATCGGCGTTCAGCGCCAGCACTTCGCGCATCGGGCCAAGTAGCGACTGCACCGTCAGGGCAACGCCCGCTTCCCGGGCGGCCAGGTGCGGCGCTATTGCCGGTTCGAACGCCACCGGATTGACCTGTGCATAAGTCAACGGTATCGAGCACTCGGCCAGCAAGGCCAAGGCATCGGCGTTGCGCAGACCCTTGGGCGTCACGTCGCAGCCAGAGGCCACGGGTTTTCCGGCAGCCGTGCTCATGCCAGCCTGTCGGGCAGCATGCAGCAGGCCCGCCGCGACAGTGGTCTTGCCTACATCGGTATCAGTGCCGGTAATGAAATAGGCCTTGCTCATAGCGGTTTCTCCAAAACGGCGTAGACCACCTGGTAAGTTGCCGGTAGCCCCTGGGCCTGACGAAACCGCTCATAGGCTTCGACCAGCGCGAGAATCCGCGCCCTGCCCGTCAAGCCACCAGGACGACCTGGGTTCAGATTGTGGGCACCCAAAGCTTTCAATTCATGTGTCAGGCTGCGCACATCAGGGTAATGCAGCACATGCGGACGGATTTCAAGACTGACGACATTCAGCCCGCTGGCCGCGCAAAGGTGTTGATACGTCTCGAACGCACGGAAACGGTTGACGTGCACCAAGCCATCCACCTGACGCCAGCTGTCGCGCAATTCGTACAAAGTGCCCACGCAAAGGCTGGTGAAGGCCAACACCCCACCCGGCTTCAACACTCGATGGGCCTCGCTCAGCACCGTGGCGAAATCCGCGCACCATTGCACCGCCAGGCTGGAGAACACCAGGTCGCAGCTCGCCGCCTGCAAAGGCAGCCGCTCGGCATCACCGGCGATAAAATATTCGGCGCCACCCTGGGGACGCGCATGGTTGAGCATGCCTTCGGCGATATCCAACGCCAGGCCGGTGGCCGCACCAAAACGCGCACCCAAGGCCCGAGTGAAATAGCCGGTGCCGCAGCCCAGGTCCAGCCAACGTTGCGGCGTGAAAGAAGGCGCCAAGCGACCGAGCAACTGCTGGCCCACGTCGCGCTGCAGCTCGGCCACGCTGTCATAGCTGGTCGCCGCCCGGGAAAACGACGCCGCTACCTGGCGTTTGTCGGGCAAGGCACCGGGCAATGGAGGGAGAGACAAATCAGTCATCGCCGGACTCGTGCAAAAAAACCTGGATCGCCGCCGCTATACCGTGAGGGTCTTCCAGAAGGAATCCGTGGCCGGCCTGTTCAATCAGACCGATTTCGACATCCGGCAGCAAGGCCAGCAAATCACCCGCGGCCTCGGCCGGCACCAAGGCATCGAGCCCGGCAAACAGATGCAGTTGCGGGCCTCGGAAACTCTGCAACGCAGCACGGGTGTCCAATCGCGCCAGCAGTTCGAGCCCGGCCATCAATACGTCGGGCGAAGAACTTGGCGCCCCGGCCAACAACAACCGCGACAACCCGCGTGGATCGCTGCAGCCCTGGGCACACAGCAGACTGAAACGCTTGAGGGTCTGGCGTGGGTCGGCCCCACAGCCGGCGAGAAAGCCATCGAACGTCTGGCCGTCCATCGCGCTCGACCATTGCTCGTGGGCGACAAAGGACGGATTGCTGGCCATGGTCAGCAGGCCACAGCAGCGCTCACCCCGGCGCGCCGCCAGCGCCGAGGCCAGCATACCGCCCAGGGACCAACCGCCCAGCCAGGTGTCCTGAGGCAAGGTGGCGTCCAATTCTTCGAGCCATTCATCGGGGTCGCTCGATAGCAATGGCGGCAACGGCTCGATTTCCACCCGCAGGTGTTCGTCGAGCCCTTGCAAGGCCGCCGCCAGCGGTTCCAGCGGTGAAACGCCCAAGCCCCAACCGGGCAGCAAAATCAGTCGATCACGCATGGCTTGGCTCCGGTCCCAACAGGGCAAAACACTCGGCCAGTGCATTCAACAATAGCTGCACCTGGGCCTCGCTGTGGGCGGCGGTCAGGGTCACGCGCAAACGAGCGCTGCCGGCCGGCACGGTGGGTGGGCGGATCGCCGTGACCATCAGCCCCCGCTCACGCAGCATCTGCGACAAGCGCATGGCCCGTCCCGCATCGCCCACCAGGATCGGCTGGATCGGCGTGAAGCTGTCCATCAATTGCAGGCCGATCTGCTCGGCACCCTGGCGGAACTGGCGGATCAGCACCTGCAGGTGTTCACGCCGCCAATGCTCGCCGCGCAGCAGTTCCAGGCTCTTGAGCGTGGCGCAGGCCAGGGCCGGCGGTTGGCTGGTGGTGTAGATGTAGGGACGCGCGAACTGGATCAGGCTTTCGATCAGTTCCTCGCTACCGGCGACGAAGGCCCCAGCGGTGCCAAAGGCCTTGCCCAGGGTGCCGACCAGCACCGGCACGTCCTCCTGGCTCAAGCCAAAATGTTCGACGATACCGCCGCCATGGGCCCCCAGCGGACCAAAGCCGTGGGCATCGTCGACCATCAGCCAGGCACCCCGGGCCTTTGCCTCCCGGGCCAGGGCCGGCAGGTCGGCAATGTCGCCGTCCATGCTGAACACGCCGTCGGTGACCACCAGGGTATTGCCAGTGGCTTTCTCCAGGCGACTGGCCAGACTCTGGGCATCGTTGTGCAGGTATCGGTTGAAACGCGCACCGGACAACAGCCCGGCGTCGAGCAGCGAAGCATGATTGAGGCGGTCTTCCAGCACCGTATCGCCCTGCCCCACCAACGCGGTGACCGCGCCGAGGTTGGCCATGTAACCGGTGGTGAACAGCAACGCCCGCGGACGCCCCGTCAGGTCGGCCAACGCTTCTTCCAGGGCGTGATGAGGGCTGCTGTGGCCAATCACCAAATGGGAGGCGCCGCCCCCGACGCCCCAACGCGCCGCGCCAGCGCGCCAGGCCTCGATCACTTGCGGGTGATTGGCCAAGCCCAGGTAATCGTTATTGCAGAACGCCAGCAACGGCTGGCCGTCCACCACCACTTCCGGGCCCTGGGGGCTTTCGAGCAGCGGGCGCTGGCGGTAGAGGTTGTCGGCACGACGGGCAGCCAGGCGTGCGGCGAGATCGAAGGGCATGCAGGCCTCGGGGTGAACCACTTATTTAAGACGGGGGGAGATCCCCTGTGGGAGCGAGCTTTTGTGGGAGCCAAGCTTGCTCGCGATGAGGGCATCGCGGTCTATAGCAAGACCGCGTTATCGTTCATCGCGAGCAAGCTTGGCTCCCACAAAGCCCGCTCCCGCACTTGGTTTTGCGTCGACTCAGACAGCGGCGTTGTAAAACTGCTCGCTGCTCTTCTGCTCCACCAGCGCCTGTTCAATAGCCGCCTGGTGCACTTCGTCGGCATGTTCTTCGCGGGCTTCGGGCTGGATGCCCAGGCGTGCGAACAATTGCATGTCCTTGTCGGCTTGCGGGTTGGCGGTGGTCAACAGCTTGTCGCCGTAGAAAATCGAGTTGGCGCCGGCAAAAAATGCCAGGGCCTGCATCTGCTCGTTCATCGCTTCACGACCAGCGGACAGGCGCACATGGGACTGGGGCATCATGATCCGCGCCACGGCAAGCATGCGGATGAAATCGAACGGATCGATGTCTTCGGCATTCTCCAGCGGCGTGCCGGCGACTTTGACCAGCATGTTGATCGGCACCGACTCCGGGTGCTCCGGCAGGTTCGCCAGTTGGATCAGCAGGTTGGCGCGGTCGTCCAGGGACTCGCCCATGCCCAGGATGCCGCCGGAGCAGATCTTCATCCCCGAATCACGTACATAGGCCAGGGTTTGCAGGCGCTCGCTGTAGGTACGGGTGGTAATGATGCTGCCGTAGAACTCCGGCGAGGTATCGAGGTTGTGGTTGTAGTAGTCCAGGCCAGCCTGGGCCAGCGCTTCGGTCTGTTCCTGGTCGAGACGGCCCAGGGTCATGCAGGTTTCCAGGCCCATGGCCTTCACGCCTTTGACCATTTCCAGCACATACGGCATGTCCTTGGCCGACGGATGTTTCCAGGCCGCGCCCATGCAGAAACGGGTCGAACCAATGGCCTTGGCCCGCGCAGCCTCTTCGAGGACCTTCTGCACTTCGAGCAATTTCTCTTTATCCAGACCGGTGTTGTAGTGACCGGACTGCGGACAATATTTGCAATCTTCCGGACAAGCGCCGGTCTTGATCGACAGCAGCGTGGAAACCTGGACGCGGTTGGCGTCGAAGTGCGCGCGGTGCACGGTCTGCGCCTGGAACAACAGGTCATTGAATGGCTGGACAAAGAGTGCTTTGACTTCGGCCAAAGACCAGTCATGACGCAGGTTGGCAGTGGTGCTGGCGCTCATGGGCATTTCCTTGATTATGCTTGGCTGGCGCCTGGGGCATGCAATACCCACAGGCGCGACACGGATGTTCGGCATATTTAAGGAAGAGTCATGCGCTGTCAACCACGATACAAAGGACCGGTTTACATCTGGTTAAAAAACAAACAAACCTGCCTGCTGTGCGGCGAAAGCACCGATACCCCCCAGCCTATCTGCACCCCTTGCGAAAGCGAGCTGCCCTGGCTCGGCGATCAATGCAGCATTTGCGCCCTGCCACTGCCCATGGCCGGACTGCGCTGCGGCCAATGTGCCGCTCGGCCGCCAGCCTTCGAACGGGTCCTGGCACCCTGGACCTACGACTTCCCGGTGGACAGCCTGATCACCCGCTTCAAGCATCAGGCGAAATGGCCCCTTGGCCGGCTGCTGGGCGAACTGCTGGCGCAATCGCTGCAACATCATTTCGACGAAGGGCTGGAACGGCCCGACGCACTGGTACCGGTGCCACTGGCCACCCGGCGTTTGCGCCAGCGCGGTTTCAACCAGGCGGCACTGCTGGCCCGCTGGCTCAGTGGGCCGCTGGCGATCCCTTGCGCAGAAAACCTGCTGCGACGCACCCAGGATACGCCCGCCCAACAGGCCCTCGATGCCAAGGCCCGGCGCCAAAACCTGCGCCAGGCCTTTGCCCTCGCGCCCCAGGCGACGTTACGCAATCGTCACCTGGCGTTGGTCGACGATGTGCTCACTACCGGCGCCACCGCCCAGGCCCTGGCCGCCCTGTTACTCGATGCCGGCGCGGCGCGGGTCGACGTGTATTGCCTGGCCCGCACGCCGAAACCCGGTGAACCGGCTTGACGTACCGGGCCCAAGGCGCCAACGTCCGCTCATCGACTTTTGCACGCAGTTTGCCGTCATGTCATTGCCCACGCTTCTGACCCAACACATCGTTCGGCGACCACAACGCATCGCCCTGTTGCAGCACATCGCCGAACAGGGCTCGATCACCCGCGCCGCCAAGAGCGCGGGCCTGAGCTACAAGGCGGCATGGGATGCCATCGATGAGTTGAACAACCTCGCCGACCATCCGTTGGTGGAACGCAGCGTCGGCGGCAAGGGCGGTGGCGGCGCGAGGCTGTCGGAGGAAGGCCAACGGGTGCTGCGCCTGTATCAGCGCCTGCAAGCGCTGCAGGCGCAACTGCTGGAAGCCAGCGAAGACGCCGGGGACCTGGGCCTGCTCAGTCGCCTGATGCTGCGCACCAGTGCCCGCAATCAATTGCATGGCAAGGTCCTGGGCATCGAGGCCCGGGGGCACAACGACCGGGTACGCCTGGAGCTGGCCCGGGGCCTGGTCATCGAAGCTCGGATCACCCATGACAGCACGTTGCGCCTCGAACTGGCTGTCGGCACCGACGTGGTGGCGCTGATCAAGGCCGGCTGGCTGGAATTGCATCCCGTCGAACAAGCGGAAAAACCGGGGATCAATACGCTGCGCGGCATGATCGAGCAGGTCGACGCCGCCGAAGACGGCCCCAGCGAAGTGCGCATCGGCCTGCCCAACGGCCAGACGCTGTGTGCCCTGGCCGACCCGCTTCAGTTGCAAGCGCAGGACCTGGTAGCCGGCTCACCGGTGCAAGTGACGTTTTCAGCGACAAATGTGCTGCTCGGCACACCGCTGTAGCGCGCTGCAACAATAGTTTCATCGACCCGCTTTAAGGTGACTGCCAAAACCAGCAGGGAGCCTGATGATGAGCCTATTAGAAGAAAACCAATCCACCGACCTGGAAAAGATCGTCGGCCTGAGCCGACGCAGTTTCATCAGCGCCGGCGCCCTGTGCGGCGCGGCGATGTTCCTGGGCGGCAACCTGCTGAGCCGCAGCGTGCTGGCCGCCGCCGTGAGCGAAGGCAACAGCCGGCTGCTGGGTTTCAACAGCATCCCCGCCGCCACGGCCGACACCATCACGCTGCCGCCGGGCTACAAGGCCTCGGTGCTGATCAGTTGGGGCCAGCCGCTGCAGAAAAATGCACCGGCGTTCGATCCCAGTGGCAATGGAACAGCCCGCGCACAGGAAGTGCAGTTTGGCGACAACAACGACGGCATGAGCCTGTTCGAATTCCCCGGCGACAAGAACCGGGCGCTGATGGCGATCAACAACGAATACACCAACTACCGCTACCTCTTCCCCCACGGCGGCCAGCCGCAGTCGGCCGAAGACGTGCACAAGGCCCAGGCCAGCGAAGGGGTGTCGGTGATCGAGGTCCAGCGTCGTCGCGGGCAGTGGCAGTTCGTCCAGGAATCGCGCTACAACCGCAGGATCCACGGCAACACGCCGATTCGCCTGCGTGGCCCGGCCGCCGGTCACGAGCTGATGAAAACCAGTGCCGACAAGAGCGGCAAGAAAGTGCTGGGAACGTTCCAGAACTGCGCCAACGGCATGACGCCGTGGGGCACCTACCTGACCTGCGAAGAAAACTTCACCGACTGCTTCGGCAGCAGCAAGACCGACCTGCAGTTCGATGAGGCGCAAAAGCGCTACGGCGCCACCGTCACCAGCCGCGAGATCAACTGGCACCTGTACGACCCGCGTTTCGACCTGGCGAAGAACCCCAACGAACTCAATCGCCATGGCTGGGTGGTGGAAATCGATCCGTTCGATCCAGAATCCACGCCGGTGAAACGCACCGCCCTGGGCCGCTTCAAACACGAAAACGCCGCCCTGGCACAAACCAATGACGGTCGCGCCGTGGTGTACATGGGCGACGATGAACGCGGCGAGTTCATCTACAAGTTCGTCAGCCGCGAGCGCATCAACCATCGCAATGCCAAGGCCAACCGCAACCTGCTGGACCACGGCACCTTGTACGTGGCGCGCTTCGATGCCGGCGACGGCAACCCGGACCATCCCAAAGGCAAGGGCCAGTGGATCGAGCTGACCCACGGCAAGAACGGCCTCGACGCCAGCAGTGGCTTCGCCGACCAGGCCGAGGTGCTGATCCACGCGCGCCTGGCTGCCAGCGCCGTGGGTGCCACCCGTATGGACCGTCCTGAGTGGATCGTGGTCAGCCCGAAAGACGGCCAGGTCTATTGCACCCTGACCAACAACTCCAAGCGCGGCGAAGACGGCCAACCGGTGGACGGGCCGAACCCTCGGGCCAAGAACGTCTACGGGCAGATCCTGCGCTGGCGCACCGACCGCGACGATCATGCCGCCAAGACCTTCTCCTGGGATCTGTTCGTGGTCGCCGGCAACCCGACGGTACACGCCGGCACGCCGAAAGCCGGGTCGTCCAATATCAACCCGCAGAACATGTTCAACAGCCCCGACGGCCTGGGCTTCGACAAGGCCGGCCGGCTGTGGATTCTCACCGACGGCGACTCCAGCAACGCCGGGGACTTCGCCGGCATGGGCAACAACCAGATGCTCTGCGCCGACCCCAACAGTGGCGAAATCCGCCGTTTCATGGTCGGACCGGTGGGCTGCGAAGTGACCGGGATCAGTTTTGCCCCGGACCAGAAAGCCTTGTTCGTCGGAATCCAGCATCCAGGGGAAAACGGTGGTTCGACCTTCCCTGAGCACCTGCCCAACGGCAAGCCGCGGTCTTCGGTGATGGTGATTACCCGGGAAGACGGCGGGGTCATCGGCGCCTGATGCTGATCATTCCCACGCTCTGCGTGGGAATGCAGCCAGGGACGCTCCGCGTCCCAAAGCGTAACGCGGAGCGTCACATGAGGCATTCCCACGCAGAGCGTGGGAACGATCACCGATCAATCCAGGCTGCTTTGCGCTACCATGCTGTGCCGGACGCGGCAGCCCTGCCGCTGCGCAGGAGTCAGCATGTCCCATCCGTTCGAAACCCTCACGCCCGACCTGGTGCTCGATGCCGTTGAAAGCATCGGCTTTCTCAGCGACGCCCGCGTGTTGGCCCTCAACAGCTACGAGAACCGCGTCTATCAGGTCGGCATCGAAGATTCCGAGCCGCTGATCGCCAAGTTCTATCGCCCCCAGCGCTGGACCAACGAAGCGATCCTGGAAGAGCACAGCTTTACCTTCGAACTGGCCGAATACGAAGTGCCCGTGGTGGCGCCATTGATCCACAACGGTGCCAGCCTGCACGAACACGCCGGGTTTCGTTTCACCCTGTTTCCTCGTCGCGGAGGCCGTGCGCCGGAGCCGGGCAATCTCGACCAACTCTATCGCCTGGGACAATTGCTCGGACGCCTGCACGCGCTCGGGGCGACCCGGCCGTTCGAGCATCGTGAAGCCCTGGGCGTGAAGAATTTCGGTCACGATTCATTGGCCACCGTGCTGGCGAGCGGATTCGTTCCCCGCAGCCTGCTGCCGGCCTATGAGTCGGTCGCCCGGGACTTGCTCAAGCGCGTCGAAGAGGTCTACGCCGCTACGCCCCACCAGAACATCCGCATGCACGGCGATTGCCATCCCGGCAACATGATGTGCCGCGACGAGGTGTTCCACATCGTCGACCTGGACGACTGTCGCATGGGCCCGGCGGTGCAGGACCTGTGGATGATGCTCGCCGGCGATCGCCAGGAATGCCTGGGGCAATTGTCGGAACTGATGGACGGCTACCGTGAGTTCCACGACTTCGACCCGCGTGAACTGGCGCTGATCGAACCGCTGCGGGCCTTGCGGCTGATGCACTACAGTGCCTGGCTGGCGCGGCGCTGGGACGACCCGGCGTTCCCCCGCAGCTTCCCGTGGTTCGGCAGCGAACGCTACTGGGGCGACCAGGTGCTGGCATTGCGCGAGCAATTGGCGGCGCTCAATGAAGAGCCGTTGAAGCTGTTCTGATTGGCTTCAGCAGTCACCGCGCCACCTTTGTGGGAGCGGGCTTGCTCGCGAAGACGGAGGAACATTCAATATTCATGTCGACTGACCCACCGCTTTCGCGAGCAAGCCCGCTCCCACAGAGGGATCTGTGCCGGGGCCAGAACGCTCACAAAGGTTCACAGCACAACCTGACAAATCTCCTTACAATCCCCCTTTGTTAGCTGCCTAAGCAAGGATTCTGCATGCAAGCCGCCAACCCGCGTCGCGGGTATATCCTGGGCCTGAGTGCCTACATCATCTGGGGTCTGTTCCCGATCTACTTCAAGGCCATCGCCAGCGTACCGTCAGTGGAAATCATCATCCACCGGGTACTGTGGTCGGCCCTGTTCGGCGCGGCATTGCTGCTGGTCTGGAAACACCCGGGCTGGTGGCGCGAACTGCGGGACAATCCACAGCGCCTGGCGATTCTCGCCCTGAGCGGGACACTGATCGCGGCCAACTGGCTGACCTACGTCTGGGCGGTGAACAACGAACGCATGCTCGAAGCCAGCCTGGGTTACTACATCAACCCGCTGGTGAATGTGTTGCTGGGCATGTTGATCCTCGGCGAACGCCTGCGCCGCATGCAATGGCTGGCGGTGGGGTTGGCGGCCGTCGGCGTGGCGCAGCAGGTCTGGCAAGTCGGCAGCCTGCCCTGGGTGTCGCTGGTGCTTGCACTGACCTTCGGTTTCTATGGGCTGATTCGCAAACAAGCGCCGGTCAAGGCATTGCCGGGGCTGGTGGTGGAAACCTGGATGCTGGTGCCGATCGCCATCGCCTGGTTGCTGTTCAATCCCACGGCCACCAGTGCCCAGGCCGCGTTCTGGACCACCTCCGAAGCCTGGTGGCTGGTGGCGGCCGGCCCCGTGACACTGGTTCCGCTGGTGTGCTTCAACGCCGCGGCCCGGCATTTGCCCTACACCACCCTGGGATTTCTCCAGTACATCGCACCGACGCTGGTGCTGTTGCTCGCCGTGCTGCTGTTCGGTGAGCACCTGTCGCCCAGCACGCTGGTGGCGTTCCTGTTCATCTGGGCCGGGCTGGCGGTGTACAGCGTCGATGCGGTGATCAGCATGCGCCGGCGCAGCTGATCAAAAAACGCACAAACCTCTACAGGCCACGTCCGCCGTGGCCTGCGCTTATCCTTCCCAAGGTTATCCACAGCGTGATCCCCGCCGTTTGTGCACAAGCCCTTGAAAACTGGTGATTTTTTGATCACTGGCCGCTGCCCCCCGGCGGGCCTGGGCTGGGGCCGGGTCTCTACAGGTTATCCACAGGCAGGCGCAGTTTTTCCTTGGATAACCTTCATTACACGTCGTCGCTGAGCTTGAGCTCCACCATCAACTCATCGGCCAAGGTTTCCAGGCGTTCCTGCAAGGTCTCCAACGACAGGGTCAAAGGCACGCCCAGGATCGCTTCGGCATGAAACAGCAGCTCACTGCTCATCGGTGCCGGCCGGACATGGGTCACCAGACGCTCGACATTGACGCCCTGCTCGCTCAACAACCGGGTGATGTCCCGCACGATACCGGGACGATCGTTGCCCACCAGCTCCATGGTGATGGGTTTCCAAGTGCAGGACTCCTCAACGGCGCTTTCAGCGATCAATACGTGGATGCCGTGGGCCGCCAGCCCCTGCAAGGCTTCGATCAATTTTTCATGGGCCTCGGCCGGGGCGCTGAAGCGCACGATCCCGGCAAATTGCCCGGCCAGGTGCGCCATGCGGCTTTCCAGCCAGTTACCGCCATGTTCGGCAATGCACTCGGCGATGCGCTCGACCTGCCCGGGCTTGTCCGGGGCGAAAACAGTGATGACGAGGTGGTCCATGGCGCAGTCCTCTTGTTGATGGAAGGGACAGTATAGGCAGGACGCACAAGTCCTGTGGCGAGGGGATTTATCCCCGTTGGGGCGCGAAGCGGCCCTAAATCCGTCACTTCGGTGTATCAGACAGTTTGAGTTGAATGTCTTGGGGGGGCTGCTTCGCAGCCCAACGGGGATAAATCCCCTCGCCACAGGGACTCGTCCGCCCACGTCAATCGTGTACAAGTTTTAATATTTATCTGGAACAATCCACAGTTTTTTTGAGAACATCCGACACCGCGTCGTGACTGTACTGCTTTAGTCGGTCGCGGAACGACGCAATTAGTCTAATTTTCACAACCGCAATTGATCATGTAGTATGCCGCAGCACGCACTACATAATCGCGATGCCCCTGTTGTACCGATGTCTGCTTAAGGCCAGTCGCATCCCTGAAAAGCCCCGTCAGCAAGGCTTGAATACCCAGCCGCCAGCGATGGCATGTACTGGTTCCGGGGTTTGTGGTTTAAATGTCCCGAGGCTTCATTGTCAAAATCGAAGAGCTGAAAAGCGAAATAGCTGAGCAGAGTGAGGCAAGCAATGACTGAACACGTTCAAGTCGGTGGCCTGCAGGTCGCCAAAGTCCTGTTCGACTTCGTGAATAACGAAGCCATTCCCGGAACCGGCCTCACCGCCGATGCGTTCTGGGCCGGTGCCGACAAGGTCATCCACGACCTGGCCCCGAAGAACCAAGCCCTACTCGCCAAACGCGATGATTTCCAGGCGCGGATCGATGCCTGGCACCAGGCCCGTGCCGGCCAGGCCCACGACGCCGTGGCTTACAAAGCCTTCCTGCAAGACATTGGCTACCTGCTGCCAGAAGCGACGGATTTCCAAGCCACGACCCAGAACGTCGATGACGAAATCGCCCGCATGGCCGGCCCGCAGCTGGTGGTACCGGTGATGAACGCCCGCTTCGCCCTCAATGCCTCGAACGCCCGCTGGGGTTCGCTGTACGACGCGCTGTACGGCACCGATGCCATCAGCGAAGCCGACGGCGCGGAAAAAGGCAAAGGCTACAACAAGGTACGCGGCGACAAGGTCATCGCCTTCGCCCGCGCCTTCCTCGATGAAGCGGCCCCCCTGGCGGCCGGCTCCCATGTCGACTCCACCGCGTACAAGATCGTCGAGGGCAAACTGGTGGTCGCTCTCAAGGGCGGCAGCAACAGCGGCCTGCGTGACGATGCCCAACTGATCGGCTTCCAGGGCGATGCCTCGGTACCGACTGCCGTGCTGCTGAAACACAACGGCCTGCACTTCGAAATCCAGATCGATGCCAGCACGCCCGTCGGCCAGACCGATGCCGCCGGCGTCAAAGACATCCTGATGGAAGCAGCGCTGACCACCATCATGGACTGCGAAGACTCGGTCGCCGCCGTCGACGCCGATGACAAAGTGGTGATCTACCGCAACTGGCTCGGCTTGATGAAGGGCGACCTGTCGGAAGAAGTCGCCAAGGGCGGCCAGACGTTTACCCGGACCATGAACCCTGACCGTGTCTACACCGCCGTCGACGGCTCGGGCGTGACCCTGCACGGCCGCTCGCTGCTGTTCGTGCGTAACGTCGGCCATCTGATGACCATCGACGCGATCCTGGACAAGCACGGCAACGAAGTGCCGGAAGGCATCCTCGACGGCCTGGTCACCAGCCTGGCGGCGATCCACAGCCTCAACGGCAACACCTCGCGCCGCAACAGCCGCACCGGCTCGGTGTACATCGTCAAGCCGAAGATGCACGGCCCGGAAGAAGCCGCGTTCACCAACGAGCTGTTCGGTCGCGTCGAAGACGTGCTGAACCTGCCGCGCAACACCCTCAAGGTTGGGATCATGGACGAGGAGCGCCGTACCACGGTCAACCTCAAGGCCTGCATCAAGGCCGCCAGCGAACGCGTAGTGTTCATCAACACCGGCTTCCTCGACCGTACCGGCGATGAAATCCATACCTCCATGGAAGCCGGCCCGATGGTGCGCAAGGCCGACATGAAAGCCGAGAAGTGGATCGGCGCCTATGAAAACTGGAACGTCGATATCGGCTTGAGCACCGGCCTGCAAGGTCGCGCGCAAATCGGCAAAGGCATGTGGGCGATGCCGGACCTGATGGCGGCGATGCTCGAACAGAAAATCGCTCATCCGCTGGCCGGCGCCAACACCGCGTGGGTTCCCTCGCCGACCGCCGCCGCCCTGCACGCGCTGCATTACCACAAGGTCGACGTGTTCGCTCGCCAGGCCGAACTGGCCAAGCGCGCTCGCGCTTCGGTGGACGACATCCTGACCATCCCGCTGGCCGTCAACCCGAACTGGACGCCGGAGCAGATCAAGAATGAACTGGACAACAATGCCCAGGGCATCCTCGGCTACGTGGTGCGCTGGATCGACCAGGGCGTCGGCTGCTCCAAGGTGCCGGACATCAACGACATCGGCCTGATGGAAGACCGTGCCACGCTGCGTATCTCCAGCCAGCACATCGCCAACTGGCTGCGCCACGGCATCGTCACGCAAGACCAGGTGATGGAAAGCCTCAAGCGCATGGCATCGGTGGTCGACCGCCAGAACGCCAACGACCCGCTGTACCGGCCGCTGGCGCCAGACTTCGACAGCAACATCGCCTTCCAGGCGGCGGTCGAACTGGTGATCGAAGGCACCAAGCAACCTAACGGCTACACCGAGCCGGTGCTGCACCGTCGCCGTCGCGAGTTCAAGGCCGCCAATGGGTTGTGATTGAGCGGTAGAAGCGGCACAAAAAAAGCCCTGATCGAAAGATCGGGGCTTTTTCATTGGAAGTAACAGTACTGCCAACTCAGGCAATAACGCCAAGCGCTGCATTTGTGGCGAGGGGATTTATCCCCGCTGGGTTGCGAAGCAACCCTAAAGCCTGTCGGCTCGGTGTGTCAGGTTGATTGGGTTGAACTCTGTTGGGCTGCTGCGCAGCCAGCGGGGATAAATCCCCTCGCCACAGTTTATGCTCCACTGGAGGTCTTAAAGATCCATCCCCAACTCATGCTTGACCAACCCCAGCAGCTTGTCGGTATCGATCGGCTTGAGCAGAAAGTCCACCACGCTCAAGTGCATCGCTTCGATGGCGTCCTTCACGTCGGCATCGCCTGACACGATGATGATCGGCAGCGCTGCCCGCTCGGACTCGCGCACCAGGCGGACCAGTTCCAGGCCATCGACATTACCCATGCGCAGGTCGGTGATCAACAGGCCGATCGACGGCTTGGTTTCCAGCATCTTGAGTGCCGTTTCGCCGCTGGCGGCGGTCATGCAGTGAATTCCGTCCAAGGCCAGGATCTCCGACAACAGCTCACGGGCGTCCTTATCGTCATCAACGATCAAGACACGCTGCGGCGGCAAGTCAGGTTCCAGCATGACGGCATTCAGCGCCTCGCGCTCGTCGTCACTCAAAATATCGTGGTCAGGCATGGTGCTCTCTACGTTCTTTAAATCGATCCCCTGGCACAGTGGTCAGACATCGTTCGGCGGCGCTTCAATGTGCACTTCGTCGGATTTTTTTCCAAGAACATTCAATGAAGATTTTTCTGACGCCTGGCGTAAGACTTTTCCGTGAGTGCGGCCCTTAGGCCGCGACCTAGACTTACGTCCAATGGGCACCCCGCGCTGAGGGGCCGACCATGGCAGAACAGATCCGACCACAACAATTCGAATAAGACTGCGTAATGGCTATGAAAAAAGCGGACGCCTTCATCCAGGCAGGGAAAACCGCGGTGTTGCAAAACATCCAGGGGACGCTGCAGTTTCTCCAGCGCTTTCCGCCGTTCAACCAAATGGAAAATGCCCACCTGGCGTATCTGGTGGAGCAATGCCTGCTGCGTTTCTACGCCCCGGGCGACACCATCATCAAACCGGCCGACGGCCCGGTGGAGCACTTTTACATCGTCAAGCAGGGCCGGGTGGTGGGCGAACGCCCGCATTCGGCCAAGGGTGGCACCGAGACCACCTTCGAGATCACCACCGGCGAATGTTTCCCCCTTGCCGCGCTACTGGGCGAACGGGCCACGCGCACCGAGCACCGGGCCGGCGAAGACACGTTCTGCCTGCAACTGAACAAACTGGCCTTCATCAAGCTCTTCGCCCTGTCCGCCCCGTTTCGCGATTTCGCCCTGCGCGGGGTCAGCAGCCTGCTCGATCAGGTCAACCAACAGGTCCAGCAGAAATCCGCGCAAACCCTGGGCACCCAGTACTCCCTCAATACGCGGCTGGGGGAACTGGCGATGCGCCATCCAGTCAGTTGCAGCCCGGACACGCCGCTGCGCGAAGCCGTGAAAATGATGCACGAGCAGCAGGTCGGCAGCATCGTGGTGGTCAATGAGCAAAAAGCACCAGTGGGGATTTTCACTTTGCGCGACCTGCGGCAGGTGGTGGCCGATGGTTCCGGGGACTTTTCCCAGGCCATCGCAGGACACATGACCCAGGCTCCCTTCTTCCTTTCGCCGGACCACAGCGCCTTCGACGCGGCCATCGCCATGACCGAGCGCCACATCGCCCACGTCTGCCTGGTCAAGGACCAGCGCCTGTGTGGCGTGGTCTCGGAGCGCGATCTGTTTTCCTTGCAGCGCGTCGACCTGGTGCACCTGGCCCGGACCATCCGCAACGCCCCCAGGGTGGAAAACCTCGTGGCCCTGCGCGGCGAGATCGGCCAACTGGTGGAGCGCATGCTGGCCCACGGCGCGTCCTCGACCCAGATCACCCACATCATCACCCTGCTCAACGACCACACCGTGTGCCGCGTCATCGAGCTGACCCTGGCCGACAAAGGCGACCCGGGGGTGCCGTTCAGTTGGCTGTGTTTCGGCAGTGAAGGCCGGCGCGAGCAAACCCTGCACACCGACCAGGACAACGGCATATTGTTCGAAGCCCGGGACGCCGCCCATGCCGCGCAGATCCGCGGCCTGCTGCTGCCCATCGCCCAACAGATCAACCAGAGCCTGGCTCAGTGCGGCTTCACCTTGTGCAAGGGCAACATCATGGCCGGCAACCCCGAGCTGTGCCTGTCCCGCGCCGAATGGGCCCGGCGCTTCGCGTCATTCATTCGCGAAGCGACGCCGGAAAACCTGCTGGGTTCGAGCATCTATTTCGACCTGCGGGTGGTCTGGGGCGATGAGCAAGGTTGCGAGCAGTTGCGCCAGCAGATCCTTGATCAAGTGGCCGACAATCGCTTGTTCCAGCGCATGATGGCCGCGAACGCACTGCGTCATCGCCCGCCGGTGGGACGCTTCAGGGATTTCGTGCTGAGCCGCAAGAATGGCGAAAAGGCGACCCTGGACTTGAAAGTGCAGGGCCTGACGCCCTTCGTCGACGGCGCCCGCCTGCTGGCCCTGGCCAACGGCATCGAAGCCAACAATACCCTGGAACGCCTGCGGCAACTGGTCGTCAAGGAAGTGATCGAACCGCTCGATGGCGCGGCCTATGAAGAGGCCTATCACTTCATCCAGCAGACCCGCATGCAGCAACACCAACTGCAAACCCGCGAGAACCTGCCCTATTCCAACCGCGTCGACCCCGACAGCCTCAACCATCTGGACCGACGCATCCTGCGCGAGTCCCTGCGCCAGGCCCAACGCCTGCAAAGCAGCCTGACGCTGAGGTACCAGTTGTGAACCTGTTTTCCTGGCTGCGCCCGGCCCAGCCGACATTGCCCGACGCGCTGCAGCAGCGCCTGGAGCACCTGCCCGCGCCCTCGCCACTGGGCGAAGGCGACCTGCGGGCGCAACGCTGGGTCGTCCTGGACCTGGAAACCACCGGCTTGAACCTGAACAAGGACCAGGTGCTGTCCATCGGCGCGGTGGTCATCGAAGACGGCGCCATCGACTTCAGCCAGCAATTCGAACGTACGTTGCAGTGCAATCAGCAAAAGCTCGGCCCCAGTGTGTTGATCCATGGCCTGGCGCCCAGTGCCATCGCCGCCGGCAGCGACCCGGCGGAGGCACTGCTGGCGTTCATGGCGTTCGTGGGCGACAGCCCACTGCTGGCCTTTCACGCGCCGTTCGACTCCCACATGCTCGGGCGTGCCTTGAAAGATCATCTGGGCTATCGCCTGCAGCATCCGTTCCTCGACGTGGCGGACTTGGCTCCGATGCTTTGTCCACAAGCCAATCTGCGCAAGTCCGGCCTGGACGAGTGGATCGACTGGTTCAAGCTGCAAGTCTTCGACCGCCACAACGCCAGCGCCGACGCCCTGGCCACGGCGGAACTGGCGCTGATCCTGTTCAGCCGCGCCCGCCAGCAACAGATCCACAGCCCGCTTGAGCTGCAACAGCGCCTGGGCCAGTGGAGACGGCGGCAGCAGGCGCCTTCTCTTTGAAAGATGAACACACTCACTGTGGGAGCGAGCTTGCTCGCGATGGCGCACTGTCAGTCGGCATCGAAGTTGACTGACCTGTCGCTATCGCGAGCAAGCTCGCTCCCACACAGAACCCGGCCTCAATTTCCTTACCTGCACCGCCCGACCAGCGCCAATTGCTTTCCCGCCCCCGCCTCTGCCACAATCGCGAACAATTCTCGTTACTTAAAACGTCGGTGATGCTTCGTGTCGTCAGTTCCCAGTCCTCATAGTGATTTGGTTGGTGCGTTGTACCGTGACCATCGCGCTTGGCTATTGGCATGGCTGCGACGCAACGTGGCGTGTGCGCACCGGGCGGAAGACCTGAGCCAGGACACTTTTGTGCGCTTGCTGGGTCGCGAGGACCTGAAGGCGCCCCGCGAACCCCGGGCGTTTCTGGTGGCCATCGCCAAGGGCTTGTTGTTCGATTATTTCCGTCGAGCGGCATTGGAGCAGGCTTACCTCACCGAACTGATGCTGATCCCCGAGGCCGAGCAGCCTTCGGTGGAAGAACAGCAAATCATCCTGGAAGACCTCAAGGCCATCGATCGCCTGCTCGGCAAACTGTCCAGCAAGGCCCGCGCAGCCTTCCTCTATAACCGCCTCGACGGCCTCGGCCACGCCGAAATCGCCGAGCGCCTGGGGGTTTCGGTGCCGCGGGTACGGCAGTACCTGGCCCAAGGCATCCGGCAGTGCTACATCGCCCTGTACGGTGAACCGACATGAGCCAGGCCCATGCCAAACCGGTCTCGGCCAGCGTGCTGGATGCCGCCATTGCCTGGCAGTTGTCCTTGGACGCGAGCAGCGCCCAGGAGCATGAAGCGTTCGCCCGCTGGCATGCCGCCGATGAAGAGCACGCCCGCGCCTGGCGGCAATTGGGCATGCTCGACCAGCGCTTCAGCGTGGCCAATGGGCCGGCGCGGGCGGCGTTGCTGCAATCGCGGGTGAGCATTCGTCGACGGATACGCAAGCTCGGCAGCGGCCTGGCCAGCGTTGTCGCGGTCATCGGCCTGGCGTTGTTTGCCAGTGAACGTTACCTGCCGCTGGATTACTGGCTGGCCGATCAGCGCACCGCGACAGGCGAGCAACGCACCCTGCGCCTGGCCGACGGCACGCTGATCAACCTCAACACCCACAGTGCGCTGGACGTGCGTTTTGATGACAAGCAGCGCCGTATCGTCCTGCAGGAAGGCGAAATCCTGGTGGAAACCGGCCACGACGACCCGCGCCCGTTCATTGTCGAGACCCGCGAAGGCCGCCTGCGCGCGTTGGGCACACGATTCCTGGTCAAGCGCGAAGACGAAGGGACGCGCCTGAGCGTGTTGAAATCCGCCGTGGCGGCGCATCCCCAGGCCACGGACAGCGAACAGATCCTGCGCGAAGGCCAACAAGTGCTGATGCGCCGCGACGGCCTCGGGCCAACCGTTGCCCTGAGCCCCGGCGCCGATGCCTGGACCCGCGGCATGCTGGTGGTGGACAACGCCCGCCTTGAAGACCTGATCCATGAGTTGGGGCGTTACCGGCGCGGCTACCTCGGTGTCGAGCCACAAGTGGCCGACCTGCGCATCACCGGCAGTTTCCCGCTGCACGACACCGACCTGGCGCTGACCGCCCTGCTGCCGACTTTGCCGGTGCAGATCGGATATCACACGAAATGGTGGGTGGTCGTGGAACCGAGGAGCGGTGCCAAGCCCTGAGGGATGTTGTGTCAGGCAGGCCGCCTTCGCGGGCAAGCCCGCTCCCACAGGGGAATGGCGGCGCCCACAGTATTGTGGACGACCCGGTCAATGTGGGAGCGAGCTTGCTCGCGAAAAGGCCATCCCACACACCACAAAACCCAGGTCGCCCCCAAAACTGAATCTAAATTATTTTCATCCAGCCCTATCACTTTTCAACTTTCATTCGGCACCCAGGCAATTGAGAAATATTTCCATTCAGGAGCCGCCGTATGTCCCGCCCGCTAGACACCCTGTTGCGCCCCAGCCTGTTGGCCGTTGCCATTGCCTTCGCCGTCCCGTTGACCAGCGCCCCGCTGCTGGCCGCCGAACAAGCCACAAGCGTGCGCACCTACAACCTGCCCGCCGCGCCCCTGGCCAGCACCTTGAACCAGATCGCCAGCCAGGCCGGCCTCGCACTGAGCCTGAATCCGTCCCTGGCCTCGGGGAAGACCTCGGCCCCGGTCCAGGGCCAGTTCGACGCCACCGGCGCATTGCGCGAGGCCTTGCGCGGCACCGGCCTGCAACTGGAACAAAGCAGCGCTGGCACCTACAGCCTGGTGGCCGTACCTGAAGGCGTCATGGCCTTGCCGGAAACCAGCGTGATCGGCGCCGGTCTCAGCGAAACCGCGTGGGGCCCGACCGAGGGCTATGTCGCCACCCGCACCGCCGCCGGCACCAAGACCGACACGCCGATCGTCGAACTGCCGCGCTCCGTCTCCGTGGTCACCCGCCAACAGATGGAGGACCGTTCGGTCCTCAACCTCAATGACGCGCTGCGCTACACCGCCGGCGTGCAGAGCAGCGGCTACGGCTCGGATTCGCGCAACGACTGGCTGTTGGTGCGCGGCTTCGTACCGACCCAATTCCTCGATGGCCTGCCGCTGCCCAAGGGCAACTACATCACGCCGAAAATCGAACCCTGGAACCTTGAGCGCATCGCCGTGCTCCGCGGCCCGGCCTCCTCGGTCTACGGCCAGACGCCACCTGGCGGCATGCTGGACATGGTCAGCCGTCGCCCACAGGCCGAAAGCAGCCATGAGGTCGAGTTGCAGGCCGGCAGCTACGAACATAAGCAGATCAACTTCGACAGCACCGGCAAAGTCGATGACGAAGGCCAGTTCCTCTATCGGCTCAGCGGCACCGTGCGCGACAGCAACTCCCAGGTCGACCACATCCCGGACAAGCGCTACAACCTCGCGCCGAGCCTGACCTGGAACATCAACGACGACACGCGCCTGACCTTCCTGTCCCAGTACACCCGCGACGACACCGGCATCACCGGGCAATTCCTGCCGCTCCAAGGCACCAAGCTGTCCTCGCCAGCAGGCAAGATTTCCCACCACAAAAACCTCGGCGATCCGGATTGGGAATTCTACGACCGTACCTACTACGCCCTCGGTTATGCGTTCGAACACCGTCTGAACGACACCTGGCAGTTCCGCCAGAACCTGCGCTACACCAAGAGCGACCTGGAAACCCAGGGCATCTCCGCTGGCGGGCAATTCTGGCCGGCGGGGCCCGAGGAAGCAGTCAGCGCCGATGGCACCATCAAGCGCAGCGCAAGTGTCGTTGACGAAGACATCAGCCAGTTCGCCGTGGACAACAATTTCCAGGCCGACTTCCAGACCGGCGCCCTCAGTCACACCCTGCTGCTGGGCCTGGATCACCAGCGCTCCAACAGCAATTCCCGTTGGCTGTGGGGCTCGACCGGCGTGCCGACCAGCAACATCCACAACCCGATCTACGGACAGGATTTCTCCAACGTCCAGTACTTCACCATGTATGACTACAACCAGAAGACCAACCAGACCGGCCTGTATGTCCAGGACCAGATCGCCCTGGACAACTGGCGCCTGACCCTCGGCGGCCGTGAAGACTGGATTCACACCGGCACCGAATTCCACAACCAGAACAACGTCACCAACACCCAGCGCGACAAGAAATTCAGCGGCAACGCGGCGTTGAGCTACGTCTTCGATAACGGTGTGACGCCCTACATTTCCTTCGCCCAGTCGTTCCAGGCAGCGGCCGGTTCAACCGTCAACAGCACCGAAGCGTTCAAGCCAACAGAAGGCGAGCAGTACGAAGCCGGCATCAAGTATCAACCGCCGGGCACCAAGACCTTGCTGACCGCCGCGGTGTTCGACCTGACCCAGAAAAACAACTCCGTGACCGAAAACAACGTCACCCGCCAAGTGGGTGAAGTCCAGGTGCGCGGCCTGGAACTGGAAGCCTCGGGCGATGTGACCGACAACCTGAAGCTCATCGGTTCCTACACCTACAACGACAGTGAAATCACCAAGGGCACCGCTGCGGAAAAAGGCAAGCGCATGGCCCAGGTGCCGCGCAACCAAGCCACCGCCTGGGCGGACTACACCTGGCACAACGGCCCGCTGGATGGCTTCGGTGTCGGTGCCGGTGTGCGCTATGTCGGCGACACCTACGGCAATACCACCAACACCGATTGGGGCCATGTCGGCT
Organism: Pseudomonas sp. NFACC37-1; assembly: GCF_900101575.1. Taxonomy (NCBI): domain Bacteria; kingdom Pseudomonadati; phylum Pseudomonadota; class Gammaproteobacteria; order Pseudomonadales; family Pseudomonadaceae; genus Pseudomonas; species Pseudomonas sp. NFACC37-1. Next base: position 35,635 of record NZ_FMUZ01000013.1, on the reverse strand, counting down.
CCTATACCGTGTACGACGCGTCGGCCCACTACGATCTCGGGCGTTTGAACAAGACCCTCAAAGGCGTCACGGTGGCGGTGGATGCGAAGAACATCTTCAACAAGGACTACCTGTCCACTTGCGATGGTTTCTATTGCTACTACGGCGACCAACGCAACGTCGTCGCCAGCGTGAATTACAAATGGTAAACGGTTAGCATTTGCAAAACCTTTTGAGGGCACCTGTACCCGAGACCTGCCAGTCAAATGAAATCCCTGTGGGAGCGAGCTTGCTCGCGAAGACGGCGTAACAGTCAACATTGATGTTGTCTGGCACACCGCTTTCGCGAGCAAGCTCGCTTCCACAGGTTTCATGACTGGACTGAAGGGGCTCAGGCATCGAGGCCCTCTTGCATTCGGATCGCTCATGAAAAGCAAAACCATCCGCCGCTGGTCCTTCGTACACACCTGGACCAGCCTGATCTGCACGGTGTTCCTGCTGATGCTGGCGATCACCGGGCTGCCGTTGATCTTCCACCATGAAATCGAACACCTGTTGGGCGACGCTCCCGAGTTCCGGGAGATGCCTGCCGACACGCCACACCTGGACCTCCAGCAGTTAGTGGAAAAGGCCAAGGCCCATCGTCCGGGTGAAGTGGTCCAGTATTTTGGCTGGGACGAAGACGAGCCCAACGGCATCTTCACCATCATGGCGCCGACACCGGACACCGAGCCCAATTCCTCCCATACTTTCATGCTCGATGCGCGCACCGGCGAGGCCCTGGAAATGCCCTCGGCCAACGGCGGTTTCATGATGGTCATGCTGCGCCTGCACGTGGATATGTTCGCGGGTTTGCCGGGCAAGTTGCTGCTGGCGTTCATGGGGCTATTGTTCGTGATCGCCATCGTTTCCGGCGTGGTCCTGTACCTGCCCTTCATGCGCCGGTTGAAATTCGCCACGGTGCGCCAGGACAAATCCACGCGCCTGCGCTGGCTGGACCTTCACAACCTGATCGGCGTGGTGACGCTGGTCTGGGCGCTCACCGTGGGCGTCACCGGCGTGATTGCCGCGTGCGCCGACCTGATCATCGCCGCCTGGCGCAACGACAGCCTCAGCGCCATGGTCGAACCCTATCGCAACACCCCGCCGCTGACGCAATTGGCCCCGGCCACTCGCTTGCTCGACATCGCCAAGGAGGTCGCGCCGGGCATGGAGCCCAGCTTCATCGCCTTCCCCGGCACGTTGTTTTCCAGCCAACACCACTACGGCGTGTTCATGAAAGGCAGCACCCACCTGACCTCGCACTTGCTCACGCCGGTGTTGATCGATGCCAGCACCCTGGAGGTCACCGCTGTGGCCGAGCGACCGTGGTACATGGACGTCATGAGCCTGTCTCTACCGTTGCACTTCGGCGACTACGGTGGCCGGCCGATGCAGATCTTCTGGGCCACCCTTGACGTGCTCACCATCATCGTCCTCGGCAGCGGCGTCTACCTGTGGCTGGTGCGGCGCAAGGCGGCCAGGCGTGCAACGGTCGGTACGGAGGTCGCCTCGTGAGGCCACGGCAGTCGAGTTTCTGGAAAGTGTTTGGTATTCCCGTGTTGATTGGCGCACTGAGCGCGGCAGGGTTGTTTTCGGCGTTGCTGGGCGATGGAGCGTGGGATGCAGTGGCCTGGGTCGGCCTGGGGATTCCAACGGCACTGGGAGTCTGGGGATTGCTCAAGCGCGGATAACCCGGCCAGGCATGAAACCTGTGGGAGCGGGCTTGCTCGTGAAGACGGAGTGTCAATCGCAGTGACTTGTCTGACGTACCGCTTTCGCGAGCGAGCTCCCACATGGGAATCGAGTCAGGCTATCCGCCCCCTCGCCAGCCGCCCCGGAACTGTCTAGGCTAAGCCCCTGGCCGTTTATCGAGGATACCCGCATGTCCACCCCCAGCATGACGCTGTTCCACAACCCCGCTTCGCCCTTCGTCCGCAAGGTCCTGGTGCTGTTGCACGAAACCGGCCAGCAGGATCGCGTGGCGTTGCAGCTCAGCCAGCTCACGCCGGTCAAGCCGGACCCTGTACTGATCGATGACAACCCGTTGAGCAAGATCCCGGCCCTGCGCCTGGCCAACGGGACGGTGATCCATGACAGCCGGGTCATTCTCGACTACCTCGATCAGCAGCATGTCGGCAACCCGCTGATCCCTCGCGAGGGTGCGTCCCGCTGGCGGCGTTTGACCCTGGCCTCCCTGGCTGATGGAATCATGGATGCGGCGGTGATGATCCGTTACGAAACCGCGCTACGTCCTGTGGAAAAACATTGGGACGAGTGGCTCGATGCGCAACGGGACAAGATTCGCCGGGCCCTGGGCCTGCTCGAAGCCGAGGCGATCGCCGAACTGGCCTGCCATTTCGACGTAGCGTCCATCAGCGTGGCCTGCGCCCTGGGCTATCTGGACCTGCGCCATCCGGACCTGGAATGGCGCAAGTCCAACCCACAATTGGCGGCGTGGTTTGCCGAGGTGAGCTTGCGGCCTTCAATGGCAGCGACGGTGCCCAAGGTTTAGTGCTGCACTGGCTGCACCGGCCCCATCGCGAGCAAGCTCGCTCCCACATTGGGTTGCTTCGCCTGGACGACCGGGATCTCCTGTGGGAGCGAGCTTGCTCGCGATAGGGCCACTGCGGTCCAGCGGAAACAACCCGGCAATCAGCGCCACCAACATCGCCCCCTCCCGCTGTTCCTCACGCAACCCCAACGACCGACTCATTTCACTTCTCCCAGATCGAAGGCCATCGCCGCGGCCGGTTTCGCCCCGACCCCATACCAATCCAGCTTGCGGGTCAGCACCATGAACACGCCCAGCAGGCCGAACAGCAACAGCGACCCCATCAACAACGCATAGTCCTCCGCGCTCAACAGGCCGTAGAGCAAACCATACAAACCCGCCAGCCCTGCCGAAAAACCCAGGCCGTGGCTCACGCTGCGCAACACGTGGCAGACATAAAAACCGATCAGCACGACACAAGCACTGGCCGACACCAGGTACGCCAGGGTGAAGCCGATGTGCTCCGACAGCGACAACAGCAGCAGGTAGAAGAACGCCAGCGCCACGCCCACCAAGGCATACTGGACCGGATGCACCGCCAGGCTCTTGAGCACTTCGAAGAGAAAGAAGCCGGCGAACGTCAGGGCAATGAACAGCAGCGCATATTTGATCGCCCGGTCGCTCTTGAGGTACTGGTCCACCGGGTCGATGAAGCTCACACCGAAGGCCCGGCTGCGGAACGCTTCACAGCCATCGCTCGGCTCACAGGCTTGCAATGTTTCCAGCAGGTTGGTGGAGAAAAACGACGTCTGCCAGTCGGCACTGAAACCCTGCTCATTGATCTCGCGATTGCTGGGCAGATAGTTGCCAATGAAGCTCGGGTGCGGCCAGTCCGCCGACAAGTGCACTTTGGTGGATTTGCCCACCGGCAGAATCTGGAACTCGCCAGTGCCTTGCAGGCGCAGGTCAAAACCGAAGGTCAGCTCGGGGCCGCCCTGGGCGGTGATCATCGGCAGCGGCACATGCACACCCTGCCCCAGCCAGCCAAGCCGCGAACCGGGCAGGAAGTCGACGGTCTGCTGGTTCAGCGTCAGGGTCAGCGCGTTCTCGATGCCACGAATATCGCTGATACCAACGCTCAAATACGGTTCGTCGAAGCGGTAGTCGGCAAAGTCCTTGGCGGCGACACCGTAGCGCTCTGGCACCTTGAAGCGGCCATCGATCCGGTTATCAGCGTGGAACATCCGCGCTTCGTAGATGCCTCGGGCACGGGTTTCGGTGCGGACCTGGCCGTCGAGTTCGAATTGTTCCGGCAAGAAATACAACTCGCCCGTTCGCTCGACGGTTTCCAGGAAACGCACGCCAGTCTTCTCGTTGGTGTTCCAGACCTTCACGCTCTTGCGAAACGGCACCACGATCATCGGCCCGATCAATTGCTGGCTGTAGCTGGAGCTGCGGGCGATGTCCTGCAGCACACCGTCGCGCAATTCCTGGCGCTCATCGATGAGGCCGTTGATCATCAACAGCGGAATCATCAGCAAGAGAATCAAGAGGGCGATCATGCCCAGTTTTATGGCGAGGCTGCGGTTCATGTGGGGCTCTCCCTGTTTGAATGAGGGAGAGTCTGGGGTGGCTGTGTGAGGGGTTTATGGGGGGAATGTGGAGATTGTGTGGAGAACCAGGAACCTTTGTGGGAGCGAGCTTGCTCGCGATGGCGGTGGGTCAGCGCCAGTTATGCCGACTGGTACCCCGCAATCGCGAGCAAGCTCGCTCCCACAGGAATGGGTGTTTAGTCAGATAGCAACTGCGGTTTCAGGGCAGCCGCAAAACCACCTCCACCCCGCCCTCGACATTGCCAATACTGAACTGCCCCCCATGCAACTGCACCACCTCCTCCACGAAGTTGAGCCCCAGGCCGGTGCTCTTGCGGCCGCTGTCCGGCCGCGGCAGGGAGTAGAAGCGTTCGCTCAGGCGGGGCAGCGCGTAGTCGGGGATCGGCGCAGCCTGGTTGAACAAGCGGATCTCGACGCGGCTCCCATGGCGCTCGGCGCTGACTCGTAGCAGGCCGTCGACGGGGGTGAAGTCCAGGGCGTTTTCCAGCAAATTGCCCAAGGCCTGGCGCAACAGGAACGGCTCTCCCGTCAACGTCAGGTCGGCAGCGATGTGCCGTTCGACCTTCAACTGGCGACTTTCGATCCAGCCGCCGCGCGCTTCCAGCAACTCGTCCATTAACGCCGCCAGTGGTACCGAGACTTCTTCTTCCAACCCCTGGCGCTGCTCGATCTGGGCCAGGTTGAGCAAGCGTTCGATCAACTGCTGCATGCGCGCACTTTCATTGTCGATGTTACTGACGAAGCGCTGGTGCTGGGCGGCGGGCATGTCGCTTTGCAGCAGCTCGGCGGCGCCACGAATCGCCGCCAGCGGGCTCTTGAGTTCGTGGGTGAGCGTGTGCACGTAACGCTCGACGTACGCCTTGCCTTCGAGTTGGGTGCGCATGTGTTCCACGGCACCCGCCAATTGCTCGAACTCGCCGCCACGATAATGCGGCACTTCCACCCGACGCCCCTGGCTGACCGCCTGGGCGTAGCTCGTCAAACGCCGCAATGCCGCGCTGAGCCACCACGACAGCAAGCCGCCCAGCAACAAGCCCAGGGCGACCAGGCCGGCGCCGTAGGCCAACAGGCGCCGTTCGGTGCGGTCGACATAAGGCTGCAAGGAACTGTTGGGCTTGGCGACGGTGACAACGCCGATGATCCGGCCGTTGTCGCGGATCGGCGCGCCGACGTGCATCACCGAAGACGCCGGATCGTCCGGATCGCTACGGCTCGAGCGGGCGCCGTAGTGGCCGCGCAGGGTCAGGTAGACGTCGTTCCAGCGCGAGTAATCCTGCCCTACCGCCACGCCACTGGAGTCGAGCACCACGATGCCGTTGGCATCCGTGACGTAGATGCGATGGCTGACCTGATTCTTCGGCAGGCCCCAGATCGTCGCCGCCGGCTGGCGCTTGCCGTAGGCCTTGAGCAATTGCGGCCAGCGATTCTGGTTGAGGGTGCCGGCCTTGAAATCGTCCCGCAGGATCTCGGCCATCAGGTTGGCGGTGTCCACCAGGGTTTCTTCGGTGGACTGGCGCACGCCGGGGCGGATTTCCTCCATGACCGTGTTGAGCACGAAATAGCCGGTCAGGGCGATAAACAGCACATACACCAGGAAAATCCGGATCCCCAGCGACATCAGCTGTGCCCCGGGCTGTAGCTGTAACCCAGGCCTCGATGTGTCTGGATCGGTTCGGCCTCGGCCCGGACCAGGCGCAACTTGGCACGCACGCTCTTGATGTGGCTGTCGATGCTGCGCTCGTAGCCGGCATCGCTGGCAACGCCCAAGGCATCGAGCAATTGTTCGCGACTGAAGACCCGCTCGGGTTGCTCCAACAGACAGTTCAGCAGACGAAATTCGTGGCGCGTGAGGTTCAGCGGTTTGCCGCGATAGTTGATCTGCACCCGGTCGCTGTCCACCAGGAACAACGCTGTGCTGGAGTCCGCCGCCGGTCGCGGCGCTACGCGCTTGAGGATCGCCCGGACCCGGGCCGCCACCTCACGGGGACTGAAGGGTTTGACCACATAATCGTCGGCACCGATTTCCAGACCCACCACCCGATCGATCTCGCCATCCCGGGCTGTCAGAAAGATGACCGGAACGTCGCTGAAACGTCTGAGATTTTTACACGTCTCGAATCCGCTGATATCCGGCAGACCCACATCGAGGATGATCAGGTCGGCCGGGGTGTTCTTCTGGTAATCGAGGGCGGCGGCGCCAAGGCTCAGCCACGTGGTGTCGAACCCCTCCCCTTGCAGGGCAAACACCAACGTATCGGCGATGGCGGCTTCGTCTTCGACAATCAGGATATGAGGCATGGCTTGCGAGCCCGGCTGTAAAGTTGCCGGAACGGTGCCGCAAGCCTCGCATCACGTCAATCGGGGAAATCAGCAGTCGGGTTTATCCGCCGTATAACGCCGGGCCGGGTTCACCGCCGCGCCGAACTCACGCAACGCCTTGGCGCCGATCAGCAACGGGTAGTTGAAACTGCTGCGGTCGGTCAGGTTGGCTTCCACGGTGCGCTTGACGTTGCCCAGGCACATTTCCAGCTCCACCACCGGGCGCTTGCTGGGGGCGATCTTTTCGTCGTCGTCTTCATCTTCTTCGGAGCGGGTCTTGATCTTGCTGATGCGCGCGACCTTGTGTTCATAGATCTTGTTGCTCGCATCCTTGGTCGCCAGGCGAAAGCGCACCCAGTCATCGCCGTCACGGGTGAAGGTCTCGATGTCCTTGGCCGACAACGAGGCCGTCAACGCACCGGTGTCCATCTTGGCCTTGAGTACTTCACCGCCGATTTCCGGCAGCGCAATGTATTCGTAGCGCCCGTACAGGGTCGGCTCAGCGGCCAGCACTGGGAGGGCCACCAGGGTAAGCAGGGCGAGAAGGGATTTCATGGAATAAGGCTTCCTGTATGGGTGGGCTTTTAGACAGTGGCAAAGGGATTCGTTCTGCGTACTTCAAGATCGATAGCCGAGAACAACCAGCCCGGCGCGGCCCCTGTGGCGAGGGGATTTATCCCCGTTCGAGTGCGAAGCGCTCGCCATGGTGCTGAATCGCTGTACAGAATCCGGGCCGCCGCGCAGCCCGACGGGGATAAATCCCCTCGCCACAGAAGCAAACCCAGCATACCGATCAAAAGGTGAAACATTCGTCCACACCGATTTGGCCTACCGCCCGAAGCTTGCTTATCATGGCCCGCCCACCCGTTCGCAAGAGTCATCTATGCGCCGCCTGCTCACCGGCTGTTTCGTCACCCTGCTGCTGTTGCTCAACACCCTGGTGCTGTTCGGGCCGCTGATGGTGTTCGCACTGCTCAAACTGGTCCTGCCCGGGCGCTTTCGCGACTACGCCTCGTGGGCGGTGATGTGGATCGCCGAGACCTGGGCCGAGATCGACAAACTGATCTTTGCCCTGTGCATCCCTACCCGCTGGGACATTCGCGGCGGTGCGGACCTGCGCAGCGATACCTCTTACCTGGTGATCAGCAATCACCAGTCCTGGGTGGACATCCCCGCCCTCGTCCAGACCCTCAACCGGCGCACGCCGTTCTTCAAGTTCTTCCTCAAGAAGGAACTGATCTGGGTACCGTTCCTGGGGCTGGCCTGGTGGGCCTTGGATTACCCTTTCATGAAACGCTACACCAAGGCGTTCCTGGCGAAGAACCCGGAGCTGGCCGGCAAGGATCTGGAAATCACCAAGGCCGCCTGCGAGCTGTTCAAGCGGCAACCGGTCACCGTGGTCAACTACCTCGAAGGCACCCGCTTCACCACCACCAAAAGCCAACAACAGCAATCGCCCTTCACCCATCTGCTCAAACCCAAGGCCGGTGGCGTGGCGTTCGTGCTGGCGGCCATGGGTGAACAACTGGATGCGGTACTGGACGTGACGGTGGTGTACCCGCAAGAGAAGATTCCCGGGTTCTGGGACTTGATCAGCGGCGCGGTGCCCAGGGTCATCGTCGACATCCAGACCCGCGAACTGGACCCGGCGTTGTGGCAGGGCGATTACGAAAACGATCCGGTGTTTCGCCAGCACGTGCAGGATTGGGTCAACCAGCTATGGACTGAAAAGGATCGGCGCATCGCGGCCTTGCGTCGCGAAGGGCAGCAGGGTTCCTAACAGTTCTGATAGTAGGCAGCGGCGGGGAAACCTACGATGCTGAGGGTCCGGATTTTTGGACCTTGCACGGAGCCCGGTGTATGCCTGCCGCCCCTCATGAAACCGTGTTGTGCCGCTATCGCTACGACCCACTGGATCGCCTGATCGATTGTGCGCCCGCTGTCGAGGCCCGCACCCAGCGCTTTTATTGCAAGAGCCGGCTGGCGACCGAGATACAGGGGGCGGTGCAACGCAGCGTATTCCAGCATGACGACCAACTGTTAGCGCAACTTCGGCGTGAGAATGCAAAGGTCGACACCACCCTACTGGCGACCGATCACCAGCGCTCAGTCCTGAACGCCCTCGACGCCCCCCGCCTCCATCCCCTCGCCTACACGCCCTACGGCCATCGCCCGGCGGAGAACGGCTTGCTCAGTTTGCTTGGGTTCAATGGGGAACGGCCTGATCCAGTGACGGGACATTATTTGTTGGGGAATGGGTATCGGGCGTTCAATACGGTTTTGATGCGGTTTAATAGTCCGGATAGTTGGAGTCCGTTTGGGGAAGGGGGACTGAACACATACGCGTACTGTAAAGCAGATCCAATAAACCGGACGGACCCAACAGGACACATATTTACTAGACTGACCCGTTTTTTCAAAAATTTTTTTGCGAATTCTCCAGCAAAAAAAATGCGCTTAACTGACTTGGATCCAAATAGCTTTCAAGAAATATCGAAATATTTATCAAGCAGCGACATGAACAGCTTAAGACTAGTTTCCAAAGAAACAAAAGAAATGACAGATCAAGCTTCAAATAGCAATTTTAAAATTTACTTGAATAAAAACATTTACAATCGTCGCGGAACCGCTGAAACCCCACTGGACAAAGTAATTGAAGTCGGCTTAGGTCGTAAACCTGGCATCAGTAGCTCTGAAGCCAGCAAAACAATAAGTTTAAATATGGCTCAAAATCTCTTCCCTACTCACGCAACACCCGGCTATTCCTATAGGCCAACGAGCCTTATAACAGGTGAGACCTTAAACTTTAAAAGTGCTTATAAATCCCGAATAAACCGTCGCCACTCTTATACCCTTGCCGATGAACTGGAAAAACTGCCTTCACATAAAGAAGTGATATTCGAGACAGAGCATGTAATTATTATCATTCGTCGAGGAAGCCTCTGACCGACTCTATAACAAGAACGAAACGAAGGGGCTCGATGCCTCAAAAATCAGATAGCGCCAGCCCCCCAGATCCCTCCCAGTCCTTGCAACAACGAACCACCCACACCTTGCTGCCCAAGATACTCAAGAATCACCGGAGCAAACTGCCCAATCATCCCACTGTCCATACCCAGCGCACTGAAGGCATTGTTCAAATCATTGGTGTCCTTGACATTACCCAGCAAGCCATCGAGCAGGGCATTTTTATCGGATCCACCACCCAACAAACCGCCCAGGCCATTTAGCCCACCAATGGCGCTGTTGCCGGCAATTTGATCCAGCCCCGGCACGCTTTTGCTCAACTCAGAAAACTGCGGCTCGCTGAGCCGATTCTTCGCCAGCCCCAGCATCGCACCGGCGCCGCCGATGGCCTGTTCCGGCGTGATCTTGAGTTCCGAGCCCAGGGTGTTGAGCAAGCCGGCCGCTTTCGGCGCGGCGGCTACGACGCCCTCTTCCTCACCTGAGTTGCCCTGCATCGCCGACACCACATTGGCCGCATCGCTGAGGCTGAACTGCGCGAAGGCCGGGCTGGCGGCCAGTGTCAGCAGCCAAGACAGTGCAAAACCACGTGAAACCTTCATCCGGTACATCCTCTTGAGCATGAAAAAGCCGCCCATAACGAGCGGCTTAAAACGTGCGTTGGACTGGCACGGACGGGGATTGTTCCTAAACGTATTACGAGAATGGCCGATAGCCATTACAGAAAATTCTTCAAGGGCCGTAGGAAGCATCTGATTTAACGAAAACTGCGCCTTTTTATATAGCAAAAAGTTACCAAACATCCCTATACAGTTCTAAATTGACATAAATAACGGCCAACATTGACAGTAGCCCGCCCCGACCAAAGCCGTGAAATTGTCGAACTGAGCCCTGGAGCCTGGCACATGAAAAAAATACTGGTTGGAGGCGCGGTCTTGCTTTTGCTGATCATCGGTCCCGTCCATGCCAGTGAAATAACGTGCCCCGCCGTCACTGACATTCACCGGAACATTGAATCCCTGGAAGACGTTTACTTCGTCGATATTCGGGAAGACCTCGAATGGAAGAGCGAAAGCCTGGTGGACGTGGTCGACCCGACCTCGTTGCAATTCGAAGGTGCCGAGTACGTCATCCATGAGGACGATGGGGACGAGCAGACAGCCCCCCGTGCGACCATCACGTGCAGGTACGGGGCGATCAATCTGAAGTTGGACGATCAACAAATCCTGGAACCGGCCTTTTCAAAGTGGATGAGCAATCGCTGCGAAAGCCCGGATACCCAAGTGTGCAGGTTGATGGACGGCGACTACTTCAACTTGATTTATTGATCGGTCCTGGTAACCGCGTCACCGTTCCAGCACCGCCGCCCAAAGCCCCCTGCCCTCGCCTGCACCATTACCGTACAGTGCGGCTTCCTCCAGCAGAGTTTGCCCATGAACGTAAAAATCGGCGGCGCCACCCTCGCGGTCATTCTGACGGGCATGCTCCTTGCCTTTGGCGTCACCGAATGCCAGCGGGGTCCGCTGAATCCGGAGCTTGCCGACGACGTCAGCGACGCGCAGAAGACCTGGTTGACCATCGAGCATCGCATCAAACGCTCCGACCCGGCCCTGACCGAGGTCAGCCGCGATCAGAGACGCTGACCGTGCTCTACCGTCCCGGCGCTTGCACGGACAATTGCGAGCCCTGGGTCCCGCACATGCTGCGTGTGGTCGGCCATGGCCTGGCGGCACTCAATGGCGCGCCAGGGGGCAAGCAATACACGCAAGTGACGGTCAAGGCGCGACTGCTGGCCGACGATGACGTGGAACTGGTCTACGACATGCAGGGTTTCGACGCCATCAAGACGCAACAGGGCGGCTACGTCACCTTCGCCAGCATGCCCCGTGGCCTGAACTTCAGCGCCGATGCCCTGACCCAGGCGCAAGACTATTGCCAAGGCCCCAGCGCCCGGGGTTTCTACCCTGAATTCTGCGACCGGGTCGGGGCCGCAGCTGCACACCCATAACCGTGGCGAGGGAGCTTGCTCCCGCTCGAGTGCGAAGCGCTCGCCGCTGGTATCTGAAAAGCAGGGGCTGCTCTTCCTTTGTGGCGAGGGGATTTATCCCCGCTGGGCTGCGCAGCAGCCCTAAAGCAGCGAACTCAATCCTCCTGACACACCGGGTTGTCTGGTTTGGGGGCCGCTTCGCAGCCCAGCGGGAGCAAGCTCCCTCACCACAATGGACGCGGTGTTCCCGCCTGAATACTCACGACCAAAAATCCCACAACTACTTGGGAAATCCCCCGCAACAGCGAGCCTTGCCCAGCCCAATAGGCGATGCCTATAGTTCTTCCCGTCGTCCACATGGCGACTCGGGTTTGGCGACTCGATAAACTACGGTCAGAAGCCCTGCTTTTTGGCACGGGCTTTTGCACTCGCAAAACTGCTCAATGGTAGCTGTGCGCGGGAGATCTTCGGGTCTGCCGGTTTCCGTAGTAACCCGGTTCGCCAACCCGCGTACAGCTACCACCCATTCGTTTGGCGACGAGTGCGTGGTGGCACTCACCGAACTACGGAGTTTTGCCCAATGAACCGATACATCCCCATCACCGGCGTCGACTGCACCCCCGCCACCCTGCTCATCGACACCCAAGCCCCCCTCGACGTCCTCTACGAAACCGCCGCCTACCGCATCCGTGCCGCCACCCAACTACTGGAGAACATCGCCTTCCGCGAGGAGATCAGTTCCGACGCCGTCGTCCTCCAAGACTTCGCCCTGCTCCTGGCGATTCCCTTGCGCGACGGTTGCGATGTGCTGGACGTGATCGGCCGCCGCTTACAGGCGCAAGCTATGGCATGACCGCCACGTGACGGTCATCTGAATATCACCTGCCACCGGTTATTTCCTCTCGGTATTGCCTACTGTCAACTCTGACAGTAGGCAGCTGTCCGGCCCGACTTTAAGCTCGAACCGTGTCAACGATAACAAGGCCATGGACAATCGGCCTTATACATTCGGGCAAGCAGAGACAATAAAAATGAGCGACCGAATCATAGGAACCGTTAAATGGTTTAACGATGCAAAAGGCTATGGCTTTATTACATGTGGCAAAGGTGGTGAAGAATTGTTCGTGCACTATTCCGCAATATCCGGCGAGGGTTATAAAACGCTGAAGGAAAGGCAAACCGTTTCCTTTGAAATCGAGAGGGGGGCGAAAGGCATGCAGGCTACGAGAGTGATGCCGGAATAATGACCGGCCCTTCCAGTCGATGATCGCGCTATGAAAGATAACCCAGTTAGTTCCTATCTGTTTGGAATGAAAATCATGAACAAAATTTTTTTTGCTGGCCTGCTATCCATCGCTGGGCTACTAGGCGCCGTTCATACTGTGTACGCAGCAAGTTGTCCCTCTATACAAGAGATAGTAGCTACTCCATTACCCAATACCTCGCCGAATGATCCGGTAGGGTCTTACGAATATAAAGTGAGCAGTTCAGGCTGGTCGGGGCAGGCCCATGGGGACAATATCCTGTTGCTGAATGGCTTAGCACTGGAAAGCTCATCCCCAAACACCTGCGTATATGCTGTGGAGATACCAATAGACCAATATGGGAACACCAAGAAGCGAACACTGACACTCACCAAAGGGAGTTGATAACTCATTCCGTACATCCCATTTTTTGCACGAAGCCAGCCAAGACAAATAAAAAAGGGCGACATCACTGTCGCCCTTTTTCCGTCCTGCCTACTGCTTTACGCCGCACTGAACAACTTATGCGGATCAATCACAAACTTCTTCGGCACGCCCGCATCGAACTCGCCATAGCCCTTCGGCGCATCATCCAGGCTGATAACCTGCACACCGACGATTTCGGCGATGTTGATGCGGTCCCACATGATCGCCTGCATCAGCTGGCGGTTGTACTTCATCACCGGGGTCTGGCCGGTGTGGAAGCTGTGGGATTTGGCCCAGCCCAGGCCGAAACGGATGCTCAGGCTGCCCATTTTGGCCGCCGCATCGACTGCGCCCGGATCTTCGGTGACGTAGAGGCCGGGAATACCGATCTTGCCAGCGACGCGGACCACACCCATCAACGAGTTGAGCACGGTGGCCGGGGCTTCGTGCTTGACGCCGTCATGGCCATGGCCGCGGGCTTCGAAGCCTACCGCATCGACAGCACAGTCGACTTCAGGCTCGCCCAGCAGCGCAGCGATCTGTTCGTGCAACGGTGTATCGGTGGACAGGTCGGCAATTTCGAAACCCTGGGCCTTGGCGTGAGCCAGGCGGATCGGGTTGACGTCGCCGATGATCACCACCGCCGCGCCCAACAGGCGAGCGGAAGCGGCAGCCGCCAGGCCAACCGGGCCGGCACCCGCGATGTAGACGGTGCTGCCAGGGCCAACACCCGCAGTGACGGCGCCGTGGTAGCCGGTCGGCAGAATGTCGGACAGGCAGGTCAGGTCACGGATCTTCTCCATGGCCTTGTCGCGGTCCGGCAGTTTCAGCAGGTTGAAGTCGGCGTACGGCACCAGCACGTATTCGGCTTGGCCGCCGGTCCAGTCGCCCATGTCCACATAACCGTAGGCACCGCCGGCACGGGCCGGGTTGACGCTCAGGCAGACGCCCGTGTGTTGCTCCTTGCAGGAACGGCAGCGCCCGCAAGCCACGTTGAACGGCACCGACACCAGGTCACCGATTTTCAGGTTCTCGACGTCGCTGCCCTTTTCGATCACTTCACCGGTGATCTCGTGACCCAGGACCAGGCCGGTCTGGGCAGTGGTGCGACCGCGGACCATGTGTTGGTCGGAGCCGCAGATGTTGGTGGAGACCACGCGCAGGATGACACCGTGCTCAATCTTCCTGCCGCGCGGGTCCTGCATTTTTGGATAGTCGATTTTCTGTACTTCGACCTTGCCGTTGCCGAGATACACGACACCACGATTACCAGACATGCTTTCACCTCGCTGTTGTTTTTGTGGAACTGCGTTGCCCAGGCAGGCAGCGCGTTGATTGCTCGGGTAGTGCTTGTGTCTTGTTTCTTTGTTGTCTGTAAGGGCCTCTTCGCGGGCAAGCCCGCTCCCACATTGTATTTTTGGTGGACCTGTGGGAGCGAGCTTGCTCGCGAATGGGCTGCGAAGCGGCCCCAAAAAACTAAAGAACGACCGTGCGATTGGCGTTCAAAAACACCCTTCTTTCGATGTGATACCCCACGGCCCGGGCCAGGGTCAGCCCTTCGATGTCCCGTCCCTTGGCAATCAAATCCTCGGGATAGTGGCTGTGGTCCACCACTTCCACGCCCTGGGCGATGATCGGGCCTTCGTCCAGGTCGTTGTTGATGTAGTGCGCCGTCGCACCGACCAGCTTCACGCCTTTGTTATAGGCCTGGTGATACGGCTTGGCGCCCTTGAAGCCCGGCAGCAGCGAGTGATGGATGTTGATCGCCTTGCCATCGAGCTTGCGGCACAACTCCGGCGACAGCACTTGCATGTAGCGGGCAAGGATCACCAGCTCGGCACCGGTGTCTTCGATCACCTGCCATACCTGTCGCTCCTGGGCCGGCTTGTCGTTCGGGTCCAGGGGGAAATGGTAGTAGGGAATCTGGTGCCAGTCGGCCAGCGGCTTGAGGTCCGGGTGGTTGGACACCACGGCCACCACGTCCATGGACAACTGGCCGATGCGCTGGCGATAGAGCAAATCGTTGAGGCAGTGATCGGCCTTGGAGACCATGATCACCACTTTGGGCCGATAGTTGGGCGGCGTCAGTTCGAAGACCATGCCGAAAGCTTGCGCACGTTCGGCCAGGCCGGCGCGAAAGGCCTGCTCGTCAAAACCGTCGGGCTGACGAAACTCCACGCGAATGAAGAAACGCGCCGAAAGCCGGTCGTCGAAGGAGTGGTGCTCGGTGACATAGCAGCCCTGCTCGAACAGAAAGCGGGTCACCGCGTCCACGGTGCCGAGCACGCTGGGGCAGTCGGCAGTCAAGATCCATGTATCCGGGGCGCGGCTCATTGCGGTGACTCCTGTTCGTTATGGCTAAACCCCGCCGAACACAGAACTCTGTGGCGAGGGGATTTATCCCCGCTGGGCTGCGAAGCAGCCTCAAAAGCTTGATGAGAACAACCTGACACTCTGAAGTAGCAGGTTTGGGGCTGCTACGCAGCCCAACGGGGATAAATCCCCTCACCACAAAAGTGTTCGGCTTTAGACCGTGTTTTTAGGCCTGCACGCTCAACCCATACTCAGCCGCGGCATCCTGCAACCACAGCCACCAGTAATCGGAGAAGCTGCGGCGGATCACCAGCTCCCAGGTGTCTTCGCCCGTGTGGCGGATCACCAGTTGCGACTTGGCGAACACCGTACCCACGGCCTTGCCCACCGGGAAGTTGCTTGGGTGTACATCGTAGCTGGTGGACTTCATCAGCACGTCGCGCACGTTCGGGCCGGACAGCTCGAGGAGCTGCTGGCCGCCGCTGACGTTGACGATCTGGATATGCAGGTCGCCCAGGGCCTCACGCAGTTTCTGCTCGGCGGCGAATTCTTCGCCAGTGGGCACCACCAGCAGCCATTCATCCGGGCCGAGCCATTGCAGGCTGGTTTCACCCTTGACGATGACGGTCAGGGCGCCTGGCAATTCCAGGCCCAGGGCCTTGTGCACGCCCGCGGCGAACGCCGGGTCGTGGCCGTCGCCACGAAGGGTCAGGTGACCCAGGAGTTTTTTCTCGCGCACGGTCACACCGGCGTTCTTGCGACCCTTGCCCACCAGGCTGGCGAGGTCGGCATGGTGCAGCGACGACTCGGCCTTGGCCCCGGTGGTTGGGCGTTGTTGGTACACGTTGACTGCGGTCATATGGAGCACCTGTCTCGTAGATTGATCGTTCCCACGCTCTGCGTGGGAATGCCGCCATGGACGCTCTGCGTCCGCTTTTGGGACGCGGAGCGTCCCGGGATGCATTCCCACGCAGAGCGTGGGAACGATCAGGTATCAAATATTCTGCCGATCCCCCTTCGGATCGAAGAACACCGAAGAAACGATCTCTGCCTCGATCACGCTGCCATCGGCCAATGGCGCGAACACTCGTTCGCCCATCCGCTTCAGGCCGCCCTTGACCACACCCATGGCAAACGAATAACCCAGGGAGTTGTGGGCGTAGCTGGAGGTCACGTGACCGACCATGGTCATCGGGATCGCCTGCTTGGTGTTGAACACCAGTTGCGCGCCTTCCGGCAGCCAGACATTCGGGTCGATCGGCTTGAGACCCACCAGTTGCTTGCGGTCTTCACGCACGCAATCTTCGCGATTCATGCCGCGCCAGCCGATCCACGAGAACGGTTTGGTCCGGCCTACGCACCAGCCCATGTTCAGGTCGTCCGGCGTCATCGAGCTGTCAGTGTCCTGGCCGACGATGATGAAGCCCTTCTCGGCCCGCAATACGTGCATGGTCTCGGTGCCGTACGGGGTCAGGTTGTATTTCTTCCCGGCCTCGACGATCTGCTCGAGCACGCCCATGGCGTAGTCGGCCTGTACGTTGATTTCGTACGACAGTTCACCGGTGAACGAGATCCGGAACACCCGTGCCGGCACGCCACCCACCAGGCCTTCCTTCCAGGTCATGAACGGGAACGCGTCCTTGTCCAGGTCGATGTCGGTGACTTCGCTCAGCAGCTTGCGGCTGTTGGGGCCCGACAGGGTCATGGTCGCCCAGTGGTCGGTGACCGAGGTGAAGTACACCTTCAGGTCCGGCCATTCGGTCTGGTGATAGATCTCCAGCCATTGCAGCACGCGCGCCGCGCCGCCCGTGGTGGTGGTCATCAGGAAGTGGTTGTCCGCCAGACAGGCCGTTACGCCGTCGTCGAAGACCATGCCGTCTTCCTTGCACATCAGGCCGTAGCGGGCCTTGCCCACGTCGAGCTTGGTCCAGGCGTTGGTGTAGACGCGGTTGAGGAACTCGCGGGCATCCGGGCCCTGGATGTCGATCTTGCCCAGGGTCGAGGCGTCCAGCAGGCCGACGCTGTCACGTACCGCCTTGCATTCGCGCTTGACCGCGGCGTGCATGTCTTCGCCGTTCTTCGGGAAGTACCAAGGGCGTTTCCATTGGCCGACGTCTTCGAACTCGGCGCCATTCTTCACATGCCAGGCATGCAGTGCGGTGAAGCGCACCGGCTCGAAGATGTGCCCACAGTGCCGGCCAGCCACCGCGCCGAAAGTCACCGGCGTGTAGTTCGGACGGAACATGGTGGTGCCCATCTGCGGGATGCTCACGTTCAGCGAACGGGCCGCGATGGCCAGGCCGTTGACGTTGCCCAGTTTGCCCTGGTCAGTACCGAAGCCCAGTGCGGTGTAGCGCTTGACGTGTTCCACCGACTCGAAGCCTTCGCGGGTGGCGAGTTCGATGGCGGCGGCGGTCACGTCGTTCTGCAGGTCGACGAATTGCTTCGGCGCCCGTGCGGTGGATTTTTCGTGAGGCACCTGGAACAGCGCCAGGGTCGGCTCTTCATGACGGCTCAGGGCTTTGGGCAATACGCCCTCCACCGCTTTGAAGCCGGCTTCGCTGGCCGCGCGCACGCCGCCCTCGAAGCCATCGGCCAAGCTGTCGCCGAGGCTGTAGACACCGTTCACACCGCCGACGCAGACACGTTTTTGCGGTGCTTCGCCCGGTACGAAACCGAGGATGTCTTCACGCCAGATCGGCTTGCCGCCCAGGTGCGAAGCCAAGTGAACCACCGGGCTGTAGCCGCCGGAGCTGGCCACCAGGTCGCAGTCCAGCCATTCGCCTGGGCTGGTGACTTTATGGGCGCGGACGTCGATCGCGGCAACACGGGCCCCGGTGACACGCTTGCTGCCACGGGCCTCGACCACGGCGCTGCCGGTGAGGATACGGATGCCCTTGGCGCGGGCTTCTTCCACCAGCGCGCCACGTGGGTTGCTGCGCGCATCGGCCACGGCCACCACTTGCAGACCGGCGTCGAACCAGTCCAGTGCTACGCGATAGGCGTGGTCGTTGTTGGTGCTCAGCACCAGTTTCTTGCCCGGTGCCACGCCGTAGCGACGCACGTAGGTCGACACCGCACCGGCCAGCATGTTGCCCGGCACGTCGTTGTTGCCGTAGACCAGCGGGCGCTCGCAGGCGCCGGTCGCCAGCACCACGCGCTTGGCGCGAACGCGGTTGATGCGCTGGCGAACCTGGCCGATCGGTGCGCGGTCACCGAGGTGGTCGGTGAGGCGCTCGTGGATGGTCAGGAAGTTATGGTCGTGGTAACCGTTCACCGTGGCACGAGGCAGCAACACCACGTCGGGCATCGACTTGAGTTCAGCGACAACAGAGGCTACCCATTCGGTCGCCGGCTTGCCGTCCAGGCTCTCGCGGGAGTCGAGCAGGCTGCCGCCGAACTCTTCCTGCTCATCGGCCAGGATGACGCGCGCACCGCTGCGGGCCGCGGCCAATGCGGCGGCCAGGCCGGCAGGGCCAGCACCGACGATCAACACGTCGCAGTGACGGTTCATGTAGTCGTAGGTGTCCGGATCGTTCTCGGTCGGCGAGCGGCCCAGGCCGGCGGCCTTGCGGATGTACTTCTCGTAGGTCATCCAGAACGATTGCGGGTACATGAAGGTTTTGTAGTAGAAGCCCGGCGGCATCAGCTTGCCGCCGACCTTGCCGAGAATGCCCATCATGTCGTTGTTCACGTTCGGCCAGCCGTTGGTGCTGGTGGCGACCAAACCTTGGTACAGCGCCTGTTGCGTGGCGCGCACGTTAGGGATCTGCGTGGCTTCGGTGGCACCGATCTGCAGCACCGCGTTCGGCTCTTCTGCGCCGGCGGCGAAGATGCCGCGCGGCCGGGAATACTTGAAGCTGCGACCGATGATGTCGACACCGTTGGCCAGCAGCGCAGCGGCCAGGGAGTCGCCCTCGAAGCCTTTGTAGGTCTGGCCGTTGAAGGTGAAGCTCAGCACTTTGTTGCGGTCGATCCGTCCGCCGTTGGACAGGCGATTGATCTGGCTCATACCTTCTCTCCCAGAGCCTGTGCAGCCGCTTTCGGACTGTCAGCCTTGTCGGTGAACTGCGGCTTTTGGCCGATCTTGTAGGTTTCGAGAATCTCGTAGGTCACGGTGTCACGGGTCACGTTGAAGTACTGACGGCAACCGGCGACGTGGTCCCACAGTTCATGGTGCAACCCGCGTGGGTTGTCACGGAAGAACATGTAGTCGCCCCACTCCTCGTCGGTGCAGGCGTTCGGATCCAGCGGACGCGGGATATGCGCCTGGCCGGATGCGTGGAATTCCTCTTCGGAGCGCAGTTCGCCGCAGTGAGGACAGAAGATGTGCAACATAGGGGATTTCTCCTGTTAGTGGGCGACGGCAGCAGCGCCGTGTTCGTCGATCAGTGCGCCGTTGTGGAAACGGTCGATGGAAAACGGCGCGGCCAGCGGGTGCATTTCACCCTTGGCCAGGCTTGCAGCGAAGACGTTGCCCGAACCCGGGGTGGCCTTGAAGCCGCCGGTACCCCAACCGCAGTTGAAGAACATGTTCGGCACCGGGGTCTTGGAGATGATCGGGCAGGCGTCCGGCGTGGTGTCGACGATGCCGCCCCACTGGCGGTTCATGCGTACGCGGGACAAAACCGGGAACATCTCGACGATGGCCTGGACCGTGTGTTCGATCACCGGGTACGAGCCGCGCTGGCCGTAGCCGTTGTAGCCGTCGATACCGGCACCGATCACCAGGTCGCCCTTGTCGGACTGGCTGATGTAGCCGTGCACGGCGTTGGACATGATCACGCTGTCGATGATCGGTTTGATCGGCTCGGACACCAACGCTTGCAGCGGATGGGATTCGATCGGCAGGCGGAAGCCCGCGAGCTTGGCCATGTGCCCGGAGTTACCGGCGGTCACCACGCCGACGCGCTTGGCGCCGATGAAGCCCTTGTTGGTTTCCACGCCGATGCACACGCCGTTTTCCTTGCGGAAACCGATCACTTCGGTCTGCTGGATCAGGTCCACGCCCAACGCGTCCGCCGCCCGGGCAAAGCCCCAGGCCACGGCATCGTGACGGGCCACGCCGCCGCGACGCTGGACGGTGGCGCCCATCACCGGGTAGCGGGTGTTTTTCGAGCAATCCAGGTACGGGATCTCATCGGCCACTTGCTTGGCGTTGAGCAGCTCGCCATCCACGCCGTTGAGGCGGTTGGCGCTGACGCGACGCTCGGAATCACGGATGTCCTGCAGGGTGTGGCACAGGTTGTAGACGCCACGCTGGGAGAACATCACGTTGTAGTTCAGGTCCTGGGACAGGCCTTCCCAGAGTTTCATCGCGTGTTCGTACAGGTGGGCCGATTCGTCCCACAAGTAGTTGGAGCGCACGATGGTGGTGTTGCGCGCGGTGTTACCGCCGCCCAACCAGCCCTTCTCGACCACCGCCACGTTGGTGATGCCGTGTTCCTTGGCCAGGTAGTAGGCGGTCGCCAGACCATGCCCGCCACCGCCGACGATGACCACGTCGTAGACCTTTTTCGGGGTCGGCGTGCGCCACATCCGCTGCCAGTTTTCGTGATGGCTGAGTGAGTGTTTGAAGAGGCCGAAGCCCGAATAGCGTTGCATAGTCATTACTCCAAAACCGACTCAGCGATAAACCGGGAAGTCCGCGCACAGGGCCGCCACTTGCTGGGCGACATTGGCCTCGACATCGGCATCGCCGAGGTTGTCGAGAATGTCGCAGATCCAGCCGGCCAGCGTGACGCACTGGGTAACCTTGAAGCCACGGGTGGTCACCGCCGGGGTGCCGATGCGCAGGCCCGACGTCACGAATGGCGATTGCGGGTCGTTCGGCACGGCGTTCTTGTTGACGGTGATGTGGGCGCGGCCCAGGGCAGCATCGGCATCCTTGCCGGTCAGGCCCTGACGGATCAGGCTGACCAGGAACAGGTGGTTATCGGTACCACCGGACACTACATCGTAGCCGCGCTTGATGAACACGCCAGCCATGGCCTGGGCGTTATCGATCACTTGCTGCTGATAAGCCTTGAAGCCAGGCTCCGCCGCTTCCTTGAAGCACACCGCCTTGCCGGCGATCACGTGCATCAGCGGGCCGCCCTGGGCGCCGGGGAATACCGCCGCGTTGAGCTTCTTCTCGATTTCTTCGTTGGCCTTGGCCAGGATCAGGCCACCACGCGGACCGCGCAGGGTCTTGTGGGTGGTGGTGGTGACCACGTCGGCGTACGGCAGCGGGTTCGGGTACAGACCGGCGGCAACCAGACCGGCCACGTGGGCCATGTCGACGAACAGCAGGGCACCGACCTTGTCGGCGATCTGGCGGAAACGTGGGAAATCCAGGGTCTTGGAGTAAGCGGAGAAACCGGCCACGATCATTTTCGGCTTGTGCTCGACCGCCAGGCGCTCGACTTCGTCGTAGTCGATCAGGCCGGTGGTGGTGTCGATGCCGTATTGCACCGCGTTGTAGAGCTTGCCCGAGGACGACACCTTGGCACCGTGGGTCAGGTGACCGCCATGGGCCAGGCTCATGCCCAGGATGGTGTCGCCGGCCTGCAGCAGGGCCAGGTACACGGCGCTGTTGGCCGAAGACCCGGAGTGCGGCTGGACGTTGGCGTAATCGGCACCGAACAACTGCTTGGCACGCTCGATGGCCAGGGCCTCGACTTTGTCGACGTGCTCGCAGCCACCGTAGTAGCGCTTGCCCGGATAGCCTTCGGCGTACTTGTTGGTCAGGCCGCTGCCCTGGGCCTCCATCACGCGCTTGCTGGTGTAGTTCTCCGACGCGATCAGCTCGATGTGATCTTCCTGGCGTTGCTCTTCGGCGTTCATCGCCGCCAGCAGCGCATCATCGTAGCCTTGAATTTGGTCTTGTTTGCTGAACATCGCGTCTCTCCCAGCGGCGGCGGTGCGCCTTTCGTCTCGGTGAGGCACGGACCATTCGGTCGTGCCCTTTGGATGCGATGGTATGGCTGGCGCAGGCATGTCAAATGCCTATGGACGCCACGCAAAGGTGCGTTTACGACATAGGAACAGACACGGTCCTGTTTGGACTGGAGACAGGGTCCTTGTGGCGAGGGGATTTATCCCCGCTGGGGCGCGAAGCGGCCCTAAAACCAGACACCTGGGTGTGTCGGATTGACCGAATTAGCCAGTTTTGGGGGGCTGCTTCGCAGCCCAACGGGGATAAATCCCCTCACCACAGATAAATCCCCTCGCCACAGATAAATCCCCTCGCCACAGATAAATCCCCTCGCCACAGATAGGTCCCCTCGCCACAGGGTTCTGTTCAGGCCGATAGGTGGCGAACCGCGAGCAACAGCAGGAAATGCGCTGGATAAAGGCCATAGGCCCAGCGCCGCATCGCCGGTGGATGAAAACGACCGGCGCGTCGCAAAAGCACCTGCCCAAGCCATGGCGCGACCAGGCAAGCCACCAGCCCCCACAACGCCACCCCATTTCCCAACCACGCCGCGCCATACAACACTCGCCATTGGTTGGCCGCCACGCAGACCAGCCCCGGCAACAGCGCCATGTACAAGGGACGCTTGAATACCAGCAACATCGCCAGCGGCAGCAGCACACCGAAGAAACCGAACATCAGCTGCGACGAAAACAGCGCCGCCAACAGCAACGCCATCACCGCCAGGCATCGCGCCTCCAAGGTGGGCGTTTGCCAGCAGCGCGCCACCAACAATCCCAGCACCAGGGTTGGCATCACATTCAGGGTGCCGGGATCAGGAATGAACAAGCGGTAGGGGATTTCGCTGACGGCACTGAATAACAGCAGCCAGCCCAGGTACCGCCATGGAGCGGCGCTGGCACCCCTGCGTGCCAGATTCGCCGCCATCGCCAGGCAGAACCACGGGAATGCCAGGCGTCCCGGCACATAGAGCCAATCGACGGAAAAACCGACATATCGCAGATGATCGAGGACCATCGACAAAAGAGCCAACCACTTGAGCAGGTCCAGAGCCCCATCACGCCGGCTCATGAATAAAGCCGCGCGACGAGATTGATACTTTCCGACAGAAACATCCGGTGTGTTCCCCCGCTAATCTTGGGTAAAGTGCGCACCAACATCGACCACGGCGCTGCGGACCCAAGCACGCCGAACAATGGAACCCCTTACCCGGGAATTCCGCCAGGGATCTCTTTTACCCAGGACTCTCTATTCAGGAGCAAGGCCATGACCGACAAGAGTCAACAGTTTGCCAGCGACAACTATTCCGGCATTTGCCCCGAAGCCTGGGCCGCCATGGAAGAAGCCAACCAGGGTCACCAACGTGCCTACGGCGACGATGAGTGGACCCACCGCGCGGCGGACGATTTCCGGGCCTTGTTCGAAACCGACTGCGAAGTGTTCTTCGCGTTCAACGGCACGGCGGCCAACTCCCTGGCCCTGTCCTCGCTGTGCCAGAGTTATCACAGCGTGATCTGCTCGGAAACCGCCCACGTCGAAACCGACGAATGCGGCGCACCGGAGTTCTTCTCCAACGGCTCCAAGCTGCTGCTGGCACGTACCGAAAACGGCAAGCTGACCCCCGAGGCGATCCGCGAGATCGCCCTCAAGCGCCAGGACATCCACTACCCCAAGCCTCGGGTCGTCACCCTGACCCAAGCCACGGAAGTCGGCAGCGTCTACACGCCGGATGAAATCCGCGCCATCAGCGTCACCTGCAAGGAACTGGGGCTGAACCTGCACATGGACGGCGCGCGCTTTTCCAACGCCTGCGCCTTCCTCGGCTGCTCGCCGGCGGACCTGACCTGGAAGGTCGGCGTGGACGTGTTGTGCTTTGGCGGCACCAAAAACGGCATGGCGGTGGGGGAAGCGATCCTGTTCTTCAACCATGACCTGGCCGTGGACTTCGACTACCGCTGCAAACAGGCCGGGCAACTGGCGTCGAAAATGCGCTTCCTTTCCGCACCTTGGGTAGGCCTGCTGCAAAACGACGCCTGGCTCAAACACGCCCGCCACGCCAACCACTGCGCCCAATTGCTGGCAGAGCTGGTCAGCGACATTCCCGGCGTGGAACTGATGTTCCCGGTCCAGGCCAACGGCGTGTTCCTGCAACTGTCGGAACCGGCCATCGCCGCACTGAGCGCCAAGGGCTGGCGCTTCTACACCTTCATCGGCAAGGGCGGCGCACGGTTCATGTGCTCGTGGGATACCGAGGAGGCACGGGTGCGGGAATTGGCGACGGATATTCGGGAAGTGATGGCCGGCTAAGTAAAGACTCATTCAAGACCGGGCCCGACCACTGTTGGGCCGGGGACATGATTAACCTGTGGCGAGGGGATTTATCCCCTCGCCACAGGAGCTTATCACCCGCCAGAGAGAACGGATCAGAACTCGATCCGCACATCCCCCTTCGGCACGCTGCAGCACGACAGGATGTAGCCCTCGGCCTCGTCGTCCTCGGTGATCCCGCCGTTGTGATCCATCTCCACCTCCCCGCCCAGCTTCAACACTTTGCAGGTGCCGCAGATGCCCATGCCGCAGGCCTTGGGGATCATCATGCCAAGCTTGGCGGCGGCGGCATGCACGGTTTCGCCCGGGCCCACGCGGATGCTCTTGCCAGAGGAGGTGAATTCCACCAGGTGCAGGTCCGCCGCATCGACTTCCGGCGCGTCGGCCGCCTGTTCGGCCTGTTCCACGGCGTCGGCGCGGGCTTCCGGCGGCGTGGCACCGAAGGATTCCTCGTGGTAACGCTTCATGTCGTAGCCAGCCGCTTCCAGCAGGCGCTTGACCGCGGTCATGTACGGGGTCGGGCCGCAACAGAACACTTCGCGCTCGAGGAAGTCGGGCACCATCAATTCCAGCATCTTGTGGTTCAGGTAACCGCGATACCCGGCCCAAGGCTCGCCCAGGCCATGCTTTTCACAGATCAGGTGCAGGCTGAAGTTGTCGATCCGCGACGCCATGTGTTCCAGCTCGCGGTGGTAGATGATGTCCTTGGGCGACCGGGCGCTGTGGATGAAGGTCATGTCGACATTGGCGTTGGTGTCGTAGAACCAGCGGGCCATGGACATGCACGGCGTGATCCCCACGCCACCGCTCAAGTACAGGACTTTCGGGCTCGGGAAATCGATGGCGTTGAACAACCCCACCGGCCCGTGCACCGCCAGCTCCTGGCCTTCATGCAAAGTATCGTGCAACCAGTTGGACACCTTGCCCCCCGGCACGCGCTTGATAGTGACCGAGAAGCTATAGGGCACCGACGGCGAACTGGAGATGGTGTAGGAGCGCATGATCGGCTGGCCTTCGATTTCCAGCTCCAGGGTGACGAATTGCCCCGGCTTGAAAAAGAACATGATCGGCTGATCGGCCATGAAGCAGAAGGTGCGCACATCCCAGGTTTCCTGGATGACTTTGACGCAACGTACGATATGTCGGCCATTGGCCCAGGTCTGGGTAGTGACCGGGTTCAGGAAGTTATTGGACATGCTGATCTCCACGGCCGACTGTCGGCCTTCATGATGGCGATTGTGCGCAGGCGTCTGGGTGACCATTTACCTATCTGCGACATTCACATACTTATCGCGACCAGCCCTTAACTACCGGGGCTTGCGCGTCGGGAACAGATTGGGCCATGTCGCCCATGGATAAGGTTCGGCCCCTGCGCGGCCCCACACTCGCCCCAACAGACAAACAATATTTTTTACCTTGCGTAGCACAACCGATCAGCCACTTTCGCGGCCACGTAGAGGGCCTTGAGGATAAAACGATGGACGTCACCACTACCCTGAGCCTGGGCGATCCGCTGGAACCCGCACGCAAGGCCACCGCGCAAATGCTGCAAGAGCGCGAGCGCACCTTCTCGCTGCCACAACCGTTCTACAGCGATGAGCGCCTGTTCGATATCGATATGCAGGAAATCTTCCAGAAGGAATGGTTGATCGCCGGCATGACCTGCGAGATCCCGACCAAGGGCAACTACCTGACCCTGCAAGTCGGCAAGAACCCCATCATCGTGATTCGCGGCGCCGACGGCGTGGTGCATGCGTTCCATAACGTCTGCCGTCACCGTGGCTCGCGGTTGTGCACCAGTGAAAAGGGCAAGGTCGCCAAACTGGTCTGCCACTACCACCAGTGGACCTACGAGCTGGACGGTCGCCTGCTGTTCGCCGGCACCGAGATGGGCGCCGACTTCGACATGAAGCAGTACGGCCTCAAGCCTGTGAACGTGAAGACCGCGGGCGGCTATATCTTCATCAGCCTGGCCGAGAATCCGCCGGCCATCGATGATTTCCTGTCGACGCTGAACCATTACATGGAACCGTACGACATGGAAAACACCAAGGTGGCGGTGCAAACCACCTTGATGGAAAAGGCCAACTGGAAGCTGGTGCTGGAAAACAACCGCGAGTGCTACCACTGCGGCGGTTCGCACCCGGAACTGCTCAAGACCCTGCTGGAATGGGACGACGTTACCGACCCACGCGCCGATCAGGCCTTCAAGGACCACGTGGCCGCCTCCGCCGCCGCCTGGGAAGCCGAGAAGATCCCTTACGCCCACGCCAGTTTCGGCCTGCGCAACCGCATCGTGCGCATGCCGCTGCTCAAGGGCACCGTGTCGATGACCATGGACGGCAAGCAAGGCTGCGCCAAGCTGATGGGCCGCATCAAGAACCCGGACCTGGGCTCGATGCGCATCCTGCACCTGCCGCACTCGTGGAACCACTGCATGGGCGACCACATCATCGTGTTCACCGTGTGGCCGATCAGCGCCCAGGAAACCATGGTCACCACCAAGTGGCTGGTGCACAAGGACGCGGTCGAAGGCGTGGACTACGACGTGGCGCGCATGCGTGAAGTCTGGGACGCCACCAACGACCAGGACCGTCGCCTGGCCGAAGAAAACCAGCGCGGCATCAACTCCACCGCCTACCAGCCTGGGCCGTACTCCAAGACCTACGAGTTCGGCGTGGTGAACTTCGTGGACTGGTACAGCGAGCGCATGCTCAACAACCTCGGGGCTGAACCGGCGCCGTACCTCAAGGGCGTTCCGGTCCAGGGCTAAAACCAGACGCTTCGGTTGGAGATCGTTCCCACGCTCCGCGTGGGAATGCAGCCCGGGACGCTCTGCGTCCCGAAAGCCGAACGCGGAGCGTCCGTTGAGGCATTCCCACGCAGAGCGTGGGAACGATCGTCAGTGAGAAGACCACCGCACACTGCCATCCTCCCCATAAAACGTCTCTTCGATGTTCTCTCCCACCAGCCGCACCTTCACGTACCCATTCAGCACCCGCTCCGGATACGCCTCATCCCCCGCCAACTGAGTCTCCGACCACAGCACCCGGGCATGCCCGTTCAGCTCGCTGGTGGTGCCATAGGGAATCGCCCCGTGCCCGGCGCAACGCGCATGCAGCCCGCCCTGGGTGGCGTAGCAGATGCCGTTATGCAAATGGCCCCAATACCAGTAGTCCGGCTCACGCCCCAGGGCATCGCACACCGGTTGGTAGAGGGCGGTCTTGTTGTGCCCGGAAATATCGAAGCCCTGATGATGACTGAGCACCATCACCTTCTTGCGCTTGGGCAGGGTTTTCATCCACTCGATCTGCTGGGTGTTGAGGGTGCCGTCCATGTACAGGTTCATCGCGTCCGAGGCGTAGGCACTGTCCAGGCCAACCACCAGCCAGTCGTCGTTGTACAAGGCAAAATAGCTGGTGCCTTGCTGCACCGGAAAACGCTTGGCCAGCTCCTTGAAGTAACCGTGGGCACCGCTGTACATCTCGTGATTGGAGTTGAGGGTGAACGAGCCGTGCTTGCCCTGGGGCCAGCCGACCATATCGACGTCTTCCTGGGAATGGGTGCCGGCGTAATACACATCACCCAGATGGATGGTGAAGTCAGCCTGGGCCAGTTGCATCTGATTGGCCACGGCCACCGCCGGCGCGTGGCTGTCGAACGGCCCGGTGCCCCAGTCGCCTGCGATGGCCAGCACCACATCGCTGTCCATTTTCACCAGCGCCGGGTTGGTGGCGAACGGCGCATGATGCCGCAAGTTCTCGATCCATTTGAGCAACGCCTCGCTCCACAGCAGGTCCAGCAGCTCCCATTTGCGGCAGCCGAGCAAGGTGCCGTCCTTGAGCACCCGGGTCGGCAGTTCGTCTTCGCTTTGCGGCAACGGCGTAGGATTGCCGATCTTCAGGATCGACAGGCCGTGGGCCAGCTCCCAGGGTACGGCCGGCTCGTCATCCGGGAGGTCGCCATGCTCGATGACGTGCCGCGCCTGGTCGTGCCCGCGCTGCAACAGTTTGACGATGGCCTGAAACTCCTCGGGCTCCAGGTCGTTGACGAGTTTCTTCCAGGACATCTCCAGCCGCGTGACCAACCCGTGCAGGCGGACTTTGACCTTGTCGAACTCATGTTCCCAATGGTGCAGTAATGACATGTGAACGCTCCTTCGCAATGCCCTGGGCTACAGGGTCTTCATGAATTCGATCAGGGCCCGTTTGTCGACGTCCGACAGCTGCGTGCCATACAGGTGGCCGCCGTTGTGGTTGCCTTCCAGGCGGGTGTCGTATTTGAAATCCGCCGATGCTTTCATCTGCGCGCCGCGGGTGACGAAGCCGACCTTCTCCTGGTCATAAATGTCGGAGCCGGTGTAGAACACCTGCGGACGCTGTTCCGGTGGTTGCAGCAAATCCCACAGGGTCGGCACCGAGCCGTTGTGCAGGTACGGCGCCCGCAGCCAAATGCCGTCGGTGGGGGTGTTGCTGTAGCTCTGGGTCTTGCGGTAGGCGTTGAAGTCGAACGGCGGTGTCTTGAAGCCGTGGAACGCCGTCACCAGGCCCGTGGTGAAGGAATTCAGGCGATGGGGATCAGTGCCCAACTGGTCGATGTGGGTGGTGACCTGGCCGGTGTCGCTGCGGCCGAAATCATGGCAGCCCGCGCAGTTTTTCTCCCAGATCGGTTGGCCCTGGGCGACTTTCGCCGAGTCCAGGGCGAACGGCCAGGCCGGTGCCTTGTGCCCCAGCAGCCAGTTGGTCACCCGGTTGAAACTCGGCGGCAGCACCGATTCCGGCGTCGCGCCCACGGCCATGGCCGCTGCGTAGTTGCGCTCGTGGATCTGGTTGTTATTGCCGTCCCAATGCAGGTACATGGACTCCCGGGGTTTCTGGTTCCAGACCTGTGGCAGATCCACGGTGCCGATGGTGGAGTCATCCGGGAAGCCGAACACCACCATTTTGGTCGGGTTGAAGGTATCGGTCCGCCCAGGCCCCTGGGCCGGACGCAGCTTCTGCCAGGCATAGGCCTGCTTCTGCTTGAGCAGCGCACTCTTGGCCATCGGGATGATCAAGTAACGGTTGTACAGTTTTTCGAAAAAACCCAACTGGAACTTGCCATTGATCGCCGCCATCACCGCCTCGGGGGTGAATTTCGGGTCGCTGGCGCAATCGTAGGCGAACCACTGGAAAGCTTGCAGTTGCAGGGTATTGGCCGGCGCGGCGGCGACCGGCACTGCCACGTCAGTGGCATTGGCCCGGTAGGAGCCGGTGTGGCACAGGGCGCAATTGGGCTCGACCGTGGGGTAACCGAGTTGCCGCTTGGCCATGCCGATGGGCAGGTCTTTGCCGTTTTCATAGAGAAACCCGAACACTTCGTAGCCGCCGGGCTTGGGCAGTTTTTCCGGGCACATTTGCGGCAGCACGGCGAACAGGTAGTAGGGAATCCGCGCCTCGATGCCCAGGCCGATGGCGGCGTATTTGTAATGGTCTTCGTCGGAGGCGAAGTCCGGCTGCGGCACCTCCCGGATCATTTGGTACCAGGTCTGGTAACCAATGAAACCCAGCAACACGACCACCACCAACATGCCGACCTTGAACCCGTGGCTCTGCCAGCGCAGCGCCCAGCCGGCGCGCCATTCCCGCCAACCGGCGCACAGTAGGGCCAGCGGACGATTGGCCACCGGACTGCCCAGGTACAGCAGCACGCCCAGGATCAGGAACATGCTCAGGTCGCCCATCAACATCGGCACAAACAATTGGCCCTGGTCATTGGTGTTGATCAGGTAGATCCAGAACACCACCGCCACCAGCCGCGACAGCACGCACAACCACGAATGCACCACGAAACGCGGCGCGTTGAACCCCGAGGGCATGTAGAACAGGCTGATCCCCACCAGCAACATGCCGGCGTTCTCCAGCCAGGGATCGGACAATACAGGTGGCAGGCCGATCATGGACGTCAGCAACGCCGGCGCGAACAACGCCGGAATCGCGAAGAACATGTTCATGACAATCCCGACCCAAATGATGCGTTGGAACCAGCGGATGTAAGCGTTCATGGCATTTCCCCAGATCGTTCCCACGCTCTGCGTGGGCATGCATCCCGTGACGCTCTGCGTCACAACAGCGGACGCAGAGCGTCCATGGCGGCATTCCCACGCGGAGCGTGGGAACGATCAGCTAGCCGAGGGCGGTCTTCTCCAAGTGCCCAAGAATGAGCGGATACACATCCACCACCGCATCCTTGCCGAACATGCAGTCGATGTGACCGTACCCTGGCACTTCGTGGCGACTGAACAACTGAGGGCCATGCATCTCGCACAGTCGCTCGTAGGTCTTGAGGGTGCTTTGCGGCAGGTAGCACTGGTTGTCGGCGCCGCTGATGAAGCAGATCGGCAACTTCAACCGATCGAAATGCGGCATGTAGACGTCGTTGCCCTTGAAGTCCACCAGGTGCCCCTTGCGCACGATCAGCGCCAGGTGCTCGAAGGTCTGGATGTTCGACTCGCCGAACAACTCATGCAGGTTGTCGTGCAGGGTTTCGTTGAGGGTGTCGTGGCGGTACAGCGACGCATACATGAACGTGATGCGATGGCAGACCGGGTTGGTGCAATAGCCCTGGGCCTCGATCCGGGCATAGCCATTGAGGGCCTTGTCGTAGAGTTTGTTGAACCAGCTTTCCTTGGTGTCGGCGTAGGCCGTGAGGGACTTGATGCCGATGGCATCGAGCATCCCCGGCAGGTGTAGACCGGCCTTCAGACCGGTGGCGGTGGCGACCACCGTGTCGGCGGCGATCTGCGAGCAAACCACCGAGCGCACGCCCTGCAGCCCCGCCAGCATCGACATGAAGAACGTCGTCGCGCCGTAGCAATGCACCACGCATTGCACGTCACGGGCCAGGGTCGCTTGCTGGATCTGCTCGATGGCCGCCTTGAAATCGTACTGGGCCACTTGGTCGCCGTTCCATTCATGCTTGCTGGCCGGCAGCAGGATGCTCACCCGCAAGTCCAGGAGCCAGACGTCGTACTCGTGCTTGCACAGGTACTCCAGCAAGTTGGTATGGATGGTGTCGGTGGAGAAGATGTTCGAGCCCACGCCCAAGCCATGGACCAACATCACCGGACCTTTGGTGCCGGCCTGATAGCGGGTCAGGCGCAGCTCGACATTGTCTTCGGTCTGGAAGAAATGCACGGCCGGCGCCGGCGCATCCAACGGCCGTTTCAACCGGGGCGGCGCGTCCGGGTTGAAATAGACGTCGCCGGCGAAGACACCGCCGTAGCTCTCCCACAGGATACCGGCAAAGAACTTGCCGAATCGCGCCAATGCCTCCACGCGCTCACGCTCGTTGCGCGCGTTGAGCACTTTCATGGTGGTCATCTGCTTGGCGAAGTCGGCCGGCAGGATGTGCATCACGCCGCAGCCAATCACTGCGCCGGTCTTGTCCGGCCCGCGATAGAGCGTGACATAGAGCGTGCTGGTGTCGTGCCAGATATTCAGCACACCGTTGTCCTCGGGCACGGTCTTGAAGGCGCTGAAGTAATAGTCGCTGCCGTCCTCGGCGGTCAGCTTCATGTCGTAGTTCATGTGCCGTACGCCGACCTGTTCCTGGTACTGCTCGAACAGGTTGAACACCCCATTGCTGGCCACCAGCGGTTGCGGTGAGAGCAGCGGTGCATCGAGGGTGCCCACCAGGGTTGCGGCGTGTTCCGGCTCCTTGATCAAACGGTTGAGGTCGGCGGCGGTGATGGTCAGGGTGAATTCGATGGGCGAGTTGTCGGCCTTGCCGCGCTTGGCCGCCGCTTCGTACAGGCTCAGATCGGTGCCCTGGGCCTGAGTGAAGGCCGTGGAGAAGTAGCCCTTCATGGTTTCGGTGAACTGCACGCCGAGTGTCGGCGGCGCCACCGCTTTGCGCGGGGCCGAGGGCAGCGTGTAGTCGATGATCCAGCCACGGTCGGCCGCCAGCAGCCCCATGTTGCGCTCACTTACCGCCGAGATGGTCAGCAGCGGATTGACCGCCAGGGACGTGGGGATCACCGCACCGTCGGTCACGTACAGGCCCGGGTAGACATCGGTGCCGCTGGCGCCACTGAACACCTGGCCCTTGTGGTTGACCACCCCTTGGGTGGCGTCCTCGCCCATCACGCAACCGCCCAGGGGATGGACCGAGACGATGCTGTGCTTGAGCAGCTTGGTCCAGATCGGGTTCTCGACCCAGATCCCGCCCAGGGCCTTGGTGCTCTGGTGCAGCCGCTCGTTGCCGAGGGTGACGTTCTCCTGTTCGCCGACGCCGGGCCAGTCGATGCGCAACTGGTCCTTGTTGTCGAGCAGCATGCGGCCCTTGGCGTTGTCATGGCTCATGATCAAGTAGGTCTGCATGTTGTGCAGCGCGCCGTAATACGGCCCACGCAGGAAGCTCTCGGCCTCCCGGCCCTTGTACTTGAGGCTGGCACCGAAACCGGTGTCGGTGGCCACGCCGATCATTTCGGCAAACGCCGCCATGCTCGGTACCATGGCCCGGCCGAGGGCGCCGGGAATCGAACCTTCCTCGATGACCATGCGGCTGCGCCAGTCGCCTTCGGTGCGCATGTCGATGACTGAGGTGATGCACGGCCCCACCGGCTCCAGCTCCTTGGCCGGATGGGCGCCGAAACCGATGCCATTGATGACCTGATCGCAGTTGTGGCCGAACCCGAGGATGTCGCCATTGCCGCTCATGTGCTCGCCCAGTTGGCTGGACATGGCCAGGCCCTTGTCCCGCGAGCGCAACATGATTTCGGTGGAGCCCAGGGTGCCGGCGGACACCACCACGATATCGGCCCGCACGAATAACGTGGGTGCCGAGAACAGCTCGCGGCCGCTGTCCAGGTATTGGAAGTGCACGATCCAGCCGTCGCCGTCGCGCTCCAGGTGCCGCACCTCGGCCTGGCAGAAAATCTCCGCACCGTGGTTCCAGGCATCCGGCAGGTAATTCATCAACGTGGTGTTCTTGGCCTTGTTGTTACAGCCCGACACGCAATCGCCACAGCCATTGCAGGGCAACTGTTCGACGCCGACGTGGTTGAGGTTGTTGGGCAGCTTGTCGAAGGTCACGTTGATCGGCGGCTTGTAGAAATGCGCGCCTTGCTTGAGGTAATCGGCCGACTTCTTGTGGGCGTCGAGCTTGGGCAGGTTCGGTTCCGAAGCCGGGTAAGGGTTGGGCTTGAGCATCTCCCGGGCCCGGGCGTAGCCGTCCTTGAGCAGCGTGTCGCGGTGCTCCCGGACCGCCAGGGGCCAGCGCGGGTCGTCGAACACGCCAGGCTCAGGCTCCAGCGCAACGTTGGCATTGATCAGCGACGTGCCACCCAGGCCGCAACCGACCACCACGTTCTGCTGGGCGTTGACATGCAGATCGAACAGCCCGGTACGCGAGCCGATGTGTCCGTCCGGGTCATGGACCTGCAATTCCTCGGTGGCCGCGAGCAGGGTGTTGGGGTATTCGCCGGGCTGGATCTCCCGGCCACGCTCCAGCAGGCACACCTTGCGTCCGGCCCGGGACAGGCGCGAGGCAGCAATGCCGCCACCGTAGCCGGAACCGATGACGATGACGTCGTAGTGCTCCTGGATATCACTGATGGGGGTTGAGATCCGTGTCATGTTCAAGTCCTCTCAGGCAGAAGGGGCAACTCTGCGGTTGCCTGCAAATCGACAGGCGCACGAACGCCTGGCCACTGTCCCGTGCAGGGGCCAGCGGCAGTCAGCGGTGCTACAGGGGGGAAAACCGGACGCTATAGACGTGCACGCTGATTGGCGGCGCGACGGTGGATGCGTTTGTGCAGCGAAGCAGGCGGTGCCGGGACGCAGGTCGGCAGGGGGAGCGGGTGCGAGCGGGGGTGCTTGCTATCCATCATGTGTTCTCCCTGAACCTGATGTGGATAAAGTGCGATGTCCTTGTGCCATGGAAGTGAAGACAGCCGACAGACCTGCGTCAAGGTTGGGCCTTAGAACTGTATGAAATTTGATCTATCGCGTTTTGCGCTATGCCGGCCGTGGCCTGCAGCGTTTGGCGAACAAGTTATCCACATGGCCACCCACAGCAAATGGGGACAAGTGTGCGTAGGCCACGCATTTTCTCCATGGCAAAGTGAATAAAAACCGTGACTTATGGACCATGACGGTTTTACTGGCCTATCGGTTGTTTTTTGACCAAATCTCTATAAGCCCCGATAAGCATGGGCTGTGGCGGTGAGCAAACACCTTATCCACAGAAGCGCCAACAGTGTTTGGGGGTAATTTTGACGATTCTGTGGAAAACCCCTTGGACGGCTTGTAAATCGCGGTTTTCCGGAAGTTTTCCTGATAAAAAACACCAATCGATCACTTTATGATCAATCCGCTGAACACCCCGTCCCGTATGGCTTGCAGCGTTGAGCGAACATCTTATCCACAGAAGCGCCAACAGAGATTGGGGGCAAGTTCGCCTGAGAGGAGTCGTTATTCACAACAAAAAGCCAATAAAAACCGTGGGTTAGCCTGGCTACTTTTTGATCGCAGGCCGGCAGGGCCTGATTTGCATGGGGTGCAGCGAGGGGCGAACAGGTTATCCACAGAGGCGCGCACAGGGATTGTGGGTAAACACATGCCCCTGTGGGAGCGAGCTTGCTCGCGATGGCGGTGCGTCAGTCAACATCGATGCCACTGATCTACCGCTATCGCGAGCAAGCTCGCTTGTATGGTAGGACTTGAAGGGAGGAGGAGGGACAAAGCTCGATTCTGACTGTTAGCCGCAGTACAGACCGTGGGAGATTTCACCCCTCCTCCTTTCACCCAAGCGCCGATAAAGAATGCATCTGGCCTAGACCGACGATAGGAACAAGCCTGCGCCTCTGGGTGAACCCTTCAAGTGTTCAAACCTTAGCCCGGAGGATTTTCAATGGCAATGCCGGTTTCTGTCGCAAAGCCGATCGTGGGTGTTGATGTCGCCAAAGATGAGTTGGTGATTTATCACGCAGAAACAGATCGACTGGAAGCGATCCCCAACACCAAGGCAGCG